>DASWHX010000154.1:0-12969 GCA_036397995.1 Cyclobacteriaceae bacterium
TCGATAAATTCTATCATGCTTATCAAATTTCTGCTCATAGCTTAGCTCTTGCATAGCATAAAGCAGTATCACAAAACTGCACGCGATTCCAATTGCCAGTCCGCCGATATTGATTATGGAATAACTCAATTGTTTTCTTAGGTGACGGAATGCTATTTTAAAAAATGACTCGATCATAATTTTTTAATTTTATTCATTTCTTAATGCGCCTTTATTCGGTACGTAATGATTTAACCGGATTTGCGGTTGCTGAGCGCATTGATTGTAAGCTAATAGCCGCGATTGTTATTAATGCCGCTATAATAAGCGCTAGTATAAATACTAGTACGCCAATATTTACATGATACGGAAAGGTAGTCAGCCATTTATTTAAAATGTAATAGCTGACCGGCCAGGAAATCAGATTCGCAATAAGCACGAGCCCAAGATATTCTCTATACAACATTTTTAGAATGGAAGTTATATCGGCTCCCAATACTTTTCTTATTCCGATTTCCTTTGTTTTAAGTTGAGCGGTATATGATGATAGTCCAAACAACCCAAGGCACGATATTATGATACTGAGCACAGAAAATGCTCCAAATATTTTTCCCATCAAAACCTCAGAATTATAATTTTTTTCAATTTCATCATCAACAAAAACCAACTCCATCGGCTTATCAGGATTGAAAGATTTCCATTTTGATTCCAGCATAGCAATGGCATCTTGCCAGTTGGTATGATTCAATCTAATTGTGAGGTAATCGGAAAAATATGGATGCTTATTAATATATAGTACCAGCGGATCGATGCTATTATAGAGAGATTCATGATGAAAATCTTTCACCAACCCTATCACCTTTCCTTTCCTGACTTCTTCGCCGTTAATATATACGGTCATTTGAAAATCCTTTCCTACGGGATTTTCCCAGCCTAACTTATCAGCAGCAGCTTCATTGAGTATATATCCCGCTTTCAAATCGGTGGGGATATCCTTTGAAAAATTTCTGCCTTCAAGAATTTCAATATTGTAAGTAGGAATAAACTCCTCATCCACTCCCAGTGAGGCCATACTGAATTCAGTTCCTTCCGGCATTTCCTCCGAAAGTATTTGCCATTCAACAAAATAGGAAACTACGCCCGGAATAGTAGAAGACAATGCCACATTCTCCACCATTGATTCTTTGAGTAATTCATCAGTTAATACCTGGTACTTGACTTGCGATTCGCGATCAACCAGTCTGATTGCAATAAGTTGTTCCTCATTAAATCCCAGATTAGTGGTGCGCATGAAACTTATTTGCCTTTGAATGGTGATGGTTGCAATGATCAGGATTGATGCGACAATGAATTGAAAAACAACCAAAAATTTACTAAAACTTCCTAAGCCTGACTTTAAATTGCCTTTATTCGTAAGGGCAGAAACAGGAGAAAATTTGGAAAGATAAAAAGCAGGATACGAGCCAGATAATAGAATGACCAAAACTATAGATGCAATTACCGCAACGAGGTTAACTCCTTCCAACAGAAATCCTATTGAAATGGTTTTGCCAATTAGTTGATTATAAAAATTAACCAGGATCAATTCTGCAAGACCGAAAGATATAACTACAGAGATAAGCGTTATGATTAAAGATTCACCCAGGTGCTGCCCTACTAATTGCAATTTAGATGCACCCAAAACTTTTCTTAATCCAACCTCGTGAGATCTCTTGATTGATTGGACCGTACTTAGATTGGTGAAATTGATACAGGCAATCACAAGAATAAATCCGGCAATAATCATAAAGAATTTAATATACTCATAGTTCGAGTTGGCTTGCCATTCCGATTCCAAATCTGAAAACAAATGAATGTCTGAAGTATTCTGAGGAATATATTCACGCTTCTCCGTCTTAATATAATCCGGAAAATGATTTTCGCCCATAGATTTAATCTGAGTCTGGAGGTCATTCGGATTGGTTCCATCTTTTACTTCAACATAAATAAACATGGGCGGATAATGCCAATTGTTGTACCAGGGTTGAATTTTACTAATTGAAGCAAAGGAAGCCAGTATGTTTGTATTAAAGTGAGAATTCTGAGGAATGTCTTTAATGATCGCGGTGATAGTAAACTCGTACAAATCTTCCTCATCTTCAAAATAAAGGGATCTTCCAACCACATCCGATTTGCCATACATTTTGATTGCTCTTGATTCGGAAAGTACTACCGAAAATGGATGATTGAGAGCAGTATTGAGATCACCATGAACCGCGATAAAATCAAAAACGTCGAAAAGAAGAGAATCAGCAAATGTGAATAAAGTTTCCTTTTCCTTATTAATTTTATCGGGGCTTATTATTCCGGTGATGGGATACATTCTCACCACCCTGGTTATGGAAGGAATGTGACTCCTCATCAGTTCCGCTAAAGGTGAGAATGATACCGCGGAATTTAATTCCCTCCCTTCATCAATTCTCTTTTCACTTAAACGGTAAATATTCTTGTGGTTTGAATGAAAGGTATCATAGCTTAATTCAAACTGAACATGAGCCACAATTACCAAAACGCACGCTATGCCAATGCTCATTCCGATAATATTCAAGCTCGAGCTGGAAATATTCCGGAAGAGGTACCTTAAGGCGATCTTTATATAATTACTTATCATGATTATTATTCGGTTCGAAGTGATTCAACAGGGTTGGCTTGCGCGGCCCTTAGTGATTTATACCCCACTGTGATGAAAGTAATGATAATTACCAGGACAATAGTTACGATGAACATCCAGGCTTGTATTTCAATTCTGTATGCAAACTGATTTAACCAGTCTCCAATTAAAATGTGGGCAATGGGTGCGGCAATGACGAATGCAATTACTACCAGTATGACAAGTTCATTAACAAAAATTTTCATTACCTGGGTGGTCGAAGCGCCTAACGCCTTTCGAATTCCAACTTCCTTCGTTTTATTATTTACCATAAACGAAATCAAGCCATACAAACCCAGGCATCCGATAAAAAGGGTAACAGCGACAAACAAAAGTAAAGTATCCGACATTTTTTCTTGTGACCTGTAAAAAAGGGCAATGGCCTCATCCAGAAATGTGTAATCAAATACATACTGAGGAAATACCTCTTTCCAGGCAGATTCAATTTGCGAAAGAGTTTCACTTACATTTTCTGAATTTATCTTAACGCCGGCTACGTGGTATCTTGAGGACGTATTTGTGAAAATCAACGGCGCAATTGGTTCTGAAAGTGATGTAGCATGAAAATCTTCCACAACGCCGATGATTGGTAGTATTCTCCCCCACATCAAAATATTCTGACCCAACAAACTCTCCGGCTCGTCCCTCACCAGCATTTTTGCCAGCGTTTCGTTAATCACAACATTTCTTGCCGTGTCGGAATTTTCTAAAAATCGGCCCGCACGGAGTTTTAATTCATAGGTAGATAAATACGAAGAATCCACCATTTTAACGTGAACGCTTATATTCTCTTCTCCGAGGGTTTGAGGAAACTTCATATAAGTTCCCCAAACACTGCCAGATGCCGGTGGCGAGAAACCAAAAGACACATTTTGCACGTTGCTATTGCTCAATAGTGAATTCCTCAGCACACTTAGTTTACTTGCATTTTGTTCCGGTAATCTTGTAACTACAATTAAATCTTTTTTGAAACCCATAGGAGCATTCTTAAGGTAGTTTGTCTGGGTCATGATGATTATTGCGCTTATGATCAAAAGCTGAGATACTAAAAACTGAAAAACAACCAATCCACGTCGAAAATTAAGACTACCTCCTCGCCCTCCGGATATTGAACTACGCAATGCGCGTATCGGACTAAATCCTGACATCACCATTGCCGGGTAAAGACCTGCCATAAAACTCATTGCCAGCCATGCCGCGAATAAAAACACAATCATACCGGGACCTGATTGATCAATGTGAAGGTCTACTTCTAATAGTGCATTAAACTCGATCAAAAACAACTCTGCAAGTCCTAACCCAACAATTAAAGCAAGAAGGCAAATAAGCGCGGTTTCACCTAAAAAACGGATTGCAAGTTGCACTCTGGAACTCCCTAACACCTTTCTCACACCAACTTCACGCGACCTTTTAATTGCCTGGGCGGTAGCCATATTGATGAAATTTATGCAGGCGGTCAACAATAGCAAAAACCCTACAATCGACATTGTAAGAATTGATGATTTGGGAACGCTCTTATAAAGATAATTGGAGGTGCGCGTATCGAAGTGAAGGTCTGCCAGCGGCTGCAAAAGATATCTTAAAGTACCGGAAGGACGATCAGCATGATATTTCTCCACAATTTCCGGTAGCTTTTGCGACAGAGATGGAGCCGTGGAATTTTCTTTCAGGAGAAAATAGGTTTGATAATCACTAGCGTTACTGTTCCAATTATCCATATTAGAGGAATTATCACGCCGATACGTTTCATAGGAAATCATTACTTCAAAAGGAAAGTGAGTATTATTACTATAATCTTCAAGAATAGCTCCAACTACCAGATCTTTTGAATTATTCAGGTTAATTATTTTGCCAATCGGTGTTCCCTCACCAAAATACTTCTCTGCCATTTTCTTCGACAAAGCAACATGGTCAGGCTGTTTTAAAGTGGCCTTTAAGTCTCCTTGCAGAACATTGCGACTAAAGATTTCATAGAACGCCATGTCCAAATAGGCAATTCCCGAGTTTTCGTTGTACTTGGAAAATGATCCATCAGATTCTGTAATGGTAATCAATCCGCCGACATCATAAAAAACAGATGTTATCTTTTCAATTTCAGCAAAGTCTTCCTGCATTCTTGGCCCGAGGGGTACAGGCACTCCAGACGAATAGTGCATATTATCATTCTGCAAAGTCTCGGTAATTACCCGGTAAATTCTATCCGGATTTTTATGAAAGGTATCAAATCCGGTTAGATAGCTAATGAGGAGAAAAATTATTACACTAAACGCCACACCCAGGCTAAGCCCCATGAGATTCAATGAAGTGAAAGATTTGTCCTTCATTAACTTTCTCCAACTGAATTGAATGAAATTCTTTAGCATTTCTTTTGAGTTTTTAACATTGCATAATTATTCATCTCTTAAAACATCCACCGGGTTAGCACTGGCCGCGGAGTAAGATTTATAACCCACAGTGAACACCGCGATAAAAATTGAAATTCCACCAGCAAGTATAAATACCCATACATTAATATCTATATGGTAGGGAAAATCAGCCAGCCACGCTTCCATAGCAAAATATGAAACCGGAGTTGCCAATATGAAAGCAATTAATATCAGAACAACAAATTCCCTGGTGAACAACCCCAGCAAGTGTGCTATTGAAGCACCGAAAACTTTTCGAATTCCAACTTCTTTTACCCGCTGTTGTGCCATGAAGGATACTAAACCCAACAATCCAAGACAACCGATGGCTATCGCGATAATGCTGAAGGTAGAGAATAAAATACTTTCCCGTTGCTCATCCTCATAGTACTCCTTTATGCGGTCATCCAGGAAATCATACTCAAAAATAGATCTGGGAAAAACCTTATTGTAGATTTGTTCTATTTTCACTAAAGTTCCCTGCAAATCATTGGTTGATACTTTTATGCCGGCCATTGCATATTGATTACGAATTCCTATCACCACAGGAGTAATTTTCTCGTGCATCGATGCTGAAAAGAAATCCTTTACTACTCCCATAACCGGCGCTTGTTCACCCCACATGTTAATAAAATTACCAATCACCTCCTCAGGAGAAGAGGCACCAATAGCATTCAGAAATTCTTCATTAACCAAGAAACTATTAGTAGTATCACCTGGCAATAAATCTTCACCGGCAATTATTTCAAGTCCGTAGGTTTTGGCGAAATCATGATCGACCCATTTCACCTGGGCTTCTTCTCTAATCTCTTCATCTCCTTTATAATACCGGAAACTTCCACCCCAGATATTGCCGCTGCTGGCACTAGTGTTTGAATAAGATAAATTTTTGATAGCAGTCTGCTCCAGTAATTCATTCTTAAATGATTGAAGCTGAGTTTTTTCATAGCCCTGGAGTTTCACTTCTATTATGGCTTCTTTGTTAAAGCCCATTGGCGTGTTATTGAAGTAATTCATTTGCATTCCCACGATAATAGTACACACGATCAGCACTTGTGAGATTACAAATTGCAAAATTACCAACACTCTTCTTAAACCCAGACTGGATTTGGATGAGCTTGCAAGCTTTTTCTTGAGAGCCTGCGCAGGTTGAAATCCTGACAGGACCATTGCCGGATACCACCCCGATAAAATTGTTATGGTAACAAAAAGCACCAGAATAAATATCAAAGTACCGGGTTGCAACCATGAGCCAAACTCCAGGGAATAGCCCAACAATTTATCAATATGGATCAAGGATAATTCTACTAAACCAAGAGAAAGAAATACACTTGCAAGGGTAATAAGAGAAGTTTCAGAGAAGAACTGAAGGATTAGTCCGGACCTTCTGCCACCCATTACCTTTCTAATACCAATTTCTTTTGCCCGCTTTACCACTTGAACGGTGTTGAGATTGATAAAATTAATGGAGGCCGTAAGTATCAGAAAAACTCCAATCAATCCCAGGGCATAAATTGATCTTTCTTCTACAATACGGGTGAAAGTAAAGCCAATATTTGTATCAAAATGAACCTCGCTTAGTTTCTGCAGATACAACCGGGTTCGTTCTTCATTCGCCCCTTTTGCTTTGTATTTAAAAAGGAAATCTGTCAACCTGTATTCCACATCTTCGGGATCTGCATCCTCGTGGAGCGTAAGAAAACACTGCGTTGCACTGCTTGTAGAATTCCAATTGTTGTTAGGTTCATCAAATTTGGCAGCATAGGGTAGAAAAATCGTGAAATCGAAACTTGAATTCTCAGGAAAATCTTCAGCAACACCTGTGATGGTTAATTCATCTTCGGAATCTTGTAAAATAGTCTCACCTACAACGTTCGTCCTGCCAAAATATTTATTTGCTACACTTCTGGAAATTACCACGGAATTCTTATTCGGATGGGCTGCTTCCGGCGAGCCTTCAATCCATTTCAACCTGAACATCTTAAAAAAGTCAGGATCCACATAGACAGGGGCTTCAAAGAATTTAGAAATGCCGGAGTTGTTATCAACGCTGAAAACAGGATTTCTGAAACTTCCATCAATAATTGTTACATATTTGGCTTCAGGAAAATCATCTCTGAAGGCAGATGTAAATGGGTTAGGCACTCCGGTGTCAGAACCTAATTCGCCATAAGAAACTTGTTCAGTAATTACTCTGTAAATATTCTCAGCGTCCTGATCTTCATCATAGCTCAGTTCAAAGCGGATAATTGAAAAAATCAGAATTGCGCAGGTAATACCGATGGACAATCCAAAAACATTTATAGCACTGTAAAAACTATTTCTCAGGAAATTTCTAACTGCGGTTTTAAAGAAATTCTGGATCATCTGGACTGGTTTTAGAGTTTCTTAGCCAAAATAAATGCCAATAAGCAAGTAATTGACAATCATTGATTTGCAGGTATTGATTAATATTATTCAAGAAACTATGTATCATTTTCAATACACTTTGCCGTATGTTTATGATACACTACATTTTAATACAAATTGGAAAGACAGGAAGGCTCATTATTAATTGTTGATGACGACCGCGACGTGCTTGAAACTGCCAGGATGTTCCTAAAGCAGCAGTTTGAACAAGTTATTATTGAACCAAATCCCAATGCAATTCCGCGGCACATCGAAGAATTTAATCCGGATGTGATTTTACTGGATATGAATTTCAGGAAAGGGATGAATGATGGTGAAGAGGGATTTTATTGGTTAAAGCAAATATTGGATAAGGATGAAAATGCGGTCGTAATTCTCATCACCGCGTACGGTGAAGTCGACCTGGCCGTAAAAGCTATCAAGATGGGAGCTATTGATTTTGTATTGAAGCCCTGGAAGAATCAAAAGTTGTTGGGAACAATACTATCCGGTCTTAAATTACGAAAATCAAAGCTGGAGGTTGGAAGGTTGCGCACAACCCAGCGAAAACTGGAGGATAATATTTCCAGACAATTCGGAAATTTTATAGGTGAGTCTCCTGTGATGCAAAGAGTGTTCGAATTAATTAACAAAGTCGCGGATACGGATGCCAACGTTTTAATACTAGGTGAAAATGGAACCGGAAAAGAATTGGTTGCAAGGGCGCTGCACAACAAGTCATCCAGGAAGAATAATGGATTTATTTCCGTCGACCTTGGCGCGGTTCCTGAAAATCTATTTGAATCCGAACTATTCGGACACACAAAGGGTGCTTTTACCGATGCAAAGGATAATCGAGTAGGTAGTTTTGAACTTGCATCAGGTGGAACATTATTCCTGGATGAAATAGGTAATATTACACCTCCACTGCAGGCAAAACTACTTGCTGTTATTCAAAATAGAAAAATAAAGCGGGTAGGTTCCAATAAAGATATAAATATCGATATCAGGTTAATATGTGCAACTAACTTGCCTCTATATGAAAAGGTACGTGATGGAAGTTTTCGGCAGGATTTGATGTATAGAATCAATACCGTAGAAATTATGCTTCCTGCCCTTCGGGAAAGGTCAGAGGATATTGCTTTGTTAACCCGGCATTTTGCAGACCTTTATTGCAAGAAATATATGAAACCAACAATGAAGGTTAGTAAGGAAACCATAAGCAGACTGCAAAACTACAACTGGCCAGGGAATGTTCGTGAATTACAGCATGCAATTGAACGCGCGGTTATTCTGGCTGAAGGCAACTCATTGCAATCTTCTGATTTGCTTTTAAGAGAGCCTACATTGGAATCAAAACCTTTTTTTAAAGCAACCACATTGGAAGAAATGGAAAAGAAATTTATCCTTCAATCACTAAAAGATAACCAGGGTAATGTAACTCAAACAGCAAGAACCCTGGGTCTCACGCGCACAGCATTATATAGGAGGCTAAATAAATATGGCTTATAAATGGTTTTGAAAAGATTTTCACTCCTTGTAATTCTGAGGATAATTCTGATCCTTGGCAATGTTATAGTAATTGCATTTATCTTGGGCGATGCCAGGTTATTCTTTA
Organism: Cyclobacteriaceae bacterium; assembly: GCA_036397995.1. Lineage (GTDB taxonomy): Bacteria > Bacteroidota > Bacteroidia > Cytophagales > Cyclobacteriaceae > DASWHX01. The sequence goes on from DASWHX010000154.1 coordinate 9,080, forward strand.
ATCAGATTATCCTTTTCATTTTTCTCACCGCACAAATTGCAGACTTAATTCGTTACGTCAACAAAACCAACCGGGAGTTGGTAAAATTCCTTAATGCAATAAAGCAATCGGATTTTTCCATGACTTTCTCTCAGAATTCAGCCGGCAAATCTTTTAGTGAATTATTCCAGGCTTTTGAGACTATCATTAATTCATATAAGAAAGTTAAAATTGAAAGGGAAGCCCAGTATTTGTTCTTGCAAAAACTCGTTGATCATATTCATGTTGGAATAATTGCCGTTGAAAACAAAGACAAACTTGTTCTGCTTAACAATTCGGCGCGAAAGTTATTGGAGATTCCTGAACTTCGAAACTGGAAAGGCTTGGAGGCCAGAACTCCAGATTTAATCAGGGAAGTAAAATTACTCGAACCTGATGGTCGCAAATTGGCCGGGATCGCGGTGGGTAATAATAAGAAAAATCTCTCTTTGGATGTTTCTTCGATTCAACTTATTGGTGAGGACACAATTTTGATTACTTTTCAAGATATAAAAAGCGAAATTGAACAAACGGAGATAGAAGCATGGCATAAACTTATACGTATTCTCACCCATGAAATTATGAATTCTGTAACACCCATCTCATCATTAACAGAAACGATGCAAATGGTACTGCGAAAAGAGGATAGGATTAGGAAAGCAGAAGAAATCAATGACGAAACCATTGAAGATTTGGCCTTTTCACTCGAGACGATTCAAAAAAGATCTGATTCTTTACTTTCTTTTGTAGATAGTTACAGGAAGTTAACAAAGGTTCCGAGGCCAATACTTGGACAGGTTAATTCAAAGGAATTACTGGAAGCTTCGGTCAAACTGCTGCAAGCAGAGATTAACAAAAATAATATAGAGGTTAGCATTGAATTTGATGATCCCCCAATTGAAATTTACCTCGATCGAAGCCTGGTTGAACAAGTTCTGATTAATTTAATTACCAATGCAATACACGCATTGGAAGGAATAGCGAATCCTAAATTGATTCTTCGCTCGTATGCAAATGAAAACCGCAAAGTCATTCAAATCACAGACAATGGAGTTGGCATTGTGAGGAAAGAATTGGATCAGATTTTCATCCCCTTTTATTCAACAAAAACCACAGGAAGCGGGATTGGCCTTAGCCTCAGTAAACAGGTTATGAGTCTTCATCACGGAAATATCCGGGTGGAATCTCAAACTGGAAAAGGCACCTCTTTTTTTCTTGAATTTAAATCTATACAAGGAAAATAATCAACAAAATAATTTACATATTTCTTTAGCTCTCCTGTATATGATAACTATTTTTAACTGAAAAAATAATCACGCCATGAGTTTAAAATTCGACAGAAGGAAATTTATTAAGACCGGAACGATCACAGGAATTGGAGTATCAATGATCGGGTTTCCCAATATCATGATGGGAAAGGACGACCGCAAGGCAAGACTGGGATTTATAGGTGTTGGGCTTAGGGGAAGGAACCATTTGTTCTTGGCATTGCAAAGAGAAGATGTTTTGGTAAATGCCATCTGCGACATCGATCCGGCAGCAATCGAAACTTCACAAAAAATGATCCGTGAGGCGGGCAGAAAGGAAGCTGCAGTTTTTAAAGCTGGAGAAAAAGATTTTCTCAACCTCCTGGAAAGGGATGATCTGGACGGAGTAATCATTTCAACGCCCTGGCGATGGCATACTCCCATGGCCGTCGCAGCCATGAAGTCTGGAAAATACGCGGGTGTAGAAGTTTCTGCCGCTAACACTTTGGAAGAGTGCTGGGACCTGGTGGAAACCTTTGAATCTACCGGAGTTCCTTGCATGATTATGGAAAATGTTTGCTACCGCAGGGATGTGATGGCCATTCTAAATATGGTGCGGCTAAATATGTTTGGTGAATTGGTACACCTGGAGTGCGGATATCAGCATGATTTGCGGGAGGTGAAATTTAATGATGGCAAGAATCCGTACGGGGGCGGCATTGAGTTTGGTGAGAAAGGATTTTCGGAAGCTAAATGGCGTACCTGGCATTCCGTACATAGAAACGGCGATCTCTACCCTACGCATGGAATTGGTCCGGTGGCAAAATACACCAGCATTAATTATGGGAACCGCTTTGTATCGCTGACTTCCACCGCATCCAAATCAAGAGGCTTACATAAATATATTGTGGAGAAAGGTGGCGAAGACCATCCTAACGCAAAAGTAAGATTCAAGTTGGGAGATGTAATTACCACGGTAATTAAAACTGCCAATGAGGAAACTATTATTGTATCACATGACACTAATGGCCCTCGTCCCTACTCCCTGGGATTCAGAGTTCAGGGAACTCAAGGCATTTGGATGGATCTGAACAAGTCGTTGTATATAGAAGGTGTGAGTGAAAAGGCTCATCAGTGGGAGCCTGCTCAGCCTTATCTGGATAAATATGACCATCCTTTATGGAAGAAGTACGCTGATCTGGCAACTGGTGCCGGTCATGGCGGCATGGATTTTTTTGTTGATCATGCATTTATTGAAGCAGTGAAACGTAAAGAACCAACTCCGCTTGACTCGTATGATTGCGCCGCCTGGAGCGCTATCAGTCCATTGTCAGAGCAGTCTATTGCTTTAGGAAGCATGAGTGTTGACTTTCCTGATTTTACAAGGGGTAAATGGATGAGTAGGAAAGATAGGTTTGCTATCAGTGATGAGTACTGAACAGTGATTCAGTGAACAATGAATGGTGAACAGTTATAAATATAAGTCCAAAACCATGTGGTAGTCAAACCCCCTATTCCCCCTTAAAACAAGGGGGACAATTTCTAGGCAGAGGGTACTTTCCCCTCCTTAATTTAAGGTTGGGCCTGTTGACCGAAGGTTGGGTTAGGGGTGGTTTTACACCAAAACTTACCTTACCTGTGGGCGCCATTGGAAGGCATTGTTTGTAGCCCCCCTATTAAGGGCAGCTGGCTTAGTCTATATTCACTTCACCTTTCGAGGGTTTCTTGAAGTATGGAAAACTCTTGAGATTATGATTTTATCTTGATCAATTCTGTAGATTATTTTATAACTCCAGGCAATAAGATATCTGTATTCTGATTTTTTGTGTTTCAATAGTGGTTCAACTTGACCAATTAATGGATTATTTTCAAGAAGGCGGGTTTTTTCAAGAGTTTTATTAAATACTATCTCAGCATAAGAATGGCCTTGTTCTTCTTTAATATACTTAATTGCTCTTTCAAGTTGGGAGAATGCTTTTTTAGTCCAAATTATTTTAACCATTCTTTAGATTTCTCTTCAACCTGAGCTTGAGTGAAAATTTCGCCTTTTTGTTCTTGTTCTTCTGATTCGTCAATGTCAGAAAGAAGCGCCAGCTGCTCATATATATCCTCCAATTGGGTTTCAGGAGTCACATTTTCGGCGATTTGCTTAAGGTATTCTTTTATTTTTTCAGGTTTCATTAAAATGCATGTAAATCAAATATACCGAATAATTTATTAATAACCGAAAAAGGACAATTGCCCCCTGCTCGGATTAATCGAAAATCCACTCTATGTTTAATCCCCAATTTATTTTAAGGTTGGCCTGCCATCCGAGGGTTGGTTAGGGGTGGTTATGACAGGTAGTCAAACCCCCTATTCCCACTTAAAACAAGGGGACAATTTCCTGGGCAGGGTGTACTTTCCCCTCCTTAATTTAAGGAGGGGGCAGGGGTGGTTATAAAAATAGAAATGCAGCTGTTATTATGTGGGAAGGAAATAACCCCCTGTAGTCCCACTTAAAACAAGGGGACAATTTCCTGGGGAATTTACACTTTAGAAAATTTCAGATCATTCGTAACGAAGCACAATTGCCGGATTTAAGCCAGCCACCCTAAAAGCTTTGTAGCTCACTGTAATTAAAGA
>DASWHX010000155.1:0-8336 GCA_036397995.1 Cyclobacteriaceae bacterium
AGGCAAGAAAGTTTATATTTCAGGAGACACGGAAGACATTCCTGAAATGCGGGCATTGAGAAATATTGATATAGCTTTCGTGTGCATGAACCAACCTTTTACTATGGAAGTTGAACAAGCAGCCGATGCGGTGCTGGAATTTAAACCGGATATTGTTTATCCCTACCACTACCGCGGTCGGGAAGGCTTGAGTGATGTGAAAAAATTCGAATCTTTAGTGAAAGAAGGCGATTCAAATATAGAGGTTCGGCTAAGGGAGTGGTATAAACCAGAAAATTAATTTCTGCTGTCATTTGATTCTTTACCAGATTGATACCTTTAGACGGTGTTCGACAAAACCGGATTTTATCCCAGTAAAAGTTTCACTTTATCCCATGCACTTTCTGAATCTCCACCTTCCCGGATAGTTACCACAGCTTCCTGAACCAGATTTTCAATCCGGTCCTTCTTATATCCATACCTCACAGCAAAGAAGTAGCATAAATTAATTTCATCTTCGTGCATAAAATTATCAGCCATCATCATTTGTACAAGGTCAAAAAACTGGTCGAACTTTTCCCTTTCATTATCCGGAAGATCCAACACAACCTCATATTCATTAGCACTCATTCTATTAATTATCGCCGGACTTACTTCGTATCGCTCAGCAAGCATGAATAATAGCTCATTTTCCAAATCATCAACCTTACCATCTGCCCGGGCCATTTCCAGCAAGTTTCTAATATGACTTTTGGAAACCGTTTTTCCCTTTCCAAAAATTGTCAGAAGTTTTGAAATTTTCATAGTCGTAATTATCTGCTAAAATCAATTATGGGGTTCTATTTGAACATCCATCTTACTCTCTGTATCGTGTCGTTGGCATCATGCCCTACTTTAATGTTTTCCGCTATGGAATCAATTAATTCATCCAGGTGTTTTTTGTTGTAGCCAAATCGCTCACCCCAGCTTCGAATCAAATCCATCTCCAAAACATGGATGTATTCATCCGCGAGCATCATTTTTACCAGGTCGAAGAATTGATTGAATTTTAATTCCTCTTCATCAGGTATCTTCATTTCCTGACCGTTGGTTTCAGAAGCAAATTTCTTAATTATGTCGCTTCCAATTTTTTCTCTTTTTGCTATGATTTCAAGCAATTTCTCTTCCCGTGAATCAAAATGACCATCAACATGAGCCAACTCAAAAAGATTTTTAAGGTGTTTCTCAGATACTTCTTTGTTTTTCCCGTTTCGGGTAAAGAATGATAGAATTTTCATAATGCCTTTATTTTTTTGTTTACACAATTCAAGGCAGTAGCTCAGATAATTCTTCAACTTATTAACTCCATCAATTTCTCAGGAGCGCAGCAGGACTTACTAAATTATAATATTATTAATATTTATTATACTTTTTTCAATTAATAATTAACATAATAGTCATTAGTTCATAATTATCTTGTGATATTATATGAGGTTGGACAGGGATGGATATATTTGGTTGCAACCTCTAAATGCCTTCAACCGTAAAAGTTATATATTTGTTCTGAATAATAGAAATATATGAAAGGAACGCAACTTGGAGAATTTGAGGAGTTGGTCTTGCTTACGGTAGCCGCTTTAAATAATCAGGCGTACGGTATCAGTATTAAGGATGAAATCGAAAATCGGGGTAAGAGAAAGATCAGTATTGGTTCGCTCCACTCTACTATTACCCGACTCCAGGAAAAAGGATATCTTGAATCAAAACTCGGCAGTGCTACGCCAGAGCGAGGCGGGAGAAGCAAGCGATTTTTCTTTTTAACCCATGAGGGAAAAGTTGCGTTGCACAGGTGCAAGGATTTGAGAGATCAATTATGGAACCTTTCACCCGAAACTCTTTCACTTAAAAAATGAAAATTAATTCAAACAAAATAAACCCACCGCGAGGTGCAATTAGATTTATCGAATGGCAATTGGGTAATTCTGCTGAAGATTTAATCGGAGATCTGGAAGAACTCTTTGCAAGAGATATCACGAATAGGAAAGTTTGGATAGCACAGATATTATTTTGGTATCGTGCAGTTTATTTTTCTATCTCCAAAACCGGAAGAGTTAGAAAGAAATTTAATTTTGGCAAAAACCGCTATTCAAATACATCGGTTAATCTTTTTGGCAGTTACCTGAAAGTGGCGGTTAGAAATGTACTTAGAAGCAAACTTTTTTCCATTATTAATGTCGCCGGTCTTGCCCTGGGAATGTCTGCCGGATTGTTGGTAATTAGTATGACTAACGACCTTTTGAAGTTCGATGAATTTCATGAAAATAAAGATTATCTGCATAGGGTTGTAACAAATGCAGCATATTATAATTACGGCTGGTCTGAAAGAGCCACTACCTGCGAGCCTGTGGCCTCTGTACTAAAGCAGACCGGTGGAGTAAAAAATGTAGTCCGTATTCAAAAGCGATTAAGCGGAGAGGTGGACTCAGGTGCTAAAATACTCCCCTTATCCGGATACTTTGCTGATGAAGATTTCTTTGAAATTTTCTCCTTCGACTTTATCAGAGGTGGAGCGGAAAATTCTCTTACCAGGCCTTTTCAAATTGTTCTTACCGAGAATACTGCCATAAAATTATTTAATAATCTTAATGTAATGGACAGTACCTTAAAAGTTGGCAACCTTGGCTATTTTACTATTACCGGAATAGTAAAAGATGTACCCAAGGCATCTCATATGCAATTTGAAATGGTGGCATCCTTTTCCACTGTGCCAATCTTAGAAAGAGACAAAATTTTGTCAGCCAAAGAAAGTGACTGGACCGATGTGAATGGGACCTACGTATATTGTTTGCTTGAGCCTGATGCTTCGATAGAAACCATTGAAAATACCTTAAATAGAGAAGCAAGTGAAATTTACGCAAACTTCGATAATGTGAAAGCTGCTTTTTCACTTCAAAATTTAAAAAGCATAGTTCCGGGTAAAGATCTTAGCAACTCCCTTGGTCCCAAAATGATTGACATCGCCATTTACATTATGAGCGGCCTCGCCTTTATGATCCTGTTGTCAGCAACTTTTAACTATGCACACTTATCTTCGGCAAGGCTGCTACAAAAATCCAGAGAAATTGGTTTAAGAAAAGTTATTGGTGGCACCAGAAAACAATTGTTTATTCAATTCATCAGTGAAACACTGGTCGTGTCCTTCATCTCTCTAATTTTATCAATTGGAATTTTCATTCTCATTCGCCCTCATTTTCTGGCCATCGTGCCGAGAGCAAGTGAGATGCTTGACTTGGAAATTACCTCTGAACTGTTTCTTTACTTCCTGCTGTTCGCACTGTTAGCCGGCATCCTTGCCGGCACACTTCCTGCCCTGTATTTTTCCAGATTGAATCCCGTTCAGGCCCTCCGCAAGGTTAACCGGGCGGGGAAAAAGTTTACATCAAAAAAAAGCCTTGTGGTTGCTCAATTTACATTATCTATAATCTTCATTCTTGGCGTATTCATTATTTCAAAACAATACACGTTCTCACTTCAATACGGATTGGGATTTAAACCCGATAGTACCATTGTTATGCCCATCTATGGAATTAATCCAGAAATTGTAAAAGGTGAAATTCAGAAATTAAATGAAGTGGAAAGTATCGCAATGGGTTCTTTGATACCTGGAACCGGCTCCACACAATTCAGTTGGATAAAAAATTCAGAAGCTGCCGATTCTTTATCCAGTTTTTATATGTCCGTGGATGAAAAATTTGTTCCGGCATTGGACGTGAAATTACTGGCCGGAAGAAATTTTCACCCTGAAATGCTTGAGCCACATTCAATTTTGATTAACGAGCATCTTGCAAGAATGCTTGGGTTCGACAATTATCAAAACGCATTGGAAAAACTGGTGCGAATTCAGGGAAAAGAATATCGAATTATTGGGGTAGTCAGTAATTTTCATTACACTCATCTTGAAGAGCCTATCAAGAATTTTTACCTGGTATCAAATCATGAACAGTTTTATTATGCATTTGTAAAAGTTAATTCAGCCAACATCACTCAAACCTTTGGCGCACTGGAAAATGCCTGGCTAAAATTTGCTCCTAAAAAAGATTTTAATGCTCGATTCATGGAAGAGCATTTGCAAAGAGCGTATAGTCATTACGTAAACATTATGAAGATTTTTGGTTTCCTGGGAACCCTGGCGATAACCATTGCCTGCCTGGGATTGCTGGGCATTGCGGTTTATTCTATGCAACTTAGAGTGAAAGAGGTGGGCATTCGAAAAGTAATGGGAGCTACGGAGTTGGGTTTGGTGGGACTTCTCTCCCGGAATTTTCTCGCAATGATGGCAATTGCTATTTGCATAGGAGTTCCGATAGCTTATTTTTTCTTCAATCTGGTTTTGCTTCCATTGAATTATTACCACACGAAAGTTGGTGTGCTGGAGATTTTCTACAGCATTGTTTTGATGACCGGTCTCGGACTTCTTATGATAGGCTCGCAGACTTTGAAAGCTGCTACCAGCAACCCCGCTGAAGTCCTGAGAAACGAATAATTCCTGCTCTCGCATTGACTTGGAAATGACCTAACTTTGCGTCCATGGCAAATATTGTGGCTATTGTGGGGCGTCCAAATGTCGGAAAGTCAACTTTCTTCAACCGGTTGGTAGAAAACAGGCAGGCCATTATGCACGATGAATCTGGTGTAACACGGGACCGTCATTATGGATATGCAGAGTGGACCAATAAATATTTTACCGTAATTGATACAGGAGGGTATGTAACAGGCTCTGATGATATTTTTGAAAGAAAGATCCGGCATCAGGTAGAAATTGCCCTTGAAGAGGCCAGTTGTATAATTTTTTTGGTGGATTGTTCAGTGGGACTTACTGATCTGGATAAAGATTTTGCAAAAGTCCTGCGCAAATCCAAAAAGCCGGTTCTGATAGCAGCGAACAAGGCAGATAACCCGGAACGGATGCTGGTGGCTAATGAGTTTTATAGAATGGGATTTGAATTGATATTCCCGATTTCATCTGTAAGTGGCAGCGGTACCGGGGAACTGCTGGATGAGTTAGTGTCAAACTTTGAACATACCGATGTCGCCAATCCCGAGGCTGGCATTCCCAAAATAAGTGTTCTGGGCAGACCCAATGTTGGAAAATCATCATTCGTAAACATTCTCCTCGGGCAGGAACGAGCCTTGGTAACAGAAATTGCGGGAACCACAAGAGATAGCCTGAATAGTCATTACAAATTATTTGGTAAGGATTTCATACTTATAGATACAGCAGGGATAAGAAAGAAATCAAAGGTTCAGGAGAATATTGAATTTTACAGTGTTATGCGTGCAATAAAGGCGTTGCAGGATTCTGACGTTTGTATCATCCTTGTAGATGCTAGTCTTGGGCTCGAATCTCAGGATTTAAGTATTATTAACCTTGCTGACAAATACAGAAAAGGAATTCTGATAATGGTGAATAAGTGGGATTTGATTGAAAAAGACCATAAAACTGCTGAAACCTTCAAGAAAACGATCAATGAGAAATTGGGTAACCTCAGCTATATCCCTGTAATCTTTACTTCCGTATTGAAAAAACAGCGAATTTTCCAGGTTATTGAACTAGCGGTGAAAATTCAGGAAAACCGTTCAAAAAGGGTCCCGACCAGTCAGTTAAATGATGTGCTGCTACCAATAATTGAAAGAAATCCGCCTCCTTCCACTAAAGGGAAGCATATCCGGATTAAATACATTACCCAATTGCCAGCTAAAACTCCCGCCTTTGGCTTTTTCTGCAATTTGCCCCAATATATAAAACCTCCCTATAAGAGATTCCTGGAAAATCAACTCCGATCCAGGTTTGAATTCGAGGGTGTTCCTGTCAGTTTGTTTTTCAAAAAAAAATAGGCTGATATTTATCAGGTAGTCAAAAACTTTCTAACTTTGACCCCGCAACCAAAAACTAAATTGAAGATGAAAAAATTATTTTTGATGTTTTTAATTACTGGCTTCATTGTCGCATTTACTTCATGCGGTGGAGGATCCAGCACGGAAGCTGAAACTGAAGCTGAAACTGAGGAACCGGCAGCAACCGAAGAGGAAGGTACTGAATCTGAGGCTACGGAGGAACCTGATTCAACTGCAACTGAGGAAGCCGATTCAACTGCAACTTAGAACACAGGTGAAGGAAGCGAATCTGAAGATTCTTCAGGAAGCTAATTTCCAACGAATAACACTGTAATCGAGGCTTTAGTTTATCTAAAGCCTTTTTTTATGAAAGGAAAGGATTTAATGAGGGTATTGCTTATGAAACACCGCTATCCGGAGTGGGTTGTGCGGTATTGCGTTCGCCTGAAGCGACATTATCCCTTTGAATTTGTGCAGGAAAATTCCAGATTTAGCAAGTTGGGTGATTTTACTTACCGTACTCGTACCCAACCCTATGTGATTACCCTCAATAAAGACCTGAACAAAGACCAGTTCCTGATAACCTTGGTTCATGAAATTGCGCACCGGGTTACTGCAGAGAAATTTGGCCGCCGGGTGCAACCCCATGGAAATGAATGGAAACGGCAATTCCAAAGGTTGATGAAACCGTTGTTGAAAAATGAGGTGTTCCGACCCTCGGTCCTTAAACCCCTGGAAAAACACCTTGAAAATCCAAAATCTACAACCTTTGCTGATCCTATCCTCATCAAAGCCTTGAACAGCAGGATGCAAAAGGGACATTTCTTTCTGTCCGATATCGGAATCGGTCGTGCATTTAGTTTTAATGGCAGGTATTTTAAGAAGCTGAGAACTCAGCGCACTAATGTATTATGCCGTGAAATTGGAACCAGATCTAATTATCTTGTTCCGGCCACGGCAATCGTTCAAAGAGTTAGAGCCCGGCTGAGGTAGAGTATCAGAATCAAATTTCCCCGCCGCTCTTGCGAATGGCCTCAATTACTTTCCGGACAGAACCATGCTTTTTCAGTAGTTCTTCAGCTTCAAATCTGCCTACGCTAAGTTCTTCCATAATCATGCGTGTACCCCTGTCAATCAATTTATTATTGGCTATTTGCATATCAACCATCTTATTTCCTTTAACCCTTCCTAATTGGATCATCACACTGGTGCTTATCATATTCAGCACAAGCTTTTGGGCAGTTCCTGCTTTCATCCTGGTTGAACCTGTAATGAACTCAGGGCCCACGATCACTTCTATTGGGTAAATAACGGACTTCGCTAATTCTGTATTTCTGTCACAAGTAATGCAACCTGTTATAATTCCATGGTCTCTTGCTTTCTTCACACCACCAATTACATAGGGAGTTCTTCCTGAGGCGGCTAATCCTACCACTACATCCTTATGATTAATCTGATATTCCTGCAAATCCTTCCAGGCCCGCTCTGAGTCATCCTCAGCAAACTCGACTGCCCGACGTATCGCCTTATCCCCGCCGGCCATTATTCCAACTACCAACCCGTGCTCTACTCCAAAAGTTGGGGGGCATTCCGATGCATCTACAATTCCCAGGCGCCCGCTGGTTCCCGCTCCGATATAAAATAATCTGCCCCCTTTCTTCATTTGACGAGTTACTTCTACTACCAGCGCTTCAATTTGCGGAAGACACCGTTCAACTGACTTGGGAACGGTTTTGTCTTCAAGGTTGATGTTTATCAGGAGATCCCTGACAGACATGTTTTCTAACCCGTCATATTTTGAACTTGATTCGGTTATACTCACAACACTAAAATTTATTCAAAGTTAAGAATTAAGCTTGTCTTCCATCTTCCCGCCGTGATATAAAGCCAACCCGGCTATAGGACCTTCCACCACATTTTTAATGGTCAAACCATAATCATTTGCAATTTGTCGAATAATACTGTTGAAGTAGAATGCAATAGCACCGCTAAAATGAATTGGTACGCTTGCAGCATCCTTATATTTTAAAACGTTTCTCTCAAAAAAGAGTTTAAATGATTCCCGTATCAGGCTGTCTACAAAAGGATGCGCTTTGTTATCAAAAAGAAATTTGGAGAATCCCGCCAGGTATTGCGCTGGTTTTTTCTTTTGATAAACGTTTTCAAGCACTGTATTTCTACTCATATCATATCTTCGCTCCAATTGCACGGATAAATCAGCGGGTAACGTTTTATTGAAATAATGGGCCATTAAACTTTTCCCCAAATGCGCTCCGCCACCCTCATCGCCAAGTATATATCCTAAAGAAGGAATATTTTCAACAATTTCTTTTCCATCATACAAACAAGAGTTTGCCCCGGTACCCAGGATGCAGGCAATTCCTCTTTCATTACTACATAGTGCTCTGGCAACAGCAAGAAGATCATGATTTACCGAAATCCTTGCATTGGCAAAGTATTTCTGAATCGATTCTGAAATTTTG
>DASWHX010000156.1:0-2748 GCA_036397995.1 Cyclobacteriaceae bacterium
GTTAGTAAATTGAAAGCAGATTCCATCACTTCCTTTTCAGCTTCCAATACCAGGTAATGTTTGAAAGATTGATGACGCATGAACTCGCTAATCCAATTTGTATCCCATACACAAAATGTGGCAAAAGGAAATTCCTTCCTAAGTCTATTGTATAGTTTCTTCAAGTTCCTGGATGGCTCCGGTTTATAGCTTGTCTTTGTTCCCAAAGAATAAATGCCTTTTGATGGATTTCGTATAATACCCTGCTTCTTAAGTTGAGAAATCCGAATGTCTATCGTAGCCTCGGACCAGCTTGGGAAATCACGCGAGATCGCTTTAGCTAGTTTCTGCTTGGAGATCTGGCCTTTCTTACTCAAATACTTTCTTATGGTATCTTCTAGCTTTTTATTCAAATTTAGTGATTAATTCATTATATATAAGATTGGCAAATATAGCCAGTTTTTGCCAATCTTATATACTCATATGCAGCAATACCACTTAATTTTACTAATTTATGTTTCTTACTTAAGAACAAGATGAAAGATTGAGTTATAACTTTCGTTTTAGGAACGACCATCAAAAGGTTTAGAGATTTTAAAAGAAGTAGTTTTTCGCCTGAGGTCTTGATTCTAGTCATTCATCAAAGTCCTCTTTGCGAGAGACTCTGATGGGATTATTTGGAAAACTCTTTTGGGAAATGGAGAAAACAATTGATAATTCCTAATTGCTAATTGAAAATTGATTCGTGGGCCCAGCAGGATTTGAACCTGCGACCCCCTGATTATGAGTCAGATGCTCTAACCAACTGAGCTATGGGCCCCAAGGCAGTCAGGCCTTGTAAATAGGAGTGCAATGTTACATATTTGGGGCTTATTGTACAAAAATATTGAATGTTTTGGATGCCGTAACCCCTGAAGCAATAATCTTTGATTTGGGAGGAGTTATCGTCGACATAGATGTGACGAAAACCTATAATGACTTTATGGGTTACTCCGGACGAGAACATTTAAGCGCGGAAGATTTTTATTCAAATTCATTATTGTTTGATTTTGAAAAAGGGAAAATAAACGTTGAGGAATTCCTGGTCGGACTGGCCGGGATTCTTAATTCTTCAGTCGAAAAGGAGCAACTTGTTAAAAGCTGGAATTCTATGATTGTGGACATTCCTCACGATCGGCTTATGCTGGTGAATAAGATTAGGAACTATGTGCCGGTCTTTGCATTCAGTAATACCAATGCGCTTCACATTAATCACCTGAATAATTTACTACTTACAAAACATGGTCATTCGAACCTAAATTCATTCTTTACCAAAACTTTTTATTCACATGAAATTGGACAAAGGAAGCCCGACCTTGAATCCTTTGAATGGGTGATAAGAGAAGGAGAAATGGAAGGGAAAAATGTTTTATTTTTGGATGATAATATATCCAACATAATTGCGGCTGAAAAAGCCGGAATAAAGGGGTGGCATATAACTTCTCCAGATGAATGGATTGATTATTTTAGCAAATGGATGAAGTAGAACAGAAGAAGGAGAAGTCTGGAAATTGGATTCACCTCTTGTTATTTGGAATAACTCTTATAACCACTACGCTTGCGGGAGCCGAGTGGATGTTTGGCCGATCGTTGTTCGGAACCTACTCCCTCAGCGGATTAGAAATTCTGTCCGGCCTTGAGTTTAGTCTGCCTTTCTTATCTATTCTTACGGTGCATGAGTTCGGGCATTATTTTACTGCCAGACACTATAATATCAAAACAACTCTTCCTTATTTCATTCCCTTTCTGCCGATCACATTTTCCATTGGTACTTTGGGGGCAGTCATCCGGTTAAAAGAACGAGTAAAATCTACAAAGGAAAATTTCGATATAGGTATTGCAGGTCCTTTAGCGGGATTTGTGGTTGCTATCTTTGTCTTGATTTATGGATTCACGAACCTTCCACCAAAAGATCATATATTTTCAATTCATCCAGAGTACCAACTCCTGGGAGAAAATTGGGAATCCCTTGTTTATGATACGGATACAATTGTAGTGAATCCGAAGGGGAGGTACCCTGAAAGCGAATTATTAAATCTATTGCCTGACACTATTGAATTCTCTACCCAAATACCTAAAGTTTACCTCGGGACTAACCTGATATTTGAATTCTTTAAGAATAATGTTGCCGATAAGGAACGACTTCCCAATCATTATGAGGCGATGCATTATCCCTGGTTATTCGCGGGCTTTCTGGCACTTTTTTTTACTGCTCTAAACCTTATTCCAGTTGGCCAGCTGGATGGAGGGCACGTTCTGTATGGACTTTTCGGGAGGGAAAATCATAGGATAATTTCGTCGGGCATATTCATCGCTTTTGTATTCTATGCCGGCCTTGGAGTGATTAATCCATTTGATCCCAATGTTGGCTTTGCAGAAACTGTATTATACAGCATCCTTTATGTCGGATTCCTTTATTTAACCTACTATACCATTTCCAAACAATTCAGAGACAGATTATTTATCGCTGTTCTCACTTTCACGGCTCAATTTGGAGTGGTGTACTTATTTCCCGGAGTAATTGGGTATCAGGGTTGGCTTATTTTTGCTTTTATTATCGGAAGGTTTTTGGGAATACAACATCCGCCGACTTTGTATGATGAACCGATAAGTTTTAACAGAAAGATTCTTGGATGGATTGCATTATTAATTTTTGTGCTGAGCTTTAGTCCAAGGCCAATTATTGTTGAAGGAATCTAAATTTGGACAATTACATTCCTGTTCCATTCA
>DASWHX010000157.1:0-5377 GCA_036397995.1 Cyclobacteriaceae bacterium
GGGAAATTTTGAAGAATATCTGGGAAGAGTTTATTTCGACCAAAAAAAGATTAAAAGACCTATAAACTATCCTTTCTCAATATCCTTCGGATGGTTACTCACCGTCTTATTAGGAAATATCCATGGAGAAACAATGGCTAAAACAAACAAAACGAGAACAAATAATAATGCCGACATCGGGTTATGATTTTAATTCAAATATAAAGAGACTCTTTCAAGTTTCAAAAATCGGTAGTGTCTTAGTGGAGCATTTTGCGTGTGCCACATTTTGCCAAACATTGAAAATCAATCAGTTTTCACCTAAAATAAAAATTTGGAAGTGTAGCACACGTTGATTTTAATTTCATTTGGATTTAAACTGAGGCACTATTCCAAAAATCAGCAGCCCGGATTGTTATCCGCTCAAAAAAAGTTTAACTTCAACATTAACTGGACCTGTTCTTTTGATGAGAAATTGCAATTTTCCATTGATTTTCACTTTCCTTGTCTCCCTTTCTTGTGGTTCTCGAGATAACAACCAAAGTGAATCCTTTAGCGAAATCAAAGGATCTAATGAATCTAATGAGAAGATTGAGGCTATTCCCATCCTTATTATGACCTATCCGGTGGAATCTTTTTCTACCTGGAAATCAGCTTTTGAAGAAGATAAATCCAATAGGGAGTCTTTGAACATTGTTGATCTTGGCGATTTAGTCTCCTACGAAGACTCCCGTATGGTTTCGGTTTTCCTGAAAACTCCCAGTCATAAAAAAGGGGAGGAGTTTGCGAAATCTGATGCAATGCAGAAGTCACTAAAATTAATGGGAGTGATTGGTGATGCCAACATTATTTTGATAGATGCACTGCAATTGCCTGAAAGACCGGTACCCCAAAGATACAGGATGATGATCACGCACGAGATTGAAGAGTATAATCACTGGAAGAAGATTTTTGATCAGCATGAGCCGGAAAGAAGAGATGCAGGCCTTGAGCTAATTGGCTTAGGCAGGTCAATAATTAATGCAAAAATAATCAGCGTTATGTTTGCCTTTGATGACATGGATGCCGCTCAAATTTTTGCTGCCTCCGATGAGCTTAGAAATGCTATGAAAGAGTCTGGAGTAATTTCTGATCCAATCCTTGCCTGGTACGAGAATCCGCGTGCTAATTAATTGTCAAATTATAGCATTAATTTTGCTTATCTTTTATGAGAGATTCATCGAATGAAACAAGTCTTTGTTATTGCCTTTAATTTCCTTTTTCATTACTCACTTTGTCAGGTTCAAATAATTTTCAGCCCCGACAGCTCAACTTTTGCCAAAGGTGAAGTAACTAACGGCCGTAAAACCGGCACCTGGATCGTTTATAATACTAGTAGCAAGATGCCCATCGAAGCCGGGCGCTATGCAAATGATAAAAGAACCGGTCAATGGACTTCTTATTATCCGAATGGGGATGTTAGAGCTCAGCTCGCGTATGAATTTGATCTTCCCCAGGGAGATTTTATTGAACTCTATGAGGGAGGCTACCTTAAAACCACAGGCCAGTATGACAATGGACTTCCGGAAGGCAGATGGCGAAATTATCACTTAAACAGTTTGCTTGAATCAGAGTATTATTACGAAATGGGCGAGCTAACCGGAGCCCACAAGGCTTTCAGCAGGACCGGCAACCTTTTTATTACAGCTAATTATCAATCGGATTTGCTCCACGGCCTGTGGCATGAATATTATGATAAAGGGGAAATATACGAAAGAGGATTTTATTTAAATGGTGAAAAAGACAGTACCTGGGTATCTCTTGATCCATATGGTGATACGCTTTCCATAAAGAATTACAATCTGGGAACACCTGTAGGAACGTGGGAAGAGTACGCGCCGACAGGTATTCTCAAACGCAGGATTTATTACCGGGCAGGACTTGAGGACAGCCTCTATTTTGAAAATTACGATAATGGCCGTGCAAAAGTCAGAGGGTCATTTGAATCAGGTGAAAAAGTAAATACCTGGAGTTTTTATTTTGATAATGGCATGTTGGAATCACAGGGTAATTTTCAAAATAACTTAAAGGAAGGATTATGGCGATCATTTACCCGGAATGGCTACCTGGTTGATGAAGGAAATTATTCAAAAGGTCTTCAAACAGGGCAATGGTATTATTACTATGGAAATGGACAGCTTAGTAGTATTGGTTCTTTTATAAAAGGAAAGGAAGATGGCTTATGGGGATTGTTCCATACCACCGGTCTGCTAATGCAAGAGGAAGAATGGAAAATGGGAAAGCTGATAAATGTTTCAGATTATGTTTCTATCCTGGGCGACACCCTGAGCGCCGGCACCCTGAAAAATGGATCAGGTTTAAAGATAGATTACTATCCCGGCGGTGCTTTGAATATTGAATGCGAATTCAGTGAGGGCGTACCTAATGGTAATTGGACCTATTATTACGATAATGGCAAAGTTGCTGAAGAGGGCAAATTTAAAGATGGTTTAAGGGAAGGGTCATGGAGATACTATTATTCAAATGGAAAGATTGAGTCATCGGGTAATTACGAAAAGGATAAGAAAATTTCGATTTGGATCTACTACTCCCGCAGGGGAGACATTCTTGATAAGATTAATGAATTTCGAAAGGAATAAAAATGGGCCGGCATATTACAGTTTTCTTTGGAATCATCATTGCATTCATCGTGGCGGGTCTGTACGGTTTTCGTTCATACACAAAATCCTTTAGTCCTGAAGGTGAAGCCAATTTAACCACCAGATCCGGATTTATTGTTAATATAAATTACTCCAGACCGTATCAGAAAAACAGAAAGCTCTTTGGTTTTAAAGATGCTCTGGCTCCATTCGGTAAAGTCTGGAGAACGGGAGCTAATGAAGCCACTGAAATTGAGATTAGCCACGATGTCGAAATTTATGGACAAAAATTAAGTGCCGGCCGGTATACTTTATTCACTATTCCAAATGAAATCACCTGGATGGTTATCTTCAATAACGAATTAAACCAATGGGGAGATTTCAATTATGACAGCAGCAAAGACGAATTACGTGTTGCAGTCCCGGCCTTTGTGGTTAAAACCCGCAAAGAAATGTTTACGCTGGAAGTCAGGGAAAAGCCGGATGGTGCAGAGATCAGACTTTTGTGGGGCGATACCATGGTTACCATTCCAATGGTAGTAAATTAAATTACTTAAGAAACCTGGCAACAACGCGAACCTCGGGTTTATCTTCTTCCGCTTCTTTTTTTGTTCTCATTCCCCTGGTTGACAGCCGGTATAACGGTGCACCTTTTGACTTTAAATAATTTGCAATGGATATTGCCTGTTGTTGCGACCGGTCGTTATGCCAGGTATATTTGATTTTGGTTACCTGCAGCGTATCGTAATTAGTGATGGTTTCAAAATTCCGTTCAGGATTCGAAATGGCATTATTTAATGAATCCAGAACCCTGTCTGCTTCACGAGGGTTTGTTAATAAAACTGAATCCACCATTATGTAATCTATTTCAGGGTCATGAAGTAGTGACTCAAAATCAATTTTGCGCCATATAGTATCCACTGTCTCCAAAATTTTTGTAGTGTGAATGGTGTCAATTATCAACTCTGTTAAATCAGGATTTGATTTTATTGTATCCGCCATGTAATTCTTCTGGTGTACAGCAATTTCCATGTTATAATCAGGATTTTTCTGCAAGATGAAAATTAATCTCTGTAATTCTTTTTCTGAGGCTTCATCTAATTCAGAGCTGTATTCCTGAAAAATGATATTATTCAGAGGTTGTTCAGCTCCATTCCTGATATCATTTAATATATATTCTTTCCTTTCTTTTTTTGAAAACTCAATTTCAGATAAGTCAATCCTTTCAGAAGCGAATAAATACTTTCCTTCTCTTTCTAACACCCCGATGTCGTATATCTTTCCTTCACGAAGTATCAAACTAAATATTCCATCTTCTTCAGCAGTGACAAATTTAGAAGGCTCGTTAATTGCCGAATACTGTATTGTCGCTTCAATAGGATTACTGCTTTGGGAAACAACCCGTGATTCAAGATACAATACCTTGTATGGTCTGAGTCCTTCCGGGATTTTCGCCATGTATAAAACTTTTTGTCTCTTATCAATTCCCGAATAGTAAGCCACGTCACCCCGGGCCGGGATTGAAACATAGCGATCGTTTTTTTCAGAGTTGAGAAACTCCATTGAAACAGGCTGCGACCATTCCTCTCCTTCCTTTCGGGAAAGATAAAGGTCTAGCTCGCCTTTTCCTCCTGCCCTCGCGGAGGCAAAAACTAAAGTTTGATTGTCAGCAAGAATTAATGGGCTTGTTTCATGACCTGTATTGATAGGTGCAGGCAGTTTTTCAGGTTCCTCAAAAAAACCATTTGATTTTCTCCTGGCGGTCCAGATGCTGCAGTTGATTGCTTCTTCAAAACTCAATCCTTCACACCTGATAAAATAAAGGGTTTTGCCATCCGGTGATAGTGAGGGGTCTCCTTCATGACCATTGGTGTTCAATGGCTTGCCTCCATTTTGCGGGGGACTCCATGAACTTCCCTTCCTTTCGGAAGTCCATATATCAAACCCACCCATGCTTCCATATCTTCTTGAAGAGAAAACCAAAAGACTGCCATCAATATTCAGATAGAAACCCCCCATCGTGTTTACTCCCGGAAGATCAATCACTCGATTAAATCTTTCCTGCAATCCCCACTGACCTGAAGATGTCATTTTAGTAATCCAAAGTTCTTCACCTTCACCTGACAAATCACTTCTGTATAGCATGTATTTTCCATCACCACTTAATGTTGGAAAATAATTATTGGAACCGACCCTGTTTATTGATGGATTTAATTTTGCCATCTGTCCAAAAGATAATTGAACAAGCAGCAAGGCGGATAAAAGGAAATAATATCGCATAAATTAAGATTCTCACCTTAAGTTATACCATTTTATTTAAAGGTCGAATCCATTATTCCGCTAAAATCGGATTATTGATCATCTGAGAAATGACGATCCTCCTGGATTGTTCCCAATCCGGAAACACTTT
This sequence comes from Cyclobacteriaceae bacterium, assembly GCA_036397995.1. Classification (GTDB taxonomy): domain Bacteria; phylum Bacteroidota; class Bacteroidia; order Cytophagales; family Cyclobacteriaceae; genus DASWHX01. The sequence goes on from DASWHX010000157.1 coordinate 5,029, forward strand.
TATCAATGTTCGCGGGGTTTCCCCTATAAGTAACATCGCCCAATCCACTTATTTTGGCATCCAATTCTTTGGTTACATAAATGTCAGCTCCCCCAACACCGCTTATCCGAATTCTGGCATATTCCGCTTTGAGATCAAAAGCATCAAGCCCACCTGCACCCGACATGGTAACCTCCAAATCTCGAGTGGATCCGGACAATTCCACATTCCCCGCGCCACTCAGCCTCAGGTTTAGTTTCTCTCCTTCAAATTCCAGGATAATTTCTCCTGCACCGGCAAGATTGAGATCAAAGTATCTCGACCTGAGCGGATTCCGTGACCTAAGTTCTATCGCGCCGCCTGCATAAAG
>DASWHX010000158.1:0-54979 GCA_036397995.1 Cyclobacteriaceae bacterium
GGCTAAAAAATGATATTTATATTTATCCGGGAGACTTAATCTATATTGAACCGGTCAAAAGACCATTCAGTGAAGGCCTTAGAGATTCGCTTCCGTTAATTTCAACATTAACAAGCATAATTACCCTATTCGCACTGGTTATCACAATACTATAACTTATGATCCACCAGGAAGAAAAATTACTTTATGACAAATCGCAGGAGATTGACTGGCTGAAGCTGCGAATGATTTTGCAAAAATCCTTAATATGGATGTTGCTAATCATTTTCACCACAAATTCAACGGCGTATTTATACCTTCGATGGACCAAGCCGGTTTTTGTATCCGAATCCAATTTGAAATTGGATATTAAAAGTGAAGCGGGAATTTTGGGGTTTGATGCCATAGATGAGGAACAATCACTCGGTACTATTTCTGGCGAGATTGAGCTCATCAAATCAAGAATGTTTTCAGAAAGGGTAATTAAGAGTCTTGACCTGGGGGTAAGCTATTATAGTGTGGGGAAAATCCTGAACGATGAGCGATACAAATTTTCGCCATTCAGGATTAATGTAATTAACATGGATCCAAATCTATTTGACACACCCGTATATGTAGAATTTCAGGAAAACGGTGATTTCTCAGTCTCATTATCCATTGAATCATTGGCGGATAAGATGGTCTTTTCTTCTATTGATACTATTAGAGTATCAAATCTTGAATTCACGTTGAACATAATCAAGCCTCTCAACAGAGAAACCTTAGAAACTAAATTCTTTTTTCTTGTCAACTCATACCAAAAACTGATTACATACCTTGAAACTAATCTGTTTGTTGAGCCGGTGAATCTCAGTGCTAAAACAATTAAAGTTAGCTTTAGAGATCATAATCCTTACAAGGCGATGGATTTGGTTAATTCAATTGATACCCTTTATTTGAATTATTCAAAAGAGGAAAAACAAAGAGCGAATTTTCAGAAAATAAAGTTTGTTGATCAGCAGTTATTGGCAACTGATGAGAAGCTGTCTCAAATTGAAGATTACCTTGAGTCGGAAACTCTGGGATTGCAAGGATTTAGTCTTGATAATGAGTCGAACGAAGTTATTAGCAGGCTGAAAGAAGTAAAGTCAGAACTTATTGCGATTCATAAACAACATCAGGAAAGTTACAGTTTGGTGGCAGGCCTGGATAATGGAGATTCAGTCTGGATCCCGAAATTCATGGCTATTCATCCGGAAATAATTCAGGAAATAACAGATTTTAAAAACAGCAAACTAAAGCTTAGCAAATTGCGGAAGACTTTTAGTGAAAATACCCGAATAGTTTTGGAGGAAAAGGAGTTGGCAGAAATGCGAAAAAGAAATTTGGTTTTGTCATTGGATAAATTAATTGGAAGTCAGGAAATTTTACTTGGCGAATTGACCATGGAGCGGAACTCTCTGAGCAAAAAGCTCACATCAATACCCCAAAGGAAAAATGACTTCAACAAAACAAACAGGTATTACACCATGTATGAAGATTTTTACCTGAGCCTTATGCAAAACAAAACTCAATTCCAAATTGCTCAGGCTGGCATAACCACAGACTTTAAAATATTATCTCAAGCTTCCATACCTGCCAGCCCGGTTTCTCCAAGGAAGACAATTATCTTTGGAATTGGGTTCATGTCGGGATTCCTGATTTGCTTTTTCTATATAGGGATTCGCTATGTGTTGCATAACAGGATTACATCGGTAGAACAAATTGAAAGCAAAACCAAATTGCCAGTTCTTGGTTCCATACCTTTCTATCATTCAGAAAAATTGAAAGCCAGCAAACTTCTTGTTGGCAAACACCCCCGGTCTGCCATTAGTGAATCCCTCAGAGGTATAAGAACTAATCTTGAATTCTTCCTGCCATCAAAAAAGAATAAGATCCTTGCGGTAACATCAACAGTTAGCGGAGAGGGTAAGACTTTCTTTTCAGTTAATCTTGCCGGCATTATCTCACTTTCATCAAAAAAAGTTATTGTGGTAGACCTTGATATGCGCAGGCCAAGAGTTCACCAGGCATTTGGAATAGAATGCCCAAAGGAAGGGGTTAGCTCAATTCTTATCGGAAAGAATAGCCTGGAGGAATGCATACACATAACTTCGATGCACAAATTGCATTTTCTTTCCGCGGGGCCTCCACCACCTAATCCCTCAGAACTGCTGCTGAAACCTGAATTTGATGAATTGCTTAAAAAATTGTCAATGCTATATGATGTAATTATTCTGGATACACCCCCGGTTGGATTGGTAACAGACGGAATACTGGCTCTCAAAAAGGCGGATCTGCCAATATATGTTCTCAGGTCCGACTTCTCCAAAACTCACTACCTTGAAACTCTAATGAGACTTAACAAAATTCACAAGTTTAGCAATTTAACCGTACTTTTGAATTCAATAAAAATGTCCTCGCAGGGATATGGGTATGGATACGGGGAAGGATATTAAATGGGTGAAAATACTCCTTCCTGAAAAAAAACTGATTTTCAATGAATCTTTTCAGCAGAAGTAAACCTGAAAAAATACTTGAGGTTGACATGCATTCGCATCTTATACCAAAAATAGATGATGGATCGCAGTCGACGCGAGAAACGATTGAAATGCTGAAATTCATGCACGAAATGGGCATAAGAAAAGTTATCACTACTCCCCATATTATCTCCGACCTGTATCCTAATACTCCCGCAAAAATTATGGATTCTTTTAGTCTTCTGAACCAGGAAATTGCCGGGGAAAATATTCCGATTGAATTGGAAGTAAGTGCCGAACACTATCTCGACGAATTCTTAATGCAATCCCTTGACCGGAATGACATACTTCCGTTCGGAGGGAAATATTTACTTTTTGAAACATCTTTTATGTTAAAACCTGCCGTACTGGAAGATTTCATTTTCAGGGTAATTTCGAAGGGATTAAAACCGGTTATGGCTCACCCTGAGCGATATGTTTATTTTCAGGATAGCTGGGATCTTCTAACTGAAATCTGGAATAGGGGCGCACTGTTTCAGATAAATATTTCATCTTTGGGTGGATTTTATTCCAGGCCGGCGAAAGTTGTTGCCCAAAAATTAATTGACTCCGGGCGGGTTCACTTTTTGGGAACAGATGCCCACAATATGGAACATCTAAAAAAATGTGCCATAGTAATGAAAAATAAGTATGTCCAAAAAGCTTTGCATCTGCCATTGTTAAACTTCGAACTCTCGTGATTTTAATAACCGGCGCCAATGGTCTGGTTGGAAGTTTTATTTGCCGGAAGTATCTGGATGCCGGCTTTGAAGTTTCCATCCTGGTAAGACCTTCAAGTGATTTAACCTTTCTTAAAGATATCGAGGGGAGAATAAAAATCCATTATGGAGATATACTAGATGTGCTCTCTCTTGAGCAGGCAATGCAAGGTTGCAAAACAGTAGTACACAGCGCTGCATTAGTTTCTCTTCTGGGTAAGGAGAGAAAAAAAATGTTTAAAGTGAATATTGAAGGCACAAAAAACGTTGTGAACACCTGTTTGAAAATGGGTGTTGAAGAACTTATTCATATCAGCTCAATTGCAGCCCTGGGGAGAATCAAAGAAGTTATACAGATCGATGAGAACGCGAAGTGGACTCAATCGAAATTAAATTCTGGTTATGCTGAAACAAAATACCTTTCAGAACTGGAAGTTTGGCGTGGTATGGAAGAAGGCCTAAACATTATAATTGTTAATCCCTCGGTGGTACTGGGCATTGGGAATTGGAATAAATCAAGCGGCCAGATATTCAAATATGTACACGATGGAAATGCTTTCTATACAAAAGGGAAAGTTAATTATGTGGATGTCAGGGATATTGCGGACGCGGTTTTTATTTTGCACCAAAACCGGATTTATGGTGAAAGATTTATACTAAACGCGGGTGTTTCAACCTATAAAGATTTGTTCAACCTTATTGCCAAAGAATTAGGAAAAAAAGCTCCGTTATTTCGCGTAGGCACAATTTTGCTCTGGATGGCAATGGTATTTGATCAGCTGAAGTCATTGTTCACCCGAAAATCTCCATTAATTACCCGGGAAACGGTAATTCTTAGTGAAATGAACTTCTTTTTTGATAATAAGAAAATTATCGAAAATACAGGAATAGATTTCCGACCTTTGCAGGAAACTGTGAGGTGGGTATGTGGTAGTCAGACTCCATAATATCCGCCAAAGGGTTTTGGTATCATTAATTAATTGCTAAATTTCATAAACCAACCGAAGGGTCTTAATGTCAGAAAGTTTTAAGAGGAGGCGTGAGGATAACGAGCTAATACGAAAATTTGAAGACCATCTGAAAAATGACAGAAGCTTCTATTTTGATGTTGATTCTTACGAAGAAATAATTGATTATTACCTCGAGCGGGGCAAGTATAATTATGCGCTGAGGGCCTGCACGCTGGCCATTGAACAGTACCCATATTCAACCGACATTTTATTGAGCAAAGCAGAAATTCTAGCCAACCTGGAAGATTATGATGAGGCATTAAAAGCCATTGACAATGTATTAATATTTCAACCCACCGATTCCGAAGTTCTTTCACTCAAAGCCAACATACTCATGCAAGCTGGTTATTATGAAAGAGCTGTGGAGGCTTTCAGAGAAACCATAATCTATGGTGACCAAAGCGGTGAACTTTATTATGGACTTGGTCTTGCATTTCAAAGTCTTGAAAAATATTCCGAGGCGATTGATTGCTACAAGAAAGCCATCGACATAAATCCTAAACATGAAAATTCACTTTACGAGTTAGCCTATTGCCTTGATGTTAAAGGTGAGCTGGAAAGCAGTGTTGCTTACTACAAACAATTTATTGAGAGTGATCCATACTCGCATTTCGCCTGGTATAACCTGGGAATTTTGTTCGAGAAAATGGAAAATTATGAAGAAGCAATCAAGGCCTATGAATTTGCTACAGCGATAGACGAGAGTTTTGCCTCAGCTCATTATAACATGGGAAATACGTACATGCAATTGAGTAAATATTCAAAAGCACTGGATGCTTACAAGAAAACTTTCGATAAAGAAGGAGCCAGTGCAGACATCTATTTCAGCATTGCCACTGCCTATGAAAAACTGGATCAGTTTGAGTTGGGCCTTAAGTACTATCGAAAAGCGGTTAAACTGGATATTTTCTATGATGATGCCTGGTTTGGCGCAGGACGCTGCCTGGAAAACCAGGGCAAATTTTATGAAGCAATTCATTTCTATAATAAAGCATTGAAGCTGGATAATGAAAATCCCGAATACTGGAAATCTGTTGCCGACATGGAATTCAAAGTGGGAAATCTGGTCTCAAGTTTAACTGCTTATGAGGAGGCCAGCACCCGGGATCCTGAAAATATGGCAGTTTGGCTGGACTGGTCCTTTGTTTATTATGAACAAGGTGATTACGAAAAGGCAATGAGTTTGGTAAAAGAAGGCATCTCATTAATCCCTGAAAGCTCCGATCTTTATTACCGGGCGACTGCCTATTTGGTTTCCGGAGGTAAATATCAGGAAGCCTTTGCTTATTTGGAAAATGCATTAATTTTGAACTTCGATAATCATACGGTTCTTTTTGAATTCTTTCCAAAGTTGGAAACTCAAAAAGCGCTTTTCAGAATCATTGATCAGTTTAGAAAAGAGAACTCCTAAATGAATTTGAATTACTTCCTTAAAGATTTACCTGAAAGAACTCAAAAACCCAGGCAGCATGGATTCACCATGGCAATGGATAAAGGTCTGAGTGTCCGTGAAGCTGAAGATTTCTTAAGTGTTTGCAGCGAATTTGTCGATATAGTGAAATTCGGTTGGGCAACAACTTACGTAACCCCAAACCTCATCGACAAGATTAAAGTGTACAAAGCGGCCGGTGTGCCGGTTTATTTTGGAGGAACATTATTTGAAGCCTTCATAGTCAGAGATCAATTTGATGACTATAGAAAGATTCTGGATAAATATGAGATGGAGTTTTGTGAGGTTTCTGATGGCTCAATAGAACTGGATCATGAAAAGAAATGTGAATACATTGCTAAACTCAAAGAGCAGGTGACCGTACTCTCTGAGGTAGGGTCGAAGGATGCGGAGAAAATAATTCCACCGTATTTATGGATAAAACTAATGCAGGAGGAACTGGATGCCGGAGCATGGAAGGTAATCGGTGAAGCAAGGGAAGGCGGCAATGTTGGTTTGTTCAGGTCAACAGGGGAAGTAAGATCGGGATTAGTAGAAGAGATTCTCACTAAAATACCATTTGAAAAAATAATTTGGGAAGCACCCCAAAAATCTCAGCAAGTATGGTTCATTAAGTTGCTCGGCGCCAATGTAAATCTGGGCAATATTCAACCTTCGGAAATACTTCCCCTGGAAACAATAAGACTGGGTCTGCGGGGAGACACCTTCAATCTTTTTTTGAATAAGAATAACTCCAGGTAAAGTTCATGTCCTGGCTAAAAAAGTATCCTGTAATATACCTGAAAGGAATTGCCATGGGAATTGCCGACGCCATCCCGGGAGTTAGCGGGGGAACTATAGCACTAATCGCGGGAATTTATGAACAATTAATTGATTCCATTAAAGCATTTGACATTACGGCAATTAAATATCTCCGGAAATTTCAAATCAGAGACTTTTGGAGATATGTTAATGGAAATTTCCTTCTCACGCTCGTATTGGGAATAGCGACCAGCCTGGTAACGCTTTCACATTTTGTCACCTTTTTATTACGAGAATATCCAATCCAGATATGGTCATTTTTCTTTGGATTGATAATCATTTCATCTGCAGTAGTCTTAAGAAGGATTAACAAATGGAATCCAGGGGTTATCATAAGTTTATTAATCGGTGTGGCTGCCGCATTCTTAATTACGAAGGCAACTCCGGCGCAAACACCCAATGAACTCTGGTTCATTTTCATAAGCGGTTCAATTGCAATTATTGCTATGATACTTCCAGGGATTTCCGGAGCATTCTTGTTGTTGCTGCTGGGAAAGTATGAATATGTATACCTGGCATTACGAGATTTGAATTTGGCAATCATCGGGGTATTTATAGCGGGAGCAATTACCGGATTACTCAGCTTTAGCAGAGCTATTTCCTGGCTCCTCAAGAATTATCATAATTCTGCCATCGCGTTATTAAGCGGCTTTATGATAGGATCTCTGAATAAAATTTGGCCATGGAAAATAATTACCCTTTTCAGAGAAAATTCCGAAGGTGAGCAAATTCCACTTCTCGAAAAAAATGTGCTCCCCGCACAATATTTTCAGGAAACCGGAAATGATCCCTTTATATTCCAGGCAATTCTTTTTGTTGCCGTGGGAATCTTTATTGTAGTTTTGCTTGAGAAAATAAGCATCTCAAGAAACAAATCTACGTGAAATTACTAGGGTTAATCGGGCATCCTTTAACGCATTCTTTTTCTGCTGATTATTTCAATAAGAAATTTGAGAGGTTAAAACTAACTGACTTTAACTATGCGCTCTTTGACTTTATTGAAATTTCGGATATAAGGCGCTGGGCTGCAACTCATCCTGATTTACTTGGATTGAATGTTACCATTCCATTTAAGGAAAAAATAATTCCTTATTTGGATCAGGTTGATAAAAATGCTAAGAAAATTGGCGCTATTAATACTATAAGGATTTACAACGACACCTGGAAAGGATACAATACGGATTATATTGGATTCAGGGAATCTTTAAAAAAAATAATCCGATCAGAGTCGAAACTCAATGCCCTAATCCTTGGCTGTGGAGGATCAGCGAAGACAGTAAGCAAAGTATTGCTTGACATGGAAATCCAGTTTCAAATGATCTCAAGAAAGGAATCTAAAGACGCTCTTTCCTATGACCAGCTGAACTCCGGCAATTTTATTTCTGATTCCAGGTTAATCATTAACACAACTCCTTTGGGGATGCATCCTGATATTAATTCCTTACCTGCTATTGAATACAATCAAATTTCTGATAAACACATCTTGTACGATCTCGTTTATAATCCTGAGAAAACGGCCTTTCTCCTTGAAGGCGAAAAAAGAGGAGCGCGGATTAAAAATGGCCTTGAAATGCTTTATATTCAGGCTGAACAATCCTGGAAAATCTGGACAAATAATTTAAAGTGAATTTTCAGTTAACAAGTGAATTTGAACCAACAGGTGATCAACCGGAGGCTATTCAAGGCCTTGTTAACGGACTCACTTCGGGTGAAAATTTTCAAACTCTGCTGGGTGTAACAGGTTCTGGTAAAACATTCACTATAGCCAACGTTATTCAAAAACTTCAAAAACCTACATTGGTTTTATGTCATAATAAAACCCTTGCGGCCCAATTATACGGAGAGTTCAGACAGTTTTTCCCAAATAATGCCGTTGAGTATTTCATATCTTATTACGACTATTATCAACCTGAAGCCTATATGCCCTCAACGAACATTTACATAGAAAAGGATCTGTCCATCAATGAGGAGATTGAAAAACTTCGCCTTAGTGCAACGTCATCATTGCTTACCGGCAGACGCGATATAATTGTGGTTGCTTCAGTCTCCTGCATTTACGGGATTGGAAATCCTGATGAATTTGAAAAGAATGTTATTTCATTAACTGTTGGTGAAAGAATTCCTGTAAGCAAATTGTTGTATAACCTGGTTGATATTCTTTATAGCCGGTCGGACCTTGACTTCAAACGTGGAACCTTCCGGGTTAAAGGAGATACTGTGGATATTTTTGTTGCCTATGCGGATTTTGCCTTTCGCATATTTTTCTGGGGCGATGAAATCGAAAATATTCAGGTTATTGACCCGGCAACGGGCGAAAAAGTTGCGGAGGAAAAATCGGTTTCAATTTTTCCAGCCAATTTATTTGTCACAGGCCGGGATGTAATTGATGTAGCGATAAAAGAAATTCAGGAGGATTTAGTGATGCAGCTAAATTTATTTGAAGAAGAAGGCAAAGTTGGTGAGGCTAAGCGGCTGAAGGATAGAACTGAATTTGACCTGGAAATGATTCGGGAGTTGGGATATTGCAGTGGCGTTGAGAATTACAGCAGGTATTTTGATCGAAGAAAAGCCGGAGCCAGACCTTTTTGTCTAATTGATTATTTTCCCGATGATTTTCTTTTAGTAGTTGATGAAAGCCATGCGACTATCCCACAGGTAAGAGCCATGTGGGGTGGTGACCGCTCCAGGAAAGTGAACCTTGTGGATTATGGATTCAGATTACCATCTGCGCTGGATAACAGACCGCTGACTTTTAATGAATTTGAAGCAATGCTGAATCAGGTGGTCTTTGTCAGTGCAACCCCATCGGATTATGAGTTAAGAAAATCGGAAGGTGTAATTGTTGAACAGATAATAAGACCAACCGGATTGCTTGATCCTCAAATCGAAGTCAGACCAAGCGCGAATCAAATCGATGATTTACTGGAGGAAATCGATGAAAGAGTTAAAGTGAGTGAAAGAATACTGGTTACCACGCTTACCAAAAGAATGGCTGAGGAATTGAGCAAATATCTGGACAAGGCAAGTGTAAAATCCCGGTACATCCATGCGGAGGTTATGCCGCTGGATAGAGTAGAAATAATTCGTGAACTGAGACTTGGTATCTTTGACGTACTGGTCGGCGTTAATTTATTAAGGGAAGGCCTTGATTTGCCTGAAGTGTCACTGGTTGCTATTTTAGACGCGGATAAAGAAGGATTTCTGAGAAATGTAAGAAGCCTGGTTCAAACCATTGGACGCGCCGCGCGTAATGAAAGGGGCAAGGTGATAATGTACGCGGATGTTATGACAGATTCTATGCGCGTAGCCATTGATGAAACAAACAGGAGGAGAAATATTCAGCAAGAATACAACCGGATGCATGGCATAACCCCGGTGACTATAAAAAGATCCCGGGAATCTATTATGGGCCAAACAAGAGTTGCTGATTCATTAAAAAACAAAAAGAAATTCTATGTTGAACCGGAAAGCAAATCAGTGGCTGCTGACCCGATTATTAAATACCTGGACGAATCTAAATTAGAGACCTTAATCAAAGATACCCGGAAGAAAATGGAATTAGCAGCGAAGGATCTTGATTTTCTTGAAGCCGCCCGGTACAGAGATGAATTATATGAACTGGAAGATTTCAAAGAGAAGAAAAAGAATAAAAGTCATGAAAAATAAATTATTTCTCATCGTATTCATACTAACCGCGCAATGGTGTGTTGCACAAAGTTCAAAATCCTTTGTAATATCTGTAGGCGGCGATGTAATTAAAACCGACATTCAGAACTTTGCAGATAAGGTTCAGACCGGAGCGGAACTCAATTATTACCTGCTTCGCAATTTTACAGTTACTGCAGGTTTTGAATTTTGGAGTTCCGGGAGAGAAAGCGCGGTTTTGGGAATGCGATATTATCCGCACCGGAATATTTTTGCCAGATTCAGAGGACTGATAGGTGCTAACCAGGTAGCCTTAGGGGCCGGGTACTCTTACCCGCTGAATGAGCGCTTCAAACTTGATGGTTTGGGTGATTTTTATTTTGATTCTGCAGAATTTGCTTTCAGGGTAGGCTTCTCTTATGTTATCCGGTAAATCTTTATTAGTAGGATTCTGAAAATCAAAATACTTTTGGTTTCAAATAAAAAAAGCCTCCGGTAAAGGAGGCATTTAATTTATTTTGCTTCGCTGTACCTCCGGCTTACTTCTTCCCAATTCACGATATTCCAGAAAGAAGCAATATACTCCGGCCTTCTGTTTTGGTATTTGAGATAGTAGGCATGTTCCCAGACATCAAGTCCCAAAATTGGTGTGCAAGGATCAGTCGCCACATCCATCAACGGGTTGTCCTGATTGGGAGTTGAGCAAACACATAATCCACCGTTGGCTTTTATACCAAGCCAGGCCCAGCCTGAGCCAAATCGTGTCGCTCCTGCATTGCTGAATTGCTCTTTAAACTTGTCGAAACTTTCAAAAGCCTTACTTATAGCATCACTGAGTTCACCGGAAGGTGTTCCGCCTCCATTTCCTGAAAGAACCGTCCAGAATAAAGAATGGTTATAATGCCCGCCGCCATTATTTCTGATCGCCGGCGACAATCCGCTAACCTTGTTCATTAATTCTTCAAGTGACTTGCCCTCATTGTCTGTTCCGGCAATTGCTTCATTCAATTTAGTGACATAAGCACTATGATGCTTGGTGTGATGGATCTCCATGGTTTGCGCGTCAATGTGAGGCTCCAGAGCATCGTATGAGTATGGTAATTTTGGTAATTCGAAAGCCATAATTATATTCATTTATGTTTAACAATTCTTATAATGCGAATATACTAATTTCTTATTTGCCGGAAAAAGGCATCAATAAGTGATTTGCACTCTTCGCCTAATACTCCCCCTTTAATTTTGGTCTTGGGATGAAGAATTTTGCTGCTGGTTTTTCTATACCCTTTTTGTTCATCTGTTGCCCCATATACTAACCTCCCTAACTGCGACCAAAAAATTGCACCGCCGCACATTACGCAAGGTTCCAGAGTTACATATAGCGTTGCTTCCTTGAGGTACTTAGCGCCAATGTGATTGAACGCTGATGTTAATGCAATCATCTCAGCATGAGCTGTTGAATCATTCAATTGTTCTGTCTGGTTATAAGCTTTTGCAATCACTTTCCCATCCATTACCACGACAGCACCTACCGGAATTTCCTTTTTAGTGAAAGCTTCTTTAGCCAACTTGAGTGCTTCCTTCATGAAAAACTCATCAGTCTTAGGGTGCACGGTCATCCTACTTAATTCTGATACTTTCCATAATTTGATTTGCAGTATCCTCAAAGTCTTTTTGAAGATTCTGAGGGCAAGTGAAGTTGAATAGTATAGTACGACCCTGGTCAAGGGTATATCGAAGATTAGTATACTTTCTTATCGGGCGCAGATTTTCAGCCTTCTCTTCTTTGCTTACACTGTAAAACTCCAGCACAACAAACTCTCTTTTGTTAATGGTTTGAATTTCTTCCGTAATCATAGTTATCTCGGAATATATTTCATACAAACTGGCTTTGTAAAACCGCATCAGCAGTTCCAGGTCTTGCGTATTCCAAAGACTGAATGAAAAATTCACAACAAATTCAGCCGTGCGCGATGGATCTGTATAAATGGCAACCGGTCTCCGGTAGGATTGAGACCTCTGCTCTAAATCCTGGGAAGACATTTCTGCATAACTTTCAGGAATCTTTACAGTAATACCTTCTGAAACTTCTACTTTCACAAACTTTTCTCCCGGGAACGGAGTGAATAACAGGAAAATGAAAAGGCTTAACTTCATTAGACTTATTCTGGACAAAATTAACACTGATTGGGGTTAAAAAAAACTGAAAAACAGTGACATGATTAAACAATTTATAACTTTGCCACACTTTAAGTAGGCGAAATGTACAGAACACATACTTGCGGAGAATTACGAGTGTCACATAAGGGGATAAATACAACTTTAGCCGGCTGGGTACAGAAGATTAGAGATAAAGGGGGAATGATTTGGATTGATCTAAGGGATCGCTATGGGATTACTCAGCTAATTCTGGAAGAGGGTAAGTCAGACAATAAACTTATTGAACAGGCAAGAGAATTGGGGCGTGAAGATGTAATTAAAATAGCGGGAATTGTTCAGGAACGTTATTCAAAAAACCAAAACCTGGCTACAGGAGAGATAGAGGTTTTATTATCACAACTGGAAATGCTAAATGAGTCAAATCTTCCACCTTTCATTATAGAAGATGAAACAGATGGTGGAGAGGATTTAAGAATGAAGTACCGGTACCTGGATCTTCGCCGCGGGCCCATGAAAGAAAACTTGCGCTTGAGGCACCGTTTAATGAATTACACGCGAGATTATCTCACAAGAAATCAATTCATTGAAGTAGAGACACCGGTTCTTATTAAAAGCACCCCCGAAGGTGCCAGGGATTTTATCGTTCCCTCGCGGATTAACCAGGGGGAATTCTATGCATTGCCCCAGTCTCCCCAAACTTTCAAGCAATTGTTAATGGTAGGCGGTCTTGATAAATATTTTCAAATTGTAAAATGTTTTAGAGACGAAGATCTTAGAGCAGACCGTCAACCTGAATTCACTCAAATTGATTGTGAAATGTCGTTTGTGCACCGGGATGATGTGCTAAGCATGTTCGAAGGTCTTATCAAGTTCTTGTTTAAGGAAGAAAAAGGAGTAGACCTTGCTGATTTTGGGCGAATGACCTACGCTGACGCTATAGCTAATTATGGATCAGATAAACCGGACTTGAGATTTGACATGTCATTTATTGAGTTGAATTCGCTGGTAAAAGGAAAAGGGTTTAAAGTTTTCGATGATGCTGAATTGGTGGTGGGTATCCTGGCAAAAGGATGCGCTGAATACAGCAGGAAACAATTGGATGAACTAACTGACTTCGTAAAAAAACCCCAGGTCGGAGCAAAAGGGCTGGTTTATGTCAAATTTCAGCAAGATTCAACCATTAAATCATCTGTAGACAAATTCTACAATGAATTGGATTTGCAAAACTGGAAAAAAAATTGCTCTGCCGGGAACGGTGATTTGTTACTTATTATCAGCGGGGATGCAAAAACCGCAAGAACTGCCTTGTCAACCTTACGGCTTGAAATGGGGAATCGTCTCAATCTCAGAGATTCGAACACCTACAAGCCATTGTGGGTGCTTGATTTTCCTTTGCTGGAATGGGAAGAAGAATCGGGCAGGTATTTTGCCATGCATCACCCGTTTACATCACCCAAACCGGAAGACCTTGCAAAACTGGAATCTGATCCAGGCTCTGTTAATGCGAATGCTTATGATTTAGTCATAAATGGAGTCGAAATTGGAGGTGGGTCTATCAGAATTCATGACCGTTCTGTTCAACAGAGGATGTTCAATATTCTTGGATTTTCGAAAGAAGAGGCGCAAAGGCAATTTGGTTTTTTGTTAGAAGCTTTTACCTACGGTGCTCCGCCCCATGGAGGTATCGCATTCGGATTTGACAGACTATGTGCATTGTTTGGAGGTACAGAAAGCATCAGGGATTATATTGCTTTTCCAAAGAACAACGCGGGTAGAGATGTAATGATTGACACACCCTCACAAATCCATAAAAGTCAATTGGATGAGCTTGGAATTACAGTTCTGAGCAAGAAAAAGAAAGAATAAAGACTATTGTTACACGGTTACCAGTTTTTGGGAAATCCATACCTTTCATTTTAATAAGTATTTAAACCCCCTGTATTTTTCCAGTGGTTCTGAAAATAGAAATGCATTAGCTGTATATGGTATTTAAACCCCCTGTAGTCCCCCTTAAAACAAGGGGGACAATTCTGGTTTAATTTCCCCTCCTTATTTTAAGGAGGGGTTTGGGGTGGTTAATAATTTTCCAGTGGTGGTTCTGAAAATAGAAATGCATTAGCTGTATATGGTATTTAAACCCCCTGTAGTCCCCCTTAAAACAAGGGGGACAATTTTCCAGTGGTTCTGAAAATAGAATGCAGTTGTTACGTTGTTATAACCCTACTACTCCGATAATACTTCCACTGCAGGAATTACGCGAAGCCCCGGTAACACTAGCCAAAACATTATCCTCTCCTCTTAACCGCAGCGCTCCCATCAGCGCAAAGACCAAAGCTTCTTTAAATTCTATGATCTTCCTGTCAGGAATACATACTTCAATGCCGCCAAGCTTCTTTTTCAATAATTCAATAAAATATAAATTGAAGACACCGCCACCGGTAACCAGGATTTTTTTTATTCTTTCAACTCTAAATATAGAGTCTGCCAGAATATCTGAAAAATGTTCAGCAAACGTTCTCAGACAATCATTTGCGCTAACTTCAAATGCTTTCACTGGAATCAAAATATCTTTTTCAATGTCTTCAAAGCCCAGGGACTTAGGAGCATTTAATTGATAGTAGTCGAGGTTTGTCAAAAAATTTGACAACTCAGGATTTACAGAACCTTCGCGAGCCATTTGCCCGCTCTCATCTAATTCAAAACCTAATATTCTCGAATAATAATTAAAAATAATATTGAGGGCGCAAACGTCATAGGCGATTCTCTGTCCATTGAAATCATAAGAAATGTTAGAAATACCCCCAAGGTTTAGGCACGCATCATAGCTGCTGAACAAAAGCACATCTCCCACTGGAACCAGTGGCGCTCCTTGCCCTCCAAGCTGTACATCAAGTGACCGGAAATCATAAATTACAGGAACTCCGGTAAGGGCATGAACGCGATTGGCTGATCCGATTTGTGTGGTTAGCCTTTTTTTAGGTTGGTGAAAAACTGTATGACCATGACTGCTGATAAAATCAGGTTTAAAATTATTTTTAGTGATGAACCTATTAACGGCATTACCAAAAAAATCACCTAGCGCTAAATCCATTTCTGCCAAATCAATGGCCGAAGATTGAGTGGCTTTAGCCAGTGTATTTTTTATAGTCTGTGAATAAGCAATCGATTCACAGCAGAGAATTTCAAATGACCAATTATTGTTGTGATCAGTGAGCATAACCCCGGCTATGTCCAGACCATCAAGGGAAGTTCCTGACATCAGCCCGATAACGTTGTAAACACTATTCATTGAATTGCACTATTTTGGTAATATAGTAACAAATTTCACCAAAATTAATAAAGTGAACGCGGTCATCGACATTGGTAATTCAAGAATCAAATTGGGCCTGTTTCAAAACGGGAAAATGATTGACTGTAAACTGGCCAATAATGAAGATGAAGCTTCTCTTTTATTAGGAAAGATTGAAATCAAGAAAATGATTGTAAGTTCCGTTAGGAAGGAAAATGATTGGATTAACAATTTAAAGGTGGGAGAAAAAAAAGTATTTCTTGGTCCCGAAACACCCCTGCCAATAAATATAGTATACGATACACCTGACACATTAGGGACAGATCGAATCGCGGCTGCAACGGGGGCATTTTTACGATATCCAAAAAAGAATTGCCTTGTAATTGATTTAGGAACCTGTATCACCTACGATTTTCTTGACGAAAAGGGAAATTTTAATGGCGGAGCAATTAGCCCGGGGATAAGAATGCGATTGAATGCTCTGCATCAACAAACATCAAATCTGCCCTTAATTGAAGCATGGGATGCTAAAATTCCCTTAACTGGAAAATCTACCAAAGAATCCATTTTGTCAGGTGTCATAATAGGCGTTAAACAAGAAATTGAGGGATTTATTCGTTCATATCATGACAAAGTCGCAAATTTGCAAATTATTTTCACCGGTGGGGACTTCAAGATGGTAGAAAATTTGTTGGAGAGTAGGCCAATCTGGGCAAACCATCTCGTTTTAGAAGGATTACATGGAATACTGGAACACAACAATTAGAAAGCGAAGCTTCAAAATACTATTCGTGGGATTCCTGCTCACGCATTCGCTGATATCCGCGCAAACAATTTCTACATATTCAGGATTGGGATTGGGAGATATAATCAGGCCGGCTTTTTCAAATCATATTGGAAACGGATTGGGATTAAGCAAAGGAGAATATTGGTTTGTGAACCAGATGAACCCGGCCCTGCTTCCTTACAATCAGGTCACAACCTTTCAGGCAGGTTTGGGTTTTGAAACCAAGACAGTCAGTCAAAATGATCTTCAGGATACTTACAGCTCTTTCAATTTGCTTTATCTGGGGACGGCGATTCCGGCAAAGGCAGGGAAATGGACATTTGCTTTTGGCGTTCAACCGTACAGCAGAGTATTATACAATTTTGCAACCAGCATAGATATACCCGGCAGCGGAGTAACCGCGGAAATAACTAATCAGGGCTCTGGCGGATTTAATCAGGCATATTTCTCAAATGGATTCAAGATTTGGAAAAATCTTTCCTTAGGAATCAAAGTATCATATTTATTCAGTTCTTTAATCAAGGAAAGCACAACCATTATTGGTGACACACTGGATCCATCCCGATCAGCACGTTCAGTTTTGCAGAGAACTAATGCAAAGGACGTGATTTTTTCTACCGGAATTTCATACAAACACAACATCAACAAAGACATCTCTGCAAACTATGGAATCACTTTCGATCCGGAAACCAAAATTTCTGCGGAAAGATTTGAACGGATTGATATACGAACTCCTGCAGGTACTGTATTAGATATTGATACGGTCGCTAATAACCTGTCCGGCAGTTTCAGATTGCCGCAAAAGTGGGGTGCCGGAATCAGTTTCAATGAAGGGTTTAAATGGTCATTCGGTGCGGAGGTTGAATACCAACAGTGGAGCAGGTTTAAAGATTTTTCCGGCAACAACGATTACTTCCAGGATGGATTTTCAATCAGGGTAGGTGGAGATATTGTGCCAAATCCAATAGCCATTGAAAATTATCTCAACCGGATTACATATAGACTCGGCCTTTCTTATGATAAACTTCCATTCACAATTTCCGGAAAGGATATTGCCGAGTATGGTGTTAATTTTGGGTGGTCAATGCCTGTGAGCAGAATTTCGTATATTGACTTCGGAATGCGATTTGCAGTAAGGGGCTCCACCAGGAACAATTTGATCAGGGAGAATTATTTTCAGCTGCATTTGGGCTTCACTTTTAATGATCGTTGGTTCCTTAGAACCGCTTATGATTAATTAAAAATGAAAAAATTATTACTTTGTGTTTTGCTGGCCGCCGAAACAACCGTATCCTTTGGCCAAAATTGCAATAATTGGAATTACCCTGAGGATAAAAAAACAGTTGAGGAGAAATTAGTTCTTTATTCCGATAACAAAAGATTTGGTAATTTTAAAGAATCAGCCAAACATCTCAATTGGTTGCTTGTAAATGCACCCGGTCTCCACTTATCAATTTACCAGAATGGCTCTCAGATTTATGAAGAGTTGGCAAACGCGGAAACCGACCCCCTCCGGAAAAGAATCTACAAGGATTCGTCACTTTTGATTTATGATCTTAGAATACAATTTTGTGGAGATGAGAAAAATGTTTTAAACAGAAAATCTCTGGCAGCTTACCATTTTTTTAAAGATGACAAACAACGCCTGGGAGAATTATATGAATTATTTAAAAAGACTTTTGACCTCAACAAAAATAGTGTCTGGGAAAATATCCTTGTTGCCTACCTGGATGTTGTGAGGAGATACAGGTCCGCCGGTGGAAATATTTCTGATGAAATGGTACTTGAGGTCTATGATGAAATTTCAGGTATCATTGAGAATAATATTAACGAAGGCGGAAGTTTTGAAAAGTATGAAAAATATCAGGAAATGTTATTCCAGATTCTGTTACTTATTATTCCTCTCGACTGCGATTTTATTGATTCAAACCTTGTGCCCAGATTAAAAGCCAACCCTGACGATTTTGACCTTTCAAAAAAGATAGTTCAGCTTTCTGTTATTGCAAAATGTACCGAAACAGACTTTTTCATTGATGCAGCAAAGAAAGTTCAGGCCAGGGAACCAACTTATGGATTAGCCTGGGCCATCGGAAATCGATGTTTGGGTAACGAGAATTTTACTTGTGCCGTCCAATTTTTCGAACAGGCAATTACTCTTACCGATGAAAAGGAGAAAATAGCGGATTTGTACTACAAGCTGGCTAACGTCGCCTTCAGGCAGGATGATTATCCGAAGGCAAGAGAATTGGCTTTCAAAACTATAGAGACAGACCATTCAAGAAGAGACGCTTACTCCTTCATCGGAAAACTTTATGCTGACAGCTATGAAAGATGCAAAGAGGAAGTTGACCGTGTGAAAGACCGGCTCGTATTCATTGCCGCCTATCAGATGTTTCAAAAAGCAGGGGACATGGAAGCTATGAAATTTGCAAAAGAACAATTTCCGTCAAGAGAAGAATTATTTGAACGTAACTACAATGCCGGACAGTCCATGAAGCTAACTTGTTGGATTGATGAAACAGTTATACTTCAAACAAGGGATTAATATTTTAAAGGTGAAATCTTTAACTTTTATTTTTTGGAGTACAAGCTTCTTCCTGCTATGTTCAGGATGTGAGGAAAAAATAGATCCCGGAAAATTTGTTGAATACGAAGGGCCGGTTACAACGCTGGACGGCGCTGAAATTATGCACAGTGATTCAGCAATAATTACAGCAAAAATAATTACTGACAAATTACTTCAATTTACAAATGGAGATCAGGAAATGCCATCGGGATTCCATATAACTTTTTTTGATAGTGAAGGAAAACCAAACGCAACATTGCGTGCAGACTACGCCTATAATGATAAACAGAAGAACTTATGGAAAGCAACCGGAGCTGTTGAATTGAACAATATAAAAACAGGAGAAAAGCTGAATACGGAAGAGCTTTTTTGGGATCCACCGGGAGAAAGAATTTTTACAGAGAAATTTGTTAGAATTGAATCGGAGGATCAAATTCTGTTGGGCGAGGGTTTAACGGCATCCCAGGACTTCACAACTTACAAAATTCACAAACTTACAGGTGAGATCGTATTTAATCTCGACGGAGAGCCATCCGCAAATCCCAGAAAATGAAAATCAGAAACACACTCCTGTACTCAGCATCAATCGGCATCTTTGCTATTGGTATTCATCAGGGGCTAACTGTGGGTTGGGCTTATTCCTATTGGATTTTTATGATCTCCGTTTCTTTCCTGCTAATTTTGAAAGTCCTAACAAATAAAGAAAAGGAGAGATAATTTATTGGATCCGCTTCCCATTATAATTGTTTCATTAATTTTTTCGGCACTTTTCTCCGGGCTCGAAATTGCTTATGTAACAAGTAATAAATTGGCTCTTGAATTACTGGGGAAACAAAATACGTTAATTGGCAGGGTAATATCTGTATTTCAAAATAACCCATCCCAATTCATAGGCACAACCCTTGTCGGGAATACCCTGGCGCTGGTGGTCTATGGAATTTTTATGGCCAAAATATTAGAGCCGGTATTTGCAGCCAATTTTCCCGCCGCACTCCAGAACCAGGCTTCGATTCTCGTTGTTCAAACAATAGTCAGCACTATTATTGTTCTTGTAACCGCCGAATTCACTCCTAAAAGTATTTTCCTGATCAACCCCAACCGGATGCTTTCTTTACTTGCATTCCCAATGGTGATCATTTACTATTTAATGTATCCTGTAGTATTTGCAATTGTGAAGCTATCCAAACTCATAATCACAAAAGTTTTCCGCAGAGAGTATTATGAAGACAGACCAGTATTTGGATTAACTGATCTAAATCAATTCATAAAGCAATTGAAAGAGAGCGGTCTCGATGAAGGGAAAGTAGGCTTGGATACAAAAATCTTCCATAATGCTCTGGAGTTTAAAACCGTAAGGGTGCGCGAATGTATGATACCACGCACAGAAATTACAGCCGTGGAAGTTTACGATGCCATGGAAACTGTAAAAAAAGCTTTTGTTGATTCAGGTCATTCCAAAGTTATAGTTTACAGAGACTCAATAGATGAAGTGCTGGGATATATTCATTCATCTGAACTTTTCAAAAAGCCAAAAAGTCTGGAAGATATCATTACTCCTATTATCATCGTACCTGAAACAATGTTGGCCAATGAATTGATGATACGGTTTATTAAAGAACATAAAAGCCTTTCGTTGGTTGTGGATGAGTTTGGTGGAACCTCCGGTTTGGTTAGCATAGAGGATATTATTGAAGAAATTTTTGGAGAAATTCAAGACGAACACGACGATGAAGATTTGATAGAACAGCAATTGGATGCTAACACCTGGTTGTTGAGTGCAAGGCATGAGATTGATTACCTGAATGATAAATATGGTTGGGAAATACCAACAGGTGATTATGAAACTCTGGGTGGATTAATTTTGTCAGCCAAAGAGGACTTACCGAAGAAAGATGAGCAGGTTGTAATTGCCCCTTTTCGTTTCACTATAATTACGGTTCAGGATATCCGGATTGACACAGTAAAGCTTCATATTGACCAAAAATTGCGCGGCTTAAAACAGGGGTCTTAACCAGTAGTTGGAATTTTGATTTTCCCACGATTTAGAAGTAATTTTGCGGTCTTTATATGTAAATAACATGGCTTTAATCAACAAGTTGAGGGAGAAAATGGGTAGAGTGGTGGCATTTGCCATCGGTTTTGCAATTCTCTCATTTATACTGGCAGATTTAATGGGACCCAGCTCATTTATTATGGGTGGAAATAACAGAAACATTGGGGAAATAGCAGGAGAAACGATTACGCTGGATGAATATCAAGCCGAAATAGAGGCTTTGGTTGCTAATTATACTATGAATTTGGGAAGAAATCCGTCTGAGCAGGAAATGGCCACGCTCCGGGATCAAGCCTGGGAGTTGCTCATCGTTAAGCATGCTTTCCAGAAACAATATGAAAAAATCGGACTTGATGTGCATGAAGATGAAGTTGTCGACATGGTGCAGGGAAAGAATGTTAGCCCTGCAATCCAGCAGGCGTTTGTGAACCCGGAAACCGGAGATTTTGATAAACAAAGACTGCTGGCATATCTTCAGCAGATTAAAGGTGCTCCACAACAGCAGCAATATGCATGGTATCTCTTTGAAAAAGATTTAAAACCAAGCCGTTTGAGATTGAAGTACGAGAACTTATTAATGAAATCAACCTACATTACAACCGAAGAAGCCAAAAAGAATTACGAAAACCAAACAGCTGTGGCGGAAATAAAATATCTCTACGTTCCGTACTACTCTGTAAATGATTCACTGGTTTCTGTAACAGATAAGGAATTAGAAACTTATCTTGGTGCTCATTCAGCACAGTATCAGGCTCAGGAAAGCCGCTCATTTCAATACGTAACAATACCCATTGAACCTTCTTCAGATGACACCACTTATTTTAGAGAAGAGATCGAAGAATTAATTGGTCAAATCAAGAATATTGAAGACGATTCAGTTTTTGCCATTATTAATTCTGATGGGTTGAATCCATTCAGAGAGTATAGAATTAATGAATTACCCGGGAATGTAGCCTCCAGGCTCGATGAACTGGAGGAAAGAATGGTGATCGGACCTATATTCGAAGGTACGGCATTTAAATTGTTTAAGATTACATCCATAAGTGAAGATACAATTTTTAAAGCACGGGTAAGTCATATCTTGTTTAAATGGGAGGAGGAAAGTCCGGAAGAAAAAGCTAAAGCAAGAAAAGAAGCTCAGGATGTTCTTAATCAACTTCAAAATGGAGAGAACTTTGAAATCCTGGCCAGGCTTCATAGTAAGGACAATTCCGCTTCGCGTGGCGGTGATCTGGGTTGGGGAACCAAAGGACAAACCTGGGTTGCTGCCTTTGAGGCCCCGGTTTTCAATCAGAAAGAGGGAGGTTTAATCAATAGGATCGTGGAATCGGAATTTGGTTTCCATATCATAAAGGTAACCGAACCGGCCAATAACCAGATTTTCAAAATTGCAACCATCTCAAAGGAAGTTATCGCAAGTGATGAAACTATTGAGAAGGCATTTAGAAGAGCAGGTCTATTCCAATCAAGCATAACTGATTATGATGAATTCATAAGTAAGGCCAAGGCAGATTCCATTACTTTGCAAACGGCTACCGGAGTAACTCCTAACCAACGTAACATTCCGGGGCTCGGTCAGGCAAGGGTAATTGTTCAATGGCTATACAATACCGCAAAAGTTGGAAGTATTTCTGATGTTTTCGAACTTGAAGGTACTTATGTCGTAGCTGTAATGACTTCACGAAAGGTGGAGGGTACTTCTACACTCAATGATGTAAGAACGCAGGTGTCCCTGAAAGTAAAAAATAAGAAGAAAGCTGACATTATAATGTCTAAATTATCGGAAGCGTCAGGGACATTGGACGAAATGGCAACAGCGTACGGTTCTGATGCGGTCGTTCATTCCTCCAGCGACCTTAAATTAAATACTAATTTTCTTCCATCTGTCGGTTTAGCCCCGGAAGCAATTGGCAAAACTTTTACTCTTCAGGGGGGAGAACGAACAATTCCTATTCCAACCGAAAATGGCGTGGTGATAGTTGAGATGATAAATTTTACCCTCGCCGGCGAAATAGCAGATTATACCACATACAAAACACAAATGAAGCAAGGCCTCACCAGCGGGATTTCCTATGGTCTTTCTGAAACAATAAAAAAACAGTCAGATATTAAAGATGAGCGGTATAAATTTTACTAATCTCAACCAAAAAGGAAGCCTTTAGAGTAATGAGTGAAGCATTTGATGACCTAAGAAGAACTTTGGATGAGTCTTATACCTGGCCGGTACTTTATATGTTTAAATTCATTGCTCCAAAAGATAAGATAGATAAATTAAAAACTCTTTTTCCTAAAAATGAGTTTATTGAGCGGGAGTCAAAAGAAGGGAATTATCTTAGCTTAACTTGTAAAATATTAGTAAACTCGAGTGAAGAAGTAATTCGTGTTTATAGACAGGCAAGCAAAATAGAAGGAGTAATTTCCTTATAAGAAAATTTGACTTCAGTGAAAAATAAATTGGCCGCGATTCTAATCTCCAACCTCCTCTTTTTTTCATGCGATTCAGCAAGTAACAATCGATCGGAAGCTGATGTTACGAACAATTCGAATGCAAGAACAGAAAAATCAATCGATAGCTCTGCATTTGAATTACTGGTAAATAAAATTGAAGACCCCGAAAGAAAGAATTGGCAGAATCCTGATCTGGTTATTCAGGAACTGGGAAATCTGGAACAGAAAACCGTTGTTGATATCGGCGCAGGCACCGGCTACTTCACATTCAGAATTGCTCCCTTAGCAGCAAAAGTAATCGCAGTAGATATCGATAAAAGATTTTTGGATGTAATTGACGATAGAAAGCCGGACTTTGATCAGGAGTGGGTTGAAAGAATTGAAACGCGGCTCACCCTTGAAGATGATCCAGGGATAACTGAAAATGAAGCAGATATTGTTATCATTGTGAATACATATCATTTTCTGAAAAACAGGGTAAACTATTTGCAAAAAGTTCGTAATGGCATGAAGGAGGGTGGGACTATCCTTATCATTGATTTCAAACAGGCGGATATGGAAGTGGCACCCCCGGGAGATCTAATCGTACCATCTGATACTGCAATTGCAGAATTAAAAGCCAGTGGCTTCAAAAATATTACTGTGGATCAAATGAGTCTGAAATATCAATATATAATTAAAGCAACCTCTTGATATGTGGAAAGAAGAAAACAATAAACTAACCAGAACATTTACTTTCAAAAACTTCACCGAGGCCTTCGGATTTATGACTAAGGTGGCGATAGAAGCCGAGAAAATGAATCACCATCCGAACTGGTCAAATGTTTACAATCGGGTGACCATTGAATTATCAACTCACGATGCAGGAAATGTGGTCACAGAGAAAGATCGAAAATTAGCTGAGATAATAAATAAATTAGTTACTGAAGGTTGACAGGTGCAAAACTTTTCATAGTTCCTACTCCCATTGGGAACCTTGGAGATATAACCTACAGGGCCATAGATGTTTTAAGTAAAGTAGACCTGATCCTTGCGGAAGATACCCGAAAGACAGGCGTTCTCCTCAAGCATTATCAAATCAGCAAGCCGGTAAAAAGTTATCACAATTTCAACGAGCACAGGCAACTGGCTGCTATTATTGAACAATTGAAATCAGGCAGGAGTATAGCCCTGGTTTCGGATGCCGGAACTCCAGGCATTTCAGACCCGGGATACCTTTTGATTCGGGAATGTCTGAATGAAAAAATTGAAATAGAAGCATTGCCGGGGCCCACTGCTTTTATACCTGCATTATTGAAATCTGGTTTTCCCTGCAATAGATTTATTTTTGAAGGATTTCTTCCTCACAAAAAAGGACGGATTTCAAGAATTGAAGCTTTGAAATCAGAACACAGAACAATTATTTTCTATGAGTCGCCACACAGGCTGATTAAGACGCTTGAGCAATTTTCAAAAATATTTGGAATCGACAGAGCAATTTCCATTTCCCGGGAAATATCCAAAATGTATGAAGAAACATTTACCGGAACCGTTTCAGAGGCTCTTGATTATTTTAGATCCCAAACAATCAAAGGGGAGTTTGTAATTGTAGTTAGTGGAAATCAAAAAAAGTCTGATGGAAATGCTCCTGAATAATGATTCTTATCATTGGACAAAATTGAATACCGTTCTACATTAAGGGTCAGAATAATAAAATATAACGCCAATGAAAACCTTACAGAAAAACAGGGAAAATTTACCTGTAATGCGCTCATCCCTATGGGATATGTTTGATTTTGACAGACTTTTTGACAGAGACCTGATGAACTACCAGTGGTTCAACAAGGTACCGGCGGCCAACATTGTTGACAAAAAAGACAGTTTTATGATCAATCTGGCTGTACCGGGCATGGAGAAAAAAGACTTCCATGTTAAGATAGACACCGGTCTATTAACTATTAGCGCGGAAAAAGAAGAGAAGTTTGAAGACAAGGACGAAGAATTCACCAGGAAGGAGTATAACTACAACTCCTTTACGCGTTCCTTTGTTTTACCCGAATCCGTAAAGACCGATGGGGTACAAGCAAAGTATGAAAATGGAGTTCTCAACTTAACCCTGCCAAAAAAGGAAGAAGTGAAGAAGTCATCTAAGACTGAAATCAAAATCAATTGAAAATCATTTCATGAGGCGGGCGATTCAATAAAGCCCGCCTTAATTTTTTAAAAAACATACATTTTATGCAAAATCTTGGTGTTAATTATAGCTATATTCTTGAAACGAGCCTGATTGACCTTCGACAAAAAAGCAAAGTCTGGCTTTCTGAAGTTGAACTCTGGCTAATTGAGCTCGCATTTTTTCGCAAAATGCTAAGATTAAACAAAGAGAGATTAATTGAAGGAAATACTTCAATTGAGAATGAGTTAGATCACTATCGGGAACTCATAGATTATTACGAGGTTAGATTGCTTAGGGATCTGAAAAAAAGGTTGAAAAAACATGAAGGAAAATTGGTTAAATTAATGGACGGACACCCGGTACAGGATGAAGAATCCTTCAGGGAGAATCATAAAAATATCGGTCAGGTAGTTCATGCATTTGGGAATGAGTTTAGGAATTTAAAGAAGGAATTCTTAACTTTTATTGAGCCCCAAAAGAATAACCGCTATGTCTCGCATATTAATACCGATTGACTTTTCAGAATGCAGTTTGAATGCTCTTGAATACGGCCTTAAATATGCGGAGAAAACGGATCCCGAACCGCGAATAATCATAGCTCACGGTTACAATATTCCAATTCCCGCCGCGGAATTTTCAATGAGCCTCAACGCGACTGTTTTGGATGAATTCAAGAAAGATGCCGAAGCAAAATTCGAAAAGCTCAAAGAACGATTTCCGGCATTAAAAAAGAATTCTGTAAAATTTGACGTTAAAATGGCTTTTGTTCTTGATGCAATTTTGAAATGTGTTCATGAAGAAAATCCACATTTGATAATAATGGGAACTAAAGGATCGAGCGGCATCAATGAAGTATTATTCGGAAGTAACACCTCAGGAATAATAAAGTCTTCTAAAATACCTGTAATTGCTGTACCCGAGAATTTCAAAGCGGGAGCTATATCTAGAATAACATTGGCATTTGACAATAAAGAGCTTGAAGACTCTTCAATTCTGGAAATTGTGAGGAGGTTATCCTCAATTTATCATGCGCCGGTAGACATTCTTCATATTCAAAATAAAAGTGAAGAAAATGATGATGGCCCTGCCATGTTAGCAAATTTTTTTGAAGGAGTACAGCATGAGTTTCACTTGATTGAGGGAAATGATATCGCCGAAGAGATTGAAAAATTCCTTGATAAAAGCAACTCCGACCTTTTGGCCATGATTCCCAAAAGACACACTATCATAGAACGATTATTCACTCGAAGTATAACTTCAAAAATAGCTCAACATACAAGAATTCCACTCCTGGCAATTCCGATCAAATAGCAGTTGCGTGAAGACTTATAGCTTCGTCAAGTAGGCTTTTTAAAGATTTATGTCGCAAAATATTTTTTACTTCGTTCTGGCGGGTAATAATATCTCCACAAAAAATAATACCATTTTCAATTAGCGATGTCTTTTCTTTTCTGGTCAATTTGGTAAATACTGTAACTGGATATAACCCGGAGGAACCGATTTTCACTTTCAAATTATTTTTTTCCGGATAGTCCCATCCCATTAACGAAAGGCCGGCACACGCAGAATACCTCACGGCATCATCTGTAAAACGAGTATTGGTTACTATCCAACCCCTGAAGTTAAATTTAGATCTGTTGTTGTTTTTGAAATTTATTATATCCTGATACCTTGAATTAATATATAACGGAACTTTGACATCACTTTTAAGGCTACTGCGATTGTGAAATTTACATTCGATGATTTCAATCATGTTCTCCTTTTTAGCCAAAACGTCAACCTCATGTTGCACACAGGCACCTTCTAATATCGCCCCAATTTCAATTTGATAACCCATTCTTTCAAATAGCTTTCCTACAAGTACCTCAAACGGATAGCCGGAAGGACCCAGTTCGGTGATAGCCTCTTTAAGCTTATATTGGGAAGCGACTAAAATACTTTTCTTCCTTAATTGGTTGAAGGCAACGCGATAAATTTTGCGGGTAGGGATTCCCGGGTATAATAACTTACTTATTTCCTTGTTAATCTCTCTGATAATTTCATCTGACGCCCCGGAACGCTTCAGGGAAACAATCAGCTTTTCCTTGTTGAAAGGTTCTAATTCACCCGTGTTCTTGACAACTGAAATTTCCTGTTTCAAAACCTTTAAAAATAACCCGATTTCCTGGTATTCATGCACATTTGGTTAATAATAAACAAAATTATATATTTGCTTGTGCATACAAATATAATTTGAATATTAAAGACTCTCCATATTGCAATTGCCTGTATTTCAGTCTTGGTGCCATGTCAAGACAAATCCAAAAAATAGCCGAAGAAGAGTTCAGGGAAACAGGCTTGTCGCCTTCTCATGCCTTCGTGTTGATGAGTGTGAATGCGCGTCAGGAAATTAATCCTGGTGAAATTGCCAAAGAATTATTGCTTGCCCCTTCAACAGTTACCCGGCTAATCGAAAAACTGGAAGCCTTGCAGTTGGTTCAAAGAGAGAATGAAGGGAAGTATATGAAAGTAATAACAACCTCCAAAGGGCTGGAGAAAGACATCAGGATCAGAAAGGCTTGGGAGAATTTATTTAAGAGATATACCCATACCCTTGGTCAGTCATTCAGTACTAAACTAACTGAGAATCTTCAGGAAGCATTTTCAAAATCAAACCGAAATAAGTCATGAAAACAGTAGGAATTTTAGGTTCAGGTCCGGTGGGCAAAGCATTGGCAAAAGGTTTTAGCAAATATGGTCACCAGGTTATGATTGGGACCAGAGATAAATCCCGGTTAGACGAGTGGATCGTTGAGAATCCTTACGCCAAAAGTGGAACTTTTGATGAAGTAGCAAAGCATGGAGAGATATTAGTGCTAGCAGTCGCGGGGAGAGTGGCCAAAGAAGTTCTCAATTCATCGGGAAGGAGTAACCTTTCAGGAAAGGTGATCATTGATGCAACCAATCCGATCTCAAATGATCCTCCTCAAAATGGGGTCCTTCAATTTTTCACGGACCTAAACCACTCCTTAATGGAGGATTTGCAAACCGAATATCCCGATGCAATGTTTGTTAAAGCCTTTAACAGCGTTGGGAATCCATTTATGGTTGATCCTGATTTTGAAGAAGGCAAGCCCACCATGTTCATTTGCGGAAATGATCTGAAGGCTAAAAGTGAAGTGGAAACCATTCTCGAAAAATTTGGATGGGAAGTTGAAGACATGGGAGGAGCAGAAGCCGCACGCGCAATTGAACCACTCTGCATACTTTGGTGTTTGCCTGGGTTTTTGCGGAACCAGTGGAATCATGCATTTAAGCTTCTCAAAAAATAGGTCCCTGGGAAGTTTTCTAAGAATTAATTAAGACTACATTTGCAAGATTATTGACTTGAGCAAGGTCAGGAATAGTTCGGTACTTAAATTTGCAGACATTTTGACATTATGATGATATCATTTCTTATCTACGTATTTTTACTTTTTCCTCAAACCCTTGACGCTACAGATATTATTCGCCGCGCGGACCAAAAAATGCAGGGGAGCAGCAATATGGCTGTAATGACTATGGTAATTCAACGGCCGGAATGGAGCAGGGAAATCGAAATGAAGAGTTGGTCTCTGGGTATCAAGAAATCTTTAATCCTGATTACGGCGCCACCTCGGGATGCAGGAACCGGTTTTCTAAAAAGAGATAAAGAAATCTGGAACTGGCAGCCACGCATTGATCGGGTGATTAAACTTCCTCCCTCTATGATGATGCAATCCTGGATGGGTTCTGATTTTACTAATGATGACCTGGTTAAAGAATCTTCAGTGGTAAATGATTATAATCATACTTACAAAAAAGACACCGTAATTCGAAATTACAATTGTTACAAAATTGAAATGATTCCTAAACCTGAAACTGCCGTGGTATGGGGGAAAGTAGATGTTTATATTGAAAAAGATGAATTACTCCAACTTTTGATTAAGTATTATGATGAGGAAGGCTACCTGGTGAATACCATGATTCTTTCAGAAATAAAAAATCTGGGTGGAAGATCAATTCCAACTTTAATGGAAATGATTCCGGCAGATGAGCCGAACCATAAAACCATAATACGATATAAAGAAATGAGTTTTGATATTGACATTGACGATTCATTCTTCAGTCTTCAGAATATGAAACGGGTTAAATAATAATAACGTGGTGTTAAAGCTGGCCTGGCGCAACATCTGGAGAAACAAGCGAAGAACGATAATTACCCTCTCTTCCATTGCTTTTGCGGTATTTTTCTCGGTAATAATGCAATCCATGCAATTAGGGTCTTATGAGAGAATGATTGAAAATGTTGTCAAATTCTACACCGGATATGTTCAGATTCACAGCGAAGGCTACTGGGAAGAAAAAATCCTTGATAATAGTTTTGAGCCCAACTCATCATTGATATCTGAGATCGCAAGATTGGAAGGAGTTGAGCAGGTTGTTCCCAGGTTGGAGTCATTTGCATTATCTTCTTACCAGTCGCAAACCAGGGGAGCCCTGATAATGGGATTCGATCCGGTCGCGGAAAAAAAATTAACCGCACTTCATGCAAAGATCATTGAAGGCGAATATCTGACAGAAAATGACAATAGTGTCTTGTTGTCACAGGGGCTGGCTGAATATTTGAAAATAAAGGTTTCTGACACAGTAGTTCTAATCGGTCAGGGTTATCATGCAATCAATGCGGTGGGAAAATACCACGTAAAAGGAATTATTAAATTTCCTGCACCGGCAATGAACAATCAGCTTGTTGCAATGCCAATACTTCTGGCACAATGGTTCTATGGTGCGGAAAACAAATACACTGCTTTGGCACTCGTTCTGGATAGCCCTGATAATGTGCAAAAAGTAAGCAAAGAGATTGTTTCAATACTTGGAAGGGAAAATTTAGAGGTTATGACCTGGCAAGAAATGATGCCAGAAATAGTACAGCAGATTGAACTGGATTACGTCAGTGGCCAGGTAATGCTTTGGATTTTATACGCTGTGGTTGCTTTTGGAATTTTTGGAACTTTCCTGATGATGACCAATGAAAGACGGTATGAAATGGGAATAATGATCGCGGTTGGACTGAGAAGAATCAGAATGCAGATGATTATGGGAACGGAATTATTGTTAATGGGTTTTAGCGGTACTCTGGCAGGTATTATTATGGCTATGCCTCTTTTGATATATTTTTATTTTAATCCAATCCGATTTACAGGAGAATATCAAAAACTATCCGAAAGTTTTGGATATGAAGCCATACTACCATTCTCTATGGACGCCGGCATTTTTCTATACCAGGCAATGATGGTTTTTCTTATCACAATCATTTTGGGTATTTATCCGCTAAATAAAATACACAGATTAAGAATTGCCGATGCAATGCGAAATTAGAAAATTATGATTAGTAAAATAGCCTGGAGGAATGTTTGGAGAAGCCCGGCAAGAAGCCTTGTTGTAATTGGAGCCATTGTACTGGGAGTATGGGCGCTGGTTTTTACCATTGGATTTGTTAATTCCTGGGTAATCAAATTTGTAGAGAACAGCGTTTCTCAGGAATACTCAAATTTTCAAATTCACGAAGTGGAATTCAAGAAAGATTCGGAAATGAAATTCTTTATTCCGGAGGGAGATAAACTACTCGTATCATTGCAAGAGCATCAGGGTGTTATCGCGGTAACCGGAAGAATGAAATCTAACGCGATGATATCCTCTCCTAAGACCGCCACCGGGGGAATCATTTATGGAATTGAACCGTCAGATGAAGCGGAAGTAACCCGGCTGGATTCGGCAATTGTTGATGGCTATTATTTCGATGGAATCAGAAGAAACCCCATCCTTATCGGTTCAAAACTTGCTAAGAAACTAAAGGTAAAAGTACGCTCAAAAGTGGTTGTTACCCTTCAGGACATCAATGGAGATATTACAGCTGCTTCATTTCAGGTGGCTGGGATATTTGAAGTGATGAATCCCATTTCTAATGAAAGTAAAATATATGTTCGAAGATCGGACCTTTCAAGAATTGTAAACCTGAGTGAAATCCATGAAATTGCCGGCCTTACAAATCCTTCCGGAGATGATGAAATTATTATTCCCGAATTGAAAGAAAACTATTCGGGCCTGCAAGTTGAAGGATGGAAGGATTTGGCTCCGGAACTGGACCTGATGCTGGGCCAGGTAAAAATCCAGGTAGGTATTATCCTCGGAATTATTATGGTGGCTCTGGGGTTTGGAATAGTGAACTCGATGCTGATGGCGGTGCTGGAAAGATTTAAAGAAATAGGAATGTTGAAAGCAGTAGGGATGAAGGGGAGAAGGGTCTTTTATATGATTGTGATGGAGACAATTTTTATGGCCCTTGTAGGCGGACCAATTGGATGCTTGCTTGGATACATCACAATAGAAATACTTGGGAAGTATGGATTGGATTTATCGAGGTATTCCAAAGGGTTAGCTGAGTTTGGAATTGATGTTGTACTTTATCCCGCAGTAACTCCTGAAACTTATCCATTATTGACAATAGGGGTGGTAATCACCGCATTAGTAGCGACGCTTTATCCTGCAAGAAAAGCGGTCAAACTTAAAACTATAGACGCATTACATAAGATTTGATATGACCATCATAAAAGGGGAAAATATAAATAAAATCTACCTGGAAACCGTGGTGCCTGTAAGAGCATTAAATGGGGTAGATCTATCCATTGAAGAGGGCGAGTTTACTGCAATTGTGGGTCCATCCGGATCAGGTAAATCCACACTGTTAAACATCATTGGAGGGCTTGACTCACCTACTGAAGGTAAAATTACGGTGGCTGGCATCGATATATCAAAACTTAAGGAAAGTAAACTCATAGATTTCAGACTGCATAACATTGGTTTTGTGTTTCAATCCTATAATCTCATTCCGGTGCTTACCGCTAAAGAGAATGTTGAATTCATAATGCTGCTGCAAAAATGGCCGAAACAAAAAATGGAAGAACGCGCAATCCAACTTCTTGATGCAATGGGCCTGTCGGATAAATATCATAACAAGCCTATCGAACTTTCAGGTGGTCAACAACAACGGGTGGCAGTAGCAAGGGCATTGGCGTCACGTCCAAAATTTATTCTTGCTGATGAGCCAACGGCCAACCTGGATTCAAAATCAACAGAGAACCTTCTGGGGTTGATGGAAAAAATGAATCATGAAGAAAATGCTACGTTCATTTTTTCAACCCATGATCAAAGGGTGATTGAAAAGGCACACCGTATAATTACTTTGGTTGATGGAAGAATAGCATCGGATGAATTACACACCGCCGGAAATCATGTCAGGTAGAATAATCCTTTTATCCGGTCTTATTTTTTCTGGCATAAATACTTACGGCCAGGAAGAGGAAACAGGAATTGAGCACAACTGGCTTTACAATGGTTATATAAAAGATTTACTGACTGTAAACGTTCTTGATGACAGTACTCTGGTTGATAATCTAATACATAACCGGCTTAACTTTCAATGGTGGCCGAAAGAATATCTAAATATTTATGTTGAAGTAAGGAACAGAATTTTTTTTGGAGATTTAGTAAGCGCTTACCCCAATTACAGCGAATTGATTGACACTAATGATGATTTCTTTGATCTATCATGGACCATCGTAGATTCAAAGGATTTAGTTATCCACTCCATGATTGATCGTTTGTATGTTGAATATCACAAAAAAGATTGGGAGATCCGGTTGGGCAGGCAAAGAATCAACTGGGGAGTTAACCTTGTTTGGAATCCGAATGATCTTTTTAATGCTTTCTCTTATTTTGACTTTGATTATGAAGAACGCCCGGGCAGTGATGCCATTCGAATTAAACGATACACCGGATTTGCTTCAAGTATTGAAGTGGCAAGTAATTTTAGTAACTCTTTTGATGAATTGGTTAGTGCCGCGATGTGGAAGATTAATAAAGGCGGCTACGATTTTCAGCTTCTTGCGGGCAAATCATTTCAGGATATTGCCATTGGTTTAGGGTGGGCAGGTAACATAAAAGGAGCGGGGTTTAAAGGAGAAGCAACCCTGTTTGAACCTTATGAGAACACTGTTTATTCAACAGTAATACTAACAACCATTAGCCTTGATTACTCCTTTGAAAATTCACTTTACTTGCATGCATCGGGCATGTACAATTCACAAGGGCTAACAGAGCCGGGAATAGGAGCCCTGGAACCTATTCTTTCGCGAAACCGGCTGACGGTAAGGAATCTTTCACCATACAAATGGTCGACATTTCTTCAGCTTAGTTATCCTGTTCATCCTCTTGTAACAACCGGAGTTGCAGCAATTTTTTATCCGGGGGATAATGCTTTATTTCTGAATCCAAGTATAGGAATTTCTCTGCCTAAAAATTTCGATCTTGATGTATTGGCCCAGGTATTCTTCAATGATACTCTTTTCAGTGATTACAAAGCTCTGGCAAAATTATTCTTTGTCAGACTGAAGTGGAGTTTCTAATTCTTGCTCTTCTCAATTTTTAATTCCGCCCTGCGGTTCTTCGAATGTTCTTCTTCCTGACATTGAACTCCGTCGCTGCAACGGTTAATCAGCAACTGTTCACCAAAGCCTCTCCAGGTTATTCTGTCTTCCCTGATTCCCTTTTGTTTCAGATACGCAACTACAGCCAAAGCTCTTCGGTTGGAGAGCGTAAGATTATACTCGAACGTTCCCTGGGCATCAGCGTGGGCACTTACAACGATGTAGGTATCTTTATGACGCTTCAGGTTCGTAATCATTTGATTCAATGCCGGCTGGGCGTCGGGTTTTATAATTGCCTTATTGAAATCAAAGAAGATTACGTCTTTAGTAACATAGACTTCCTCTAAAACAAAATCATTTAGCAATGTATCGGCAATCATGCCTTCAGTATTAAGTTTGAAGTTGCTGGTAACATGATCAATCTTTTCAGCCTGGATAATGTAAAGTTGGTCTGGTTTTAAGACAAAGACATATTTGCCGTCCTCTTTAGTTTCCAGAATTGTGAAGGTGTTCTGAGTAAGATTTTCAAGAGAAACGGTGACATCAGGCAAGAGCTCCTGGGTTTCATTACTAAATATTCTTCCTTGCGCGAAAAGTTCATGCCGCCACATGAAAACATCTGCAGTATCAGTTTGAAATGAATGTACGACCGTAGAAATACGGGTTGGAACTTCCAGGCCGAAATTGTCCTTTTTGGCTTGTAAATCAAAATAGGTATCAAGTGGCAGGTCTACCTGGAAGTACCCGCTTTCATCTGCTTTCAAAATCGTATAAGTTTGGCGGGCAGAATCATTAATCATAATTTCCGCATTGCCAACAAATTCTTTTGTTCTTGATTCCAGCACCCTGCCGACAATACTTTTATAGCGAACTTCAAATTGATAAATATCATCACTGCCTTTCCCTCCTGGCCGGTTAGAAGAAATGAACCCTTTTCTGCCATCCTTACCGATAGAAAATGAGAAATCGTCACCGGAGGTATTCATGGGAAATCCAAGGTTTTCTATATTACCAAATTGGCCATCAAACCTGGTAGAGCGATAAATATCCAGTCCTCCAAAACCTCCATGTCCGTTGGATGAAAAATACAGGTGGCCGTCTTCCGAAATAAAGGGAAAGAATTCATCGCCGGCGGTGTTCACTTGTCCGCCAGCGTTTACAGGCTCAGACCATGAATTATCAATCCTCTGACAAAAATAAATATCATTGCCACCAAAACCTCCGGGCCTGTCTGATGTAAAGTAAAGCGTTAGGTTGTCAGCACTTAGTGAAGGATGAGCTGTAGAATACTCATTATCGTTATAGACAAATGGCTTTACATTTGACCATTCGCCGCCGGGATTAAGGCTGGCGGAATATAACTTTAATTTGATTTTCCCGTCTTCACTTTCTCCTTTGCGATATGAATAATAATTACTCCGTGTAAAAATAACTTTGGAATAATCATTGTAAAAAGTCATTGGACCTTCATGGAACTTTGTATTTATGACTTGATGAAGTTTTTTGGGTTGAGAAAAACTTGAATCGGTAAAAGTGCTGATATAAATATCAAACGGTGCCTGGCTAAACTCATTTTCATCATCGTCTTCATACTTTATAAAAAGGGCCTGATCTCTTGAGCTTAAAAAAATCAATTCATTATCAACCTCAACGGCTCCAAACTCGGAATTCTCCGAATTAACCTGAAGGTTTGTCAAAAGATACAAAGATGAATCTCTGGTATAAAAATCCAGATCCTCAAGGAACTTCAGTTTGTAATCACTCCTTGGATCATCGGGAACATCCTGCTTGTAATTTTCATACCAGGTTTTAGCTTCTTCGTAATTTCCCAGAGCCGTCAAAGCTTGTGCATAATTATACTTATGAATGGGCATAAGCGAGGGATTTTCAATAATTGGTCTATACCAGGAAACTACTCCCCGCGGGTTATTAAGTTTGATGTAACACTCTGCAATCCTGGTTTGAGCATTAAGGTCTGCGGGATTTTTAGCCAATACCCGCTCATATAATTCTATGGCATTTTCATATGCCAGTTTTTCGTAATAAATTTCCGCTTTGCGTGAATTACTCATAAAAAAAGTTGTGATATCAGCACTCTGCGCATTTGCAGATGAACCCAATCCTAAAACAAGCAATATGGTAATGAGCCGATTCATTAGAAAAATCGGGGGGAAATTAATGCATCTTTTGGATACTTGAATTGATAACTAATCATAACTTCATGGGATCCCAGATCCACCAGGTTAAGGGCATTGGTGGTTATGGAATATGAATAACCAAATCGAAGCTGCCGTGTTACCTGAACGGCAGCCAAAATATCTACCGCGCTTAGAAATCTAACCGATGCCCCAACCCAGATAATATCATCAAAGGAAAATTGAGCATTGAGATCATACTCTACTGCCTCCCCTCCAACAAATTTCAATAAAGTGGAAGGCCTGAATTTTACCGCCCTGGATAAATCGAGAGCATACCCCACAGTGAGTATAATGGGATTATCTTGTTTTATTGTTGATAAGTCTGGACTCCTGGTGAAAACATTATTGGCAAGTTGCGGCATGCTGACACCTGCCGTCAATCGATCCGAGTTGAAATAAATTCCAAATCCGAAGTTAGGCCGGGTTGACCGCACATCTTGCTGAAATGCCGGATCGTTGGGATTGAATATTGTAGCCCGGGTGTACTCGGCGTTAATAGAATTTATTCCCCCCTGGAGCCCCAAGGCAAGATGCCCCTTTTCTGTAATCTTTATTCGGTAGGCGTACATAGCACTTATGGAGTACTGATTAATTACAGATATGTTATCTCTTACCAATAATAAACCAATTCCAATTTTCTTATTTACAAGGGGAGAATGAATGGCCAATGACTGAGTATTGGGCGAACCGGTTAATCCAACTGACTGGTAGCGAACAAGTGCTGTTGCGGTCAATACTCCATTACTGCCGGCATAAGCGGGATTTATTGCCAGACCATTAAACATGTATTGACTGAATGTAGCTTGTTGCTGGCTATATGCAACCTGTCCCAAAAAAATAAAAAAAAGAAAGAGATATTGCCTCATTACTCTTTCTTGAGTATTAAATAACCGCTTAATGGTTTGCTTCCATCTCCAAGGTTAATCATATAGAAATAAGAACCTTCAGGAACAGATTTATTAGAAATGCCTTTATTTGATTGTCCAAACCATGCTCGTTCCTGATTATTGTAGGAATTGGTTTGAAAAACTAAATTATTATACCTGTCATAAATTCGAATAAAGTTGTTTGGAAATAATTCGATCCCTTCAACTCTCCAGGTATCATTCATTCCATCTCCATTGGGAGAAACAGCTTCATAAACTATAATGGGGATGTCCTCCACAACAATATAAACCAACGCGCCTGCGCAAAGAGGTTCCACATCATCATCACACACAAGGTAAGTAAATGCATCAATACCACTATATGTTGGAAATGGTTTATAGGTAAAACTACCATCAGGACTCAATGTAACATTACCATGAAGCGGAGCATTTTCAGGATTTGTATTGATAATTAGCACACTGGACTCAACATCATAATCGTTATCTGTTAGATTTCCTGAAACGGAACTATTTCGTTGAACCACGACCGTATCATTTACTGCAACTGGTTTATCGTTGACAGGATTAATTGTGATTTCAATAATGGCAAGATCGCAAAGAGTGGGCGTCCCGTTATCACAAACACTCAAGGTTGCATATTCAGTTCCAAAAATATTCTCGTTTGGGGTGAACAGAAAGCATTCCGTAGGGCCGGTACCTTCAGTATAACTCCCCAATGAGGTTTGAGAATTTATTGATATTTCCTCTTCGCTCTCAGGATCTGGATCCTGAATTCTGAAACAAAAATTTATGGGAATGTCTTCGTTAGTAGCAAGTCTAAGTGTATCCAATTCAAGATCTTCAGAAATAATTTGTGGAGGATCATTCACTGGCAAAATATTTATGACAACAACCGCGGTATCGCATAAGGCGGGCACTTGTGCGTCACATACTACGATCTCACCAAAGGTAGTACCGGTTTCATTGGTATCTCCCGCAAAGAAAAAACATAAATCTCCAAGGGGCAAATGTTCAAATGCGCCACCGTAACCCTCAATAGGCGAGGCATCTACCAAGTCAACGAAATCGCCGTCGGGGTCATCAACATCAACACACAGCTTCGTTACAATATCTTCCAGAACGTCAAAATATAGAGTATCCACGGGAACTCCCCCGACGGTTACCTGCGGAGGGTCGTTAACGGGCAAAACGGTACCCACGGCAATGATAGTGTCGCATTGAGTCGTGCTTCCAACTTCACAAACTACGACTTCCAGGATGTCTGTACCATTATAGTCCTGATTTGGAGAATAGGTAAAGCACAAGTTTACAGGATCGAAAATATCAATGGTGGCATTCATTCCGGTTGAATACGCATCTGCAAGCTCCAGCGGATCATTTTCCGGATCGATAGCTTCCAGGCATATATCGATAGGTTGATCTTCGTTTGTTTCAAAAAACAAAGTATCGATAGGGTTGTTATTTTCCGGATCAACAATTACAGGTTCATCATTTACAGGTATAATTTCAATTGCAACCACAATGTCATCGCACAGGGATGGGGTGGCTTCATCGCATACATCTATGTCGATATACTCAAATCCGTTGTAGTTTTCCGCTGGAGTAAATGTGAAGCAAAGCCTATTTAAAGGATCAAGGTCTACTGTTCCCTGACCGAATTCGAGCGCATATGAAATAATATCAACGGCATCTCCATCAGGATCGACCACATCCAGACAAACATCAATGGGTATATCTTCCAAAGTAGATACCCATAATGTATCTATAGGATTACCCATATCGTCTACTACCACCGGTGGACTGTTGGTGGAGGCCATGTCAATTCCGCGGGAGGTAATATTACTCAGATCGATGCCATCATTTACCTGGAAACTTATCTGGCGTGTTAAAGGGTTTACAAGCAGGATTGGATCAATGCTGGCACTGTTCGAATATTCCACCGACTGCAGTGCTGTCTGATAATTACCAATGGAAGAGACACCTGTCAGTGTCAGTACTCCGGTAACAGCATCAAAGTTTCCTGTGATTCCGTTTTGATCAACAAAAATCAATTGATCTTCGGTATCAATGTAATTGTTTGAAATGGACACAGTGGCTCCCTGTAGCGTGGTATGGTCAATATCAGTAATCAGAATCCCATTATCGACAATAACATTGGCATCTCCTTCAAAGTATGTGATCTGGCCGGCCGTGCCTGAAAGTACAGGAGGATCATTTACATTAATAACCTGAATGTCTCTGGTCAAAATATTGCTTTCATCAAGTCCGTCAAAAACTTTCACCGTAAAAGTACGTGTGGCAACTGACGGGTTTTCACTGGAATTGCTGTATTGAATTCCATTTATTACCGATTGATAAACTGCCAAAGATGCTACACCTGTAATGTGGACTTCGCCGGTTACCGGATCAAAACTTAGTGTGAGTCCTTGCCCTGGTGGCAGGGTAATTATATCCTCACTTTGTATATAGTTAACTGTAAAGGTTATCCATGCCTCGTCCATTTGAAAATCATCGGGATCGTTGATGGAAAGGTCACCAAACAAATTTATTGGTGGATCATTTTCCGTATAAACAAGGGCAGTAGTGGAGGCATTAATAGTGGGAGGTGTGTTCACAATAACCAGTGCAAAGCTAAGGTCCGAATCAGAAATTCCGGATGAACATTGACCCTCAAGAAGAGCCCTTGCTGTTATACTATCCCCCAATGCGAGGGGAGTGGCAAAAGTTGCCTCCCAGATTCCGGATGTGCCCGAGCTTGTAGTAATAGATTCAACCAGAACACTGCTTACATCAAACCGGTTGATGAATACATCTGCATTTTTTACGGCAGTTCCGGTGATTATCGATTCGCCAACTTTAATTGGCGTATTTATGGAAGGTTTCGGAGTTTTACCGCTCTTGAATCCAGCACAGGTCTGGCATAAGTCTTCAAGTGCGGTTGGACATTGGTTTGAAGTTAAATCCAAAAAAGCATCGCTATTATTAGTATAATCAGCGTCATTGACACCTCCAATATCCGAGATCATACCAGCCATCGCGCAGGTAGCTGAAACATTTGTTACAGAGGCGAAACGAAGTTCAGATTGCGCGGTTAATCCAAACAGAGTGTTGAGCGCTGCAAACGGAATGTAAAAATCATAAAAATAATCCGGGTCATCGCAGCTATTCGTGCCGGCAATAGCCTTTTGATAATGGGTACTGTAGGGAAAAAACGCTATTGGTGCCGGGCAATCCTCAATACCATCAATATCGTAAATGTAGACTCCGGCATTTGATCGTTTTATGAAGGTGATATCAATTTCAAAACCTGGATTTTCGGGGGTTGCATTGGGGTCGTCATTCCCAATTTTGTTATCGGTATCAATCAGAATAGTGTAAGCTTCTACACTTGGATTATCACCTGCCAGTCTGAATCTGAAAATCAAATTATTATTTTCAAGAACTCCATAAACAGAATACCCTGCGGTATCGACTGCCAGATCTGTTGTTCCGCAAAGTGCGCCAGCTTGTATATCATTTAATACTTCCCCTTCCTCATAAATCGGAATACCGAACATTTTCAATTCAAATTCATCTACATAATAACCATCTATAGAAAAGCCGGCGGAGGTAAGTGAAACAAAACCATCTCCATTTGAATCGATGGTACCATCTCCTGCCTTAAGGATTTGACCTCTTAATTGAGAAAAAGCATTCTCAATAAAGAGTAAAAGCATGATACTCAGTAATATGAGTCTCGTTAGCTTCATAAAGGGTTTAGTTTAGCTGCTAAGGTTTCCTAAA
The DNA here is from genome assembly GCA_036397995.1 of Cyclobacteriaceae bacterium. GTDB lineage: Bacteria > Bacteroidota > Bacteroidia > Cytophagales > Cyclobacteriaceae > DASWHX01. The sequence goes on from DASWHX010000158.1 coordinate 40,951, forward strand.
GATAACACAAGTTTCCCCACCCATTAATTCCAAAAACAGGGCCACCTGTAATTACAAATGTAAGAAATAAGGAGAAACAGTATTATATTTTAGGCCTGAGGTTACTAAAAGTTCTCAAAATACGCTTGAAATAGACATTTGAGCATATTTGCCTTCCTTTCTTGGAGTAATTTTGAAATGTAATAAATTGTATGGTAGGTAACATTTTTGAACCCCTTTGGCCCAATTTGGGAAAATCATGATTAAAAGTGGGAAAGTGATGGGATTTTTTTCTATGCATCAACATCTACCTCTACCATAGTTCGTGTGACATCAGCAAGCGTTTCCCTTTTCCTGATTAGGTAATCCTTTCCTCCAGCGATAAGTATCTCCGGTGGTCTTAATCTGGAATTATAATTTGATGACATCGAAAAACCATAAGCACCTGCATTTTTGATAAGCAAAAGATCCCCTTCACGAACTTCGTGAAGCTTTCTGTCCATTCCAAATGTATCAGTTTCGCAGATGTAGCCAACAACCGTATAAATTCTGTTGATTCCTGTTGGATTGGAAATATTGACGATATCATGGTAAGCTTCATACATCATAGGTCGTATAAGATGATTCATCCCGGAGTCTACTCCGGCAAAGACTGTAGCAGGTGTTGTTTTTACGACATTCGTTCTTGCAATTAGCATCCCGGCCTCGCTTACAAGGTATTTTCCGGGTTCAAACCATATTTCCAGCTCACGACCGTATTCAGAGCAGAATTGTTTAAAAGCAGTTCCCAGATTTTTGCCCAAATCAAAAATATTAGTGGTGTTGTCACCTTCGCGATATTTCACCTTAAAACCGCTTCCGAAATCAATGAATTTCAAGTCTCCAAAATCTCTGGCAATTCCAAAAAGAATCTCGGCGACTTTCAAAAAAACTTCAGAGTCAAGAATATCAGATCCGGTGTGCATATGCAATCCAATAACCTGCAGATTGTGAGTCTTAATAATTTTCACCAGGTGGGGTAACTGGTAAATGCTAATCCCAAATTTTGAATCTACATGGCCGGTTGAAATCTTGGTGTTGCCTCCGGCAAATATGTGGGGATTCAGTCGCACGCAACAAGGAACGGAATTATGATATGCATTACCAAACTGTTCCAGGATGGAAATGCTGTCAACATTAACAAGCAGACCTAATTCAACTGCTTCCTGAATTTCATCAAAGGAAACACAATTGGGAGTATAGAGAATTTCATGCGGCTTAAAACCTGCCTTTAAGCCAATGTGCGCTTCCTGGATACTAACTACATCCAACTCAGCCCCCAACTGTCTTATATATTTTAGAATAGAAACATTTGTTAATGCCTTTGCAGCATATTTTATCCGAACCTTGTGCTCCGAAAATGCGCTCTTTATTGCCTTGAATTGACTGGATATCTTTTCTCCATCATAAACGTATAGAGGTGTACCATACTTTTCGGCCAAACCTTTCAGCTCAAGGCCCTGAATTGTGTAAACGTTATTTTTAAGTTCCATGGGTGTCTAAAAAAATTTCACAAATATATAAAGTTGAATATGGTAATAACAGTAAATTTCATGTTGTCAACTAATTTCCTGGCGGCGTTAAAATATGTTAATTCAGATAATTACCTTTCTTTTCATCCTACTTTTGCAGTAAGCATCTAAGTATTCGGATGAAAAGGAAGACGATCATATCCATAATCATTTTGATGAGCCTGGCGCTAGCCGGTCTGGTAAGCTTCCAGTTATATTGGATCAATAGCGTAATTAAATTGAATAACGAAAGGTTCATCAGCAATGTCCATGAATCCTTAAATATGGTGATTTCCAGGTTGGAGAATACCGAAAATCTTTTCTTCGTGAGCCGTGGAGTATCAAGGGTTCTTTTTGAGACGGAAGACGATAAAAGTAAGTTCACGGACTCCCTTGCCAACTTCAAAGTAATGATTCATGCGGACACCACCAAGCCAGGAGAAATCGCAAAAAAAGAGATAGCTTCCCTAAAGGCCAAAATTCAAAATGATAGTACAGCCAGGCAAAGAGTTCAGAAAGAACTTGAAAACGGGTGGCCACCCGATCGCGGCATCGTAAGGAAATCCGGGATGGTTCAAATAATATTACAGGAACTCGCAAGTCCACCAAAGGTTATTCAACACAGAATAAATAAGGAAGTTTTAGACTCTTTGCTTCATCAGGAATTTGCAAACAAAGGGATCCATTTGAAATTTGAGTATGGAGTATTGAACCCGGTTTCAGATGAAATCATTCTTGCAAATACCAAAAATGTAGACCATTTAAGAGAAACCGATTTGAAAGCGACACTATTCCCTAATGATATTATTTCCAATGCCAATTACCTGACAGTTAATTTCCCTGATAAAGGGAGTTTTCTTTTTAAACAAATCTGGGCAACTCTTGCCAGTTCATTGGTATTGTTGCTGGTGATTGTTGGTTGTTTTGCCTTTGCATTGTTAACCATTATTCGTCAGAAGAAATTATCTGAAATGAAGAATGACTTTATCAGCAACATGACCCATGAATTCAAAACTCCAATTGCTACAGTATCCTTGGCTTGTCAAGCCCTGGGAGAACCCGCCATTTTAAACCAGCCGAATATTTTTAAAAAATACCTGGACATCATAAGAGATGAAAATGAAAGATTGGAAGATCAGGTTGAGAGAGTTTTACACCTGGCCTCTATGGAGAAAGAAGATTTGAATCTCAAATTCGATAAGGTAAATCTAAATGAGATTCTTAAGGATGTTTTTCAACAGATTTATATCCAGGTTGAACAAAAAAAAGGAAGTATTGTTCTGGAAGAAAAGTCACCGGAAATTTGGGTAAATGGCGATGCCAACCATTTGTTTTCCGTTTTTTTAAATTTGGTTGATAACGCGAATAAATATTCACAGGATAAGCCAGACATAAAAATTATCTGCGAAAAAAAAGGAGATAAGGTAATGGTAGAAGTTATGGACAAAGGGATTGGAATGTCCAAAGAATCAATCCGGAAAATTTTTGACAAGTTCTATCGCGTACCTACAGGGAATGTGCACAACGTTAAAGGATTTGGTCTGGGCCTTAATTATGTTAAAAATATTGTGGAAGCTCATGGCGGCAGAGTATCAGTTCATTCTGAAACGGGTAAGGGTTCTTCTTTTAAAGTAGAGTTATGAATGAAAGAAAAAAACTTTTAGTAGTAGAAGATGATCCAAACCTCGGACAAATTCTGAGGGAGTATCTTGAAATTAAAGGATATGATGCCGAGCTATGTACTGACGGAGAAAAAGGCCTGGCCACTTATAGAAAAGGAAAGTTTGACCTCTGCATCCTTGACGTGATGTTGCCAAAGAAGGATGGATTTTCATTGGCAAGAGAAATCAGGATTATGGATGAAAATACTCCCATCATATTTCTAACTGCAAAAAACCTTAAACAAGATACCATTGAAGGGTTTAAAATTGGTGGAGATGACTACATCACAAAGCCATTTTCAATGGAAGAATTAATTCTCAGGTTAAATGCAATATTGAAGCGAACTACTCCCAATCTTAATGGAAGCGGGAATCAAAAATTCACTTTTGGCTCATTTGAATTTGATTATGGCCAATACGTGCTTACATGCAAAGGCAAGTCATGGAGATTAACAGCAAAAGAAGCTGATTTACTAATGCTATTGTGTCAAAATATAAACAAACTTCTTGACCGGAAATTGGCTCTTAAGCTTATTTGGCACGACGACAGCTACTTTAACTCACGGTCTATGGATGTCTACATAACTAAACTGAGGAAATATTTGAAAGAAGATGAGCAACACGTTCGCATTATTACCGTTCATGGACAAGGTTTTAAGCTTGTATCTATAAATTAATTTCCCTATATTTCTTATCGGCCGCAAGTTTCTCTTTGAAACTGAACCGGAGGCGGCATTCTGACTCATTTTAGGCGATTTCTCTAAATAGTAGATTAGCAAAATCAATAAAGATTATCCAAAGGGTAATCCATAAAATTGGTAACACAAATGATACAAATTATTCCATCCATAGCGATTCTAAATGGCAAAGTGGTCAGGTTGATTCAGGGTAATTATTTCGCTGAAACGTCCTACAAGGAAAGTCCGCTGGATGTAGCAAAGAAGTATGAAGCACATGGAATAGAAGTAGTTCATTTAGTTGATTTGGACGGTGCCCAGAGAGGATCCCCTGTCAATTACCATATTCTTGAGGCCATTGCAGGCCATACATCGCTGAAAGTTGATTTCACAGGTGGAATTCATACCGATGGCGACATCAACAAAGCGTATGAATACGGTGCAACATTTATTACTGCTGCTTCCATAGCAGCAACTAACCCCAATTTGTTCGGCTCATGGATAATCAGCTATGGCAGAGAAAGAATTACCCTGGGAGCTGATTCCCTGGATAGAAAAATAGCCATCCGAGGATGGCAAAAAAATACCACCATTGATTTGTTTGAGCATATTGATTATTTCTACAGCAGGGGTCTCAAATATGTAAAAACCACCGATATCTCAAGGGACGGAGTAATGCAAGGGCCCAACTTTAAATTATACCGTCAGCTAATGAAAACATTTCCAGGCATGAGTATACTTGCAAGCGGGGGTGTTAAAAATATGGATGATGTTGATAAGTTAAATGAAATCGGAATTTTTGCTGTTATTATAGGAAAGGCATTCTACGAAGGTCGTATTAAATTGAAGGAATTGGAAAAATACCTGGTTACACATCCAATCCAAACTTTGAAATCCTGATTAATCTGATTTTCTAAAAGGATTCATCCAGCAAATCCGGGAACTTAAATTTCTCAATCAGGTAAAATAGAAAATTGAAAGATGAGACTGGCGAATTATTTTGGTCCTCAGGTGGAACGGATAATTCACCGGTGGGTCGTTTTTCTTCGGGTTTAATTTGCTTGTTTAGAAGTCCTTTGGGTTGCTCAGGGATTTCTGAATCCAAATCTATCTGAGCAGAATCAACCTCGGCGAGGTCACTTTTTTCGCCGGTTTGCTGGCTTTCCTGATTTCCTTCTTTATTATTCTTATCTTCCTTAAGAGATGTGGCAAAGGAATTTGTACCAATCAGAAGACAGGTTATGAAACTAACGATAAGGAGTGGATTTTTCACAAAAAAAAGCGCTTTCTATGCTTTAAACGTAATATTGACCCATTTTGTTTCAAGTTAATAAAAAGGAAAATGTAACTTAGCGAGGTCACAAAAATTTTTAATGAATGGCGTTGATTTCCTGGGAGGATTTTGAGTCAGTAGACCTTAGAGTAGGCACTATTATTTCCGCTTCGGAGTTTCCTGAGGCAAAAAAGCCTGCATTTAAACTGGAGGTGGACTTTGGAGCAGCAATAGGCGTTAAGAAATCCAGTGCACAGATAACTAAACACTATAATCCCCAAATACTTCTGGGTAAACAAGTGCTTTGCGTGGTAAACTTCCCCCCCAGACAAATAGGTCCGGTTATTTCAGAAGTTTTAGTTACCGGTTTTCCGGATGAAACGGGCGAAGTAATATTGGCAATACCGGATAAGGAAGTTCCGAACGGTAAAAAATTATTTTAACCTTGCTGACTACATTAAGCGAAATTCGTTTTCTCGGTATCAAAGATTTGCCCCAAATGCATGAAGCTTTTTTAAAGGCTTTTTCAGATTACGAGATTCCATTCAATCTTTCGCTGGCAGAATTCAGCAAAAAATTTGTTGAAAAATTAAGTATTGACTTTGGTCTTTCTCCGGCTATTTTTCATGAAGGTGAGATTGCCGCGTTTATATTTACTTCAATCAATTATTATGACGGAAGACTAACCGCTTATAATGGAGGTACCGGTGTTTTGCCTGCATACAGGGGCAGAAGGTATGTGCAACAATTGTATAACCTTCTGCTTCCAAAGTTGCAGAATAGAATGGTTTACCACTGTGTGTTAGAAGTATTAACAAGGAATGAACGGGCAATCAAGGTTTATGAGTCATGTGGTTTTGGTAAATCAAGGTATTACCATTGTTTTAAGTTGTTGGGAAGGAAAAGATTCAAAAATTATCATTATCCATGGAATATTCGGATTAGTACAACACCTGACTGGAAAACCTATACGCGGTATTTTGATTTTTTACCATCTTTCCTGGATACTCCCGCAATGATTGATCAGAATTTAAAGAATGAAAAAATAATTGAGGCCATAATTCATGGAGAAGTTGCCGGATATGCAATTTACCAAAAGGCGCAAGGAAGAATAAGTCACATCGGAGTCGCATCAAATTGGAGAGGCAAAGGAATTGGGTCGTCACTTATTGATTACATTTATGAGGACGCCGCTAATAAGAATCTTACCATAATAAATATTAACAAAGAGGCTGTAGGTGTAAAAGACTTTCTAACCCGCATGGGATTTGAAAATCAATTCGATCAATGGGAAATGGTAAAAAGTGTTGATAAATGATCACATTTAACTCTTTGCCAGGCATCACTAATGGAAAAATTGTCAATCAATTAAAAGATTATGAGATTCGATATCTGGCCATTGACAGCAGAAAAATTATTTCATCCCCCCACACTTTATTTTTTGCCATAAAAGGAGATCGGCATGATGGACACAATTATTTGGAGTCCCTGGTAAAGGCCGGGATCACCAATTTTGTGGTTGAGACAGACCTCCCGGTTTCAATGGATATTTCCTCTTGCAACATTTTAAAAGTAAAGTCTTCTACTGAAGCCCTTCAACATATAGCAGCGAACCACCGTGCAGAATTTACCTTACCTGTAATCGGAATAACAGGAAGCAGCGGAAAAACAATTGTAAAGGAATGGCTATTCCAGTTGTTGCAAGGCGAAAGAATTGTATTTAGGAGTCCAAAGAGCTATAACTCACAAGTGGGGGTTCCCTTATCTGTTTGGCAAATGAACGCTCACCATGAGTTGGCCATTATTGAAGCTGGAATTAGCAAACCCGGCGAAATGGAAAAACTGGAAAGGATTATTAAACCGGAAATTGGCTTATTTACCAATATCGGAACCGCTCATGATTCGGGTTTTGCCTCGAGAGAAGAAAAAGCGCGCGAAAAAACAAGACTTTTCAAAAACTGCAAGTTGATAATTTTTTGTAGAGATGATCTGCAAGTGGAGAACGCAATAAAAGAATTGGGGAGAAAAAAAACGTTTACCTGGTCGGCAACCGACAAAGATGCGGATTTGCAAATTGTGAAGACAACATCCCGCGAATTAGTTTGCAGATTTAATGAAATTGAATTCACCATCGAAATTCCCGGAGACAACAAAGCTAGTATTGATAATTCATCTCATTGCATTGCAGCTTTGCTCTCCATGGGAATTCCTGTAAAAAAAATAAAAGAAAGTTTCAAAAATCTGCAACCCGTTTCAATGCGGTTGGAACTGAAAAAAGGAATTAATAACTGCCCAATTATTGATGACTCTTATAATAATGACTTGATGGGGTTGGAAATCGCGCTGGATTTTCTTACCCATCAAAGCAAGAAAGGGAAAAAAACCGTGATTCTTTCTGATATTCTAACGTCAGGAATTCCTGATGAAGAGCTTTATCAGCTGGTAGATAAACTTTTAGATCAGAAGAAGATCAGCCGGCTGATTGGTGTTGGCCCGGGAATTAATTCAATGAATGAGAAATTTACTCTGCCGAGGAAATTTTTTGAAACTACAGAAGAACTACTCAAAGAACTCCCCAGGATATCATTTGAAAATGAAACAATACTGGTGAAAGGAGCCAGGGATTTTAAGCTCGAAAAAGTCGTCGACAAGCTGGTTTTGAAGATTCACAGCACTGTATTGGAGATCAACCTGGATGCCTTAACCCATAATCTCAATTATTACAAGTCGAAACTGAAGCCTGCAGTGGAAATCATGGCGATGGTGAAAGCTTTCGCTTATGGCTCAGGGAGTGTGGAAATCGCAAGGTGGCTTCAATTTCACCAGGTAAATTACCTGGCCGTAGCTTATGCGGATGAGGGGTTAATACTACGTAGCCATGGTGTGGAAATACCCATCATGGTCATGAACCCAACTCCTGATTCATTTGATAAATTGATTTCCTATAATCTGGAACCTGAGATATATTCTGAGAAAATTCTTAAAAGCCTTTTGAATTATTTATCAGAAAAAGCAGAAAAAGTTTCTATTCATTTAAAGACAGATACCGGTATGCACCGGCTGGGTTTTGATGAAGAAGAATTGAACCATGTTAAAGAACTGCTACAAAATGAAAAAATAACCGTTGAGTCGGTATTCACCCACCTGGCAGCACAGGAAAATGCAGATCAGGATGAGTTCACCAGGATTCAGATTCAGAGTTTTGAAAAAATGTATACGCAAATCTCCGGTTGGATAGAAACCAAACCCAAACGGCATGTTCTGAATTCGGCGGGAATATTGCGATTTCCTGAATTTCAGTATGAACGGGTTCGGCTGGGAATCGGTCTCTATGGGATAGATCCAATTGAGGCTGGAAATGATCTGATGCCTGTTGGAACATTTCGAACCCTTATTAGTCAGGTGAAAAAGATAAAACCCGGGGAAACGATTGGCTATGGAAGAATAGGAAAAGCGGAACAAGGTTTGAAGATTGCTACTATTCCGGTAGGATACGCGGATGGCTTTAACCGAAGATTCAGTAATGGAGTCGGGCAGGTTATAATAAATAATAAAAGAGCCAAAGTAATCGGTAATGTTTGCATGGATATGACCATGATTGATATTACAGACATTGATGCCAGTGAAGGCGATGAGGTAATTATCTACGGTGCAGAAAATCCCATAGATGAAATGGCAAAAAAGATTGGTACAATATCGTATGAATTATTGACCGGGATTGGAGAAAGAGTGAAACGGGTGTTTGTCCAAGAGACGTAATTTGTCTCCATCCTCAACAAACTGGGCATTAAATACTATTAATTAAGGAAAGCACATAATGGGATGAAGGCGTACCCGGTAACTACCACTCCGTGATGAAGTTAAAAGAGTTAAAAATTTCTTTTCTGAATGAGGGGATTGGTTAAAATCTCACTGAATTTTCCCACTATTTATTTCTTTAGAATTATTTAGAAAAAGTTGAAGTATCAGAAAGAAATAGCTTTGCAAATATTATTTATTGATGAAGCTGTGTATTTTCTAATTTTTGATAAATCTTATCGGCTTTGTCCCGGTTGACCCCTTAAGATGCAGGATATACACTCCTTTTTTCCAGGAGCTCACATCCAATTGTTCAAAACCACCTTACTGAAACTATCTCCACCAGTTGTCTTTATTGCCCGAACTAACTTTTGCTAATCATCCGAAATTTTATTCGAACGGCCATACATAATTCAGCACCAGGTAATACCTTTGCCGAAAATTCAAGATTTTTTTCAGCCGGGTGATTTTAAGCAAATCGATCATTTGGCCTAATATTTTGTTTTCGAAATCAAATTGAAAAACACGACTGCCTGATGAAATCTTATTCTAGAATTGCCATATTCTTTATATTTATGGCATTTATCCTGGTTGCAGGAAAATCTCAGGCACAGAATAATAACACGGTGAGCATGAATTCTTCCGAGTATGCCATTCGGATTACCATTATCAACGGTGCCACCATGTCTCCGGTCAGAAATGCGACTATAACAGTGGATAGCCTAACCCGCACTTACAAGAGTCAGGTCGAAGGAGTCTACTCCATTCGACTTCCACGGGGAAATCACACACTAAAGATTGTCGCCTCGGGTTATCAGGACGTTTATCAGCCGGTTTCAGTTTTCGATGATGGCCAGTTCAAATTGAAAATGTATCGGCTAATTGAACGAAAAGACAGACTAAATGTGGGCCGGTATCCGGTTAAGCTGAGCTTTGATAATATACAAAAAAGGAAAGGATTAATGTTTGGATTCGGATTAGGAACCGGTTACTCCAATCATGCGGCATCGTATACCGTAAGATCTGATGGCTTCGGTAATTTTAAAGAATTGAGCGGCTACAGGCTTATGACTCTTAATTTCGAAATAGGATATGGGCTTTCTCCCAAATTTTTTATCAATTATAACTACAAATATTCTCCACCAAATACAACAGTTTCGGCATATCAAAGTACTTATCACGGTGGCGAATTGAACTTTTCACCCGGCAGATGGGGCAGAGGATTAATTACTCTGGGTGGAGGATATCAGATCGCGAAAGATAAAGAAGGAACCCTGGCGGATGGGTATTTAGTTAATGCCGGATTAGGGTATGAAGTTTCTCCCCACTTTGTTTTTGAAATGACCAATTTCCTGGGCACAATGAATAATAAGGTAGATGAGAAAACCGGAAACAGGTTTATGAATACTTCAACGGAATTTATTCTCCAGATTTCAATCAATTATTTGTTCTATTAATGTCCGCTTCACTTTGGAGACCACTAATTTATTATGTGTGAATTCAAAAAAAATTAATCACGTTTTTGGCTCAGCCGGAATTATCCACTAACTCAATATTCAGCACTTCAGCAAGGCTAATTAGTTCATCTAAAATTTCCTCATGGTTAGGTGAAGAATCCAATAAATAAGTGGAACCATCCTTAAGTAACAGGAAGGCTTTGAATTCAAAACCCTGAGACGTTAATGTCTGAGAACTGTGGGTGGGAGCTGTTCTTTTTTGGCTAAACTTTACTTTATTTATAAAAACTTCTTTTATGTGGTGAAGAGGAACGGGTGCGGCGATTCCGATCCCAACTGAAAATAAAAGCAAAGATTTCCTTAATGTGATTTGATCGAGATCTACGACCACGACCCTTTGTAAGACAAATAGTAAAAAAGTAATAATAATTAAGATTCCAAAAAATATCTGGGCAGGCAGACTAGTCAGATTATTATAATAAATGTAAGCTGTAAAAATCAATGTCGCTACTACAAACCAGGCGGAAGCTGAAAAGGAAACAGCTCTACGCTTAAAGAATTGATGCATTCAGGTAAGTTAGCTCTCTCCTCAGTTTGAAGCAATGATTAATATTGACAAATCTGATTAAACACTATGGAAACATGATAAAAGGAATATCGGAGTACGTAAGGAATATCGAAGTACGTATTAAAAATGTTCAATGAGGTATAAAATGAAGTATTTACAACCCGGAAATCGAATGTATTGAACTCATTAGTTAATTTAAAGCTTAATTTTGTCGATCGTGAAAAAGGACGAGATAAAGGAAAGTAATTTTAGTGAAGAACATATATATATATCGGTAGAAACGGAACTTAAATTGCGGCACTCAGAACTCAACAAGGGTGTGCGCCACTGCGAGATAATTAATTCCGAAAACAAAGCAGGGAAAGCAACAGTAAGGGTGGGGAAGCATTTCATCGTGTACCTGTTTGTTAACGGAGATGCGGATTTGATATCTTCCATTGATCAGAAAGTTACTCATATAAGCAATGACCATTATGCAATGATGGTTTTTCCAGTGTCGGATTGGAGTTTTGAAATAGAGTTACAGCCGGAGCAAAATCTAAAGCTTTTATGCATTTCAATTTCTGAACTCCATGTAATTTTTGGAAATCTGGATCTTCAGGATCCCCAAATGCTGAAAGATGCCTTAAAGAATTACAGGCAGAAATCCTTTCTTACCTTAAAGCCTTCCACACCGGCCGTCAGGACAATTATTCACCAACTTTTTACAATAAGGGGTGAAGGAATATCCAGGATGGTTTATCAAAAGGGCAAGATTATGGAGTTCTTATCAGTCTTTCTTGGGTCCAGGGATAATGGAATTTCTGAAGCCGAATGTCCTTATATTACAGACAGCCTTGACTGGGAAAAAATACGCAACGCTGAGAAGATTATCAAAACAGATCTCGCCCATCCGCCCACAATAAAAGAGTTAGCCAAAAAGGTAGGAACCAATGAATTCAAACTAAAGATAGGGTTTAAACACCTGTATAAAAATACCATCTATGGTTACCTGAATGATTATCGCATGGATTATGCGAAGGAAATGTTGAGCAACAAGAATGTGCTTATTAAAGATATTTCAGAAAAAGTTGGGTATTCAAGTACCAGTCATTTTATTGCTTCATTCAGAAAGAAATTTGGCATCACTCCAAAGCAGTACCTGAGAGGATAGAATTACTATTTTGTCAGCATTATTCTAACCCCGATATTTTGATACAATTTGCCCGTAAGGGTTGTATCAAATCCAATTAATGGTTGAATTCTAAACGCTGAAATTCCTGACGCGTCATTGGCTGCATTCATGGCCTCCACTCCAAAAAGAATAGAGGATGCAGAACCCAGGATTGCGATTGTAAGACCAACCGGCAGAGGTACTTCAATTTCTGAAGCGGAAAGACCTACGGCAACTACGCCATTCGCCATGGCAATTCCATACAATGCCCAGCCGGTAATTATGATTCCCAGCGAACTTCGGGATCCTGATTCCTTTCTCATCCTTGAACCTGCAGCGGCGACAAGAGGAATCCCTACACCCCCTAAGAGCAAGGCGGAAGCTCCCAAAATGGTTCCGGAAGTAAAATCATCTGATAATCCTGCAGCGGTAGTGAGTCCGATTAAAGGGGCCGGAAGTACAAAGCCGATGATGGCAAAAGCTCGCGTTCCTCCGACACTCGCCGTTGGCTTTACCAGATAATATTTATCAAACTCAAAATTGTATGGCAACTCGCTTAATGATTGCGTAGAATTACTATAGAAATAGGATGAGCCTGAGCTTGCAGTTTGCCTGCTAAAAGCAAGAATCGGGATGAATAAAAACAAAGACACCAAGCATATTTGTTTTCTCATGGGGAAGAGAGAATTACCTGAAGCCAGGATGAATTTAGCATTTTACCCGAATAAATCCAAGACAAACTCAGGAAGCAACATCTTTATGAAAAAATTTTTAAAAAGCTTTCGTGGTGATATTCATTATGCTGCTTTTATCTTTATTTATAATCATTCTAAATAATAAAAACTCTCCGGCAGATCGGCGCGGATTTGCGCAGAAAAACTCTTTTCTCCCGCAGATCGACGCTGATTTGCGCAGAAATCCCTGAATAAATTTTCTCCGCGGTGATCCGCGATATCAGCGGGATTAAAGAAATCTTCTTCAGCAGATCGGCACGCGGATTTACGCTGAAAAACTTTTCTCTCCTGCAGATTACGCTGATTTGCGCAGAAATCCCTGAATAAATTTTCTCTGCATCCCGGTTTACCGGGACCGACACCACCTCGAATCCAGTAGCGTTAGTTCCTACTTTATCATACATTCATAAATGTATATAATTATCTATATCCTACGTATAGTTATATTAATCTCATAATTAATTTTTAATATCATATAATTTCTCTATAATTATCAATCCTGAGTTTGCTGGCTTAATGTTTAACCCTTTAAAACTTATAAACATGAGACGCCAAACTATCTTTTTCATTTCTTTATTCATTCTCCCCGTTACTCTTCCGGCTCAGAACAACCATGATGTGGGCGAACCCGGGCAACCCATTGAAAACATCATTTTGCCTTACGGCAGGGTGGGCATTGGTACACTCACTCCCCTTTACAAACTCCATGTTGCCGGAAATCTGTTCGTTTCGGATACTACCTGGGCGAATAACCTGATTACCGATCGCCTCACTTCTGAATTTCTAACCATCAGTAAGGATGCCACTGTCAATAGAGACTTGTTTGTCAACGGCAAAGTGGGCATTGGAACACTTTCTCCGCAATACAAACTTGACCTTACCGGATCACTCCGGGCCAGTGAAACGCTGTTTGCCAATAAGCTAATTACTTCATTTGCAGAGTCGGGTGATTTAACGATCTCCAATCAGGCAACCCTTCACAAAGCTTTCATTCAAAATACTCTCGGCATCGGTGTTGAATCACCGGCTTACCCATTGGATGTTCTGGGTGATATCCATGCCTCCTCCGCTTTGCGGTCAAATTCGGTTGAAACCTCCCAGCTTATGGTGAACTCCGGAGCGGCATTCTCTGGAAATGTAATTATGAACAATTACCTGGGCATTGGAAAATCCAACCCG
>DASWHX010000159.1:0-5460 GCA_036397995.1 Cyclobacteriaceae bacterium
CAGGTATAGTTGGACTCTTGGCTTGGGTAGAAGAACTAACACGTTACGCGTTTTACCCATTATTGAACCTGAGGGAGATTTCTCCCGGGAATTATTTTATAAAGTATAATGTACCTGACTAATTATACTTTAGGTTTATCAAGTTGATCACTTAACTTAATAATTTCGCGATCTCTTCCCCTGCCCACTTATAATAACACACAAGGCCATCCTGAATAATTTTAAAGTTAGGATTTGAGGGATCATTCGGATTGATTATTTTGCCACAAATGTTTCCTAAATTTGGATGTGACGTTTTTGATTGGTTTTCCCCCTTTTCCTCTTCGTCGTCGTCATCAAGCGCTACGAGATCATATCGCAAATATTTTCGATTAGCAATACCCTTAGTACCATTTTCAAATTCTACCAAGGGGTTGTCATTCTCTTCACCATTTCCCGGGTGTAGGAATGTGTAAATCTTTCCATATCTGGAAAGTTTCTCCATTTGGCCCATTTGGTCCGGACCATCATCGTGAACAATTCCTAAATGCATAGTTGTAAATATTTAAATTGAACATGGGTTTAGAATTATTTCAATTTTTATTGAAATCGATTTTATTCAAGCTTTCGTAAAATACCAGCTGCTTTCTCTGCACGCTCATCTCCGGAATTCTGCACTTCCAACAGCATTTCCCTGGCAAGATCTGTTTGTTCCGCCTTCAGATAACAAAGCCCCAGGTACCACTTGGCTACGGTGGTTAACCCTGTTTCACTTTTAATTACCGCTTTGAAATTTTTTATAGCATTCTCTGCATTTCCAATTGCGAGGTACGCATTCCCCAGGTAGAACATATCCAGAAGCCGGTTATCACTCGTGGTGATGACCTTCTCAAAAAGGAGCGCAGCTTGCTCATAATCCCCCTGGTCATAGGCCGTGTAGGCCTGCTTCCTTTCGCTAAGCACCTCATTGGTGCTTCTCTTATTGTTATCCAGGTTACTAAAAGGAACAAAATTTTCAGCGAATAATTCTTCATTGGTGATCGGGTTCATCTGGAAAATCAAATACCAGGCGGCAATCAGCAAAGTAACCGCGGCAGCGACCGCAACCTTATATTGACGAAGTACATCTGCCGCGGGAAAACTAATTACTTTGCTTTTACCCAATCCACTACCAGGAGTTGGCTCTTCATAGTCTTCTGATGAAGACCCAAAAGTTTTTTCATCTCCACCTTCTTCATCATCGTCATCCAAAATATCGTCCTCTGAAGATTCATAGGCTTCGTTATAAAAATTTCTTAAATGAATGAGCTTCTCTTCCCTGGAAGTATGTATTGCAGTTTCTTTTATTCCCTGGATCATTAATTCAATGTCATCAAAAAGCCGGCGAAATTTTGCGTCCGTTGCCAGCCGTATTTTCACAATGTCTTTTTCATCACCTTTGCTTTGATCTCTCAGGTATCTATCAATTATTTCGATGTCGGTAAATAATTTGTTCATAATTTGTTATTTGTTATTGGGCTAAAAAGTTATTGTTGTTTGAAATCCAGTTTTTCATTTCGACCTTAAATATATTTCTTAACCGGCCAAGACATTTAAACTTCAGTGTTTTGGCTGTGGCTGTATTTTTATAACTCATTTGTCCGGCAATGGCTTCCAGTGACATGTTATGGTAGTAGTATAACTCAAGCAGACTTTTGCACGGATTCCCAAGCTTCTCCACACTGCTCTTCATCAATTCCAGGTGTTGCTCTCTGTCTTCCTGCTCCCAATTGTTAATTTCTTCTAACTCCAGCTCGCCAGGATCGATCTCATAACTGAACCTGTTTTGAGCTTTTTTGGATTCCAGGATTTTATTTTTTCCTATGGCGAACAAATAGGTTTTGATACTGCTATTGAGGTGCTTAAGCTTTTCATTAACAATATTTTCATGAAGCGTCAAAATAGCAATCTGGTAAATGTCGCGAGCCTCATCGCGTGAACATTCGAACTTTGAAGAAAGCCAGGCAATAAATTCCGATCTGTAAGCCCGGTAAATATTGGCAAGCTGGGTCCGATTTCCTTTTTTAATTTCTTCAATGATCACCTTTTCATTCATTATGATCTGGGTTTAATTGAAAATGATACAAAAGGTAACCCAATAAATTGCTAAAAACTCAACTGATTCCCTGGGTAATGGGTTAATGAAAGTTAGCGGAATTTATGGGGAAATGGAAGCGGAGAGGTATTAATACAGATTTTAAAGACTATTGAAAGTTCTTTCCAAATGGAAATACTTTCTTATTGGTAATGCAGGAGTAGAGTAATTACGGGCATTTGGAGGGTTACTTATTCGGGTGATTTCAATTAATAGCACGAGTTTCTATAATAACGACACACTGCAATTTCAAATCTAAACGCCCGAATGATGAAAAAGTTAAGTACGATAGCACTGATGTTCATTCCCGCTTTAATCTTTGCACAAACCAAAGTTGAAGTAAATGGAGAGGTGAAGGACAAAGAAACAGGACAAACTCTTAGCAATTGTCATGTTTATATCAACGAACATTTTGGAACACTCACAGATGAAAATGGAGTTTTTAAACTGGAAATTCCGGTTGAATTTGAAAATGATAACCTTCATATTTCCTATTTAGGTTTTGAAACATTGGACAAGCCGGTAAAAGACCTGAATGAAAAGTTCATGAAGGTGGATTTGGTGCCTGGAGCGATCTGGCTTGATAACGTAATTGTGCAAGCGGATCCCTGGGTTGATTTCAGAGATATAATAAGTGAGATCTCATCGATGTATGACAACAAGCAAGAGTTTTACGCGGCTGTCTTTAATGAAATTAAAAATATGGAATTTCCTGAGCCAAAGAATGAAGCTAAAAATGCCGAAGAATCTTTGACAAGTGGCGAAGAAAATAAAGGCGAGATGCTTCCCGGAATTATTGCTTTTTGCATTGCTTCTGTCGGCCTTGTCTTTATGGCAAGACCATTCCTGAGGTTGATTAATAAGGACCATGCATAACACCATGCATAACACCATGGTGAAAGAAATCACTCTTGGATTTCTCTTTCATTCCCGGGAAGATTTCAGAGAAGCCGATTAGTCGTATTTTCATAATTTATTTTCAAAGTATATTCAATTTCAACCCCTATACTTTTGAAGAATCAAATGAGCCGGAATTATAACTCAGTTTTTTTGTTCAATCCTAATAACGATAGCCGGGGTTATAGCAATAGTCAGAAAAGTCAGCTTTGCTATTTCCCTGGCAATTTTTAACCTGGTACTTGTTCGGTTAATCTTTAAAAGATAATGACCTGGTGGGAATGGCTGTCAGTGGATTCATTCCATCCACGCGGTTTTTAAATCCTGAAGGGATTCTTCTTATCAATTGGTTTTCTATAGATATTTGAATCCTTCAGATTCATTTCAGGCCGGCTTTACGCTACAATGTTGGCATTTCGTTATTTTATTCTTCATTTTCAGCGAAGGTCAAAATGTAACCATTAATATCCTGGATTGAAAACTCCGTTGCACCGTAAAAAGTCTTTTCAAGTCCTTTTAGAATGTTAACCTTGTCCTTAATTCTGTCATGGTATTGTCTGATTTCTTTTACTTGAATATAGAGCAACAACGAACCACCATCTTGTCTTGAAATTTCTGGCAGGTCAGAACCTAAACTATCAAATGTCTGAAACATAAAATTTACATTTCCGCCAGACATCATAACCCATACAAAATCTCCTTTTTCAGGAACAGACATCTTAACTTCGAATCCTATGTTCCTATAGAATTCAATCGTCTCATTCATATTCTTCACAAAAATGTTCGGTGTAAGTGAATCCATATCTTTTTTGTCGTTTATTGATTTAGATTTATACTGCTTGCTTTACAAAAAATGCTGTTTCTTTACTAGTAATATCTTCTCTTTTCTTTATTTTTAAGTGTCTGCGATATTTACCTTTACCTTCAAGACGGTCGTAAGGGTCTTTCATAAGGTATCCATTAGAGAACTCAAAAGTGAGATGTTTTTTATTTACAAATATGCCGCTAAACAATTCATTATCGAGAAAAAATACAATGCCACCATACATTAATTTTTCCTTTGTTTCAGGATAGGTCTCAAAAACAATTTCACGGATTTCTACCAGGGATTTATATTTTTCCCCGTCCATCATCTTGATTCCGTTTAATAAGTTTTGAACTTCTTCATCCTGGGATTTTCTCATCATTTATTTTGCTTATCTCCTTTGTGAATTCTTGCTTATAATGAATGCCCAACGGTTCTGCTTGTCGTTCGTGCGGAATTTCGGAGTACAAAACTGTTAACCAGCATTAAAGGTGATTTGAAAAACTAAAATTGAATTTAAGCACGTTAACTGCATAACGCCAAACGCATGTTATAAGCTATGTTTCTTTCTGTGGTGTCGTTTGTCATTAGTATTTATGCTTGCCGCAAAATCTTGTTCATCTTTTTACCTTTCGCCAATTCGTCCACTAACTTATCTAAATATCTTACCTTTTGTGTCAACGGATTTGTGATTTCTTGCACCCGGTAGCCACAGATTACTCCTGTAATTTGGTGAGCATTAGGATTTAATTTAGCTTTCTGAAAGAATCTTTCAAACGTTACTTTATCATCAATCAATTCTTTCAGTTTTTTATCATTAAAACCGGTGAGCCACTCTATTACTTGATACAATTCTTCTTTTGCTCTGCCTTTACTCTCCACTTTTGTGAGGTAGTGCGGATAAACCGAAGCAAATGTCATTTTTGCTATTCGCTCATCGTGCTCGGGTGTTGTTTTCATGCTATTTTAATCTTTCTAATTGTCCTTTTCTTTTCACTATGTTTTTATAGTCCCATTGTATTTCTCGTGATTTTTTCAACCAACGTTTTAAGTCTTTGGCTTCAATTTCAGAAACATTGTTAAAGAAAATAGAAGCATCTTTAAATTTTTCTCCCCTGACACTTAAAGCCTCCTCTTCAAAGTCAGCCCCACTCCAAAACATTAGTCTGATACCCGCTTTTTGTTTGCTGTAACCAACAATTGGATTGCCGTCCAAAAACCAAACAGGGTGGGCGTGCCAGATTTTATTTTCAGCTTCCGGTAAGTAGTTGCAAATTGTCTTAGAAAGCAAGTTGCAAATTTCTTTGTCCGAAGCTGCTTGCGAGTCATTGTATGCTTGAATGTCTTGTTTCATATCTTACAAACATATTGTTGTTATTAAACCTTTACCGAGCCACGAAATCCCCTGGCTGCATAATACGATTCTGCACCGTTGTGATATACGAAGACATTGCCGTAGCGGTAATCAGCAAATAGGGCGCCGCCGAGTTTTCTAATATCAGCCGGTGTTTTCAACCAGCTCGATGTTTTCGCATCGAACCCGCCTGCCGGCGAGGCAGGATTTCCAAGTTTCTGCAACTCCAGATACTGTTCTTGTGATAAAACCTCAATGCCCATGTCAGCCGCCATGCCCATTGCACTATCC
>DASWHX010000160.1:0-12313 GCA_036397995.1 Cyclobacteriaceae bacterium
CGCGGAAAACAGATATGTATTAATAAAAATGTGTTTTTACTCCTATCTCTTTGCGGCTTCAAACACAATATGTACTTAGCGCTTTCATATACTGAACTCTCTCAAACTTTTCAGGATTCTTTATATTCAATGCGCTCATGCTTCCCTGCATTTGCTTAATTGATTTATATTCATTTTCTTCCATCCACTTCACCATCGTTTCCTCAATATGTCTGATCTCAGGAATTCCTTTTTTCAACAATACCGAATTCAACATGGCAACGTCAGCACCCACCATCATTAACTTAATCACATCCCAGCCGGTGTGAATTCCACTTGTTGCAGCAAGACTCGCTTTAATTCTTCCTTTAAGTAATCCTATCCAGCGCAATGGGAGTCGCATATCATATGATTTACTAAGAACAATATGCGGCAATACGTCCAGGTGCTCAAGATCGATGTCAGGCTGATAAAAACGATTAAACAGTACAAGAGCATTTGCTCCAGCTTTATCCAGCTTATGTGCCATATTGGCAAGGTTAGAAAAGAACGGACTAAGTTTAACAGCCACAGGTACATTTACTTTTTCTCTTACCTGCTGAAGTATTTCTACGTAGTTATTCTCTACATCCTCTCCTGTCATGTCAAGATTGGAGGGAATGTAATAGATATTGCATTCTATTCCATCCACATTAGCTTCGCTCATCATTTTAGCAAAGTGAGTCCATCCGCCGATTGAATAACCATTTAAACTGGCGATGATAGGAATGTCAACGGACATTTTAGCTTTCAAGATCAATTCCAGGTAATCCTCAGGGGTGGTCCGATATGCTTCGGCTTCCGGAAAATAACTCAGAGATTCTGCAAAACTTTCCGTGCCCGCGGTGGTATGATGATGAAGATGATGTTGTTCGAACTCAAATTGTTCTTCAAATAATGAATACAAAACAACGGCAGAGGCACCGGAATCTTCCATCAGTTTTATACTTTCCAGTTTTTCTGAAAGGGGTGAAGCTGATACCACGAGTGGGCTTTTCAGGTTCAAACCCATGTATTTTGTGCTTAAGTCCATGGTTCTAGGGATTAACGTTTTCTAATTTTTTTGCCTGGCCATTTACAGGCCTGGAGGCTATGTATTGAAGTTGTGCAAGTTTCTCTTTAGCAGATTCTGTGGCCTGCTTATAATATTCTTTAGCCTTTTCAGGATGGGTTTTCCACAACATCCTGAACCTGTTTTCAAGATTCATGTATTCCTCAATTGAAATTTTCTTTGGCTGAGAATCAATGATCAACGGATTTTGTCCTTCCTCAACAAGCTTAGGATTATAGCGATATAAGATCCATTGACCTGAGTCAATTAAAGCTTTCTGATGTTGCAGTGGTGCTTCCATGTTAATTCCATGTGCAATGCAATGTGAATAAGCCAAAATGATTGACGGACCATCATGCTGCTCTGCTTCTATAAATGCTTTTAAGGTTTGCAAATCTTTAGCACCAAAGGCCACAGTGGCAACATATACATTTCCATAAGACATCGCCATCATACCCAGATCCTTTTTCTTCCCGGGTTTACCGCTTGCCGCAAATTTTGCCACGGCACCTATGGGAGTTGATTTTGACATTTGGCCTCCTGTGTTTGAATACACTTCAGTATCCAATACCAGGATATTAACATTTTTGCCGGAGGCAAGCACATGATCTAGCCCGCCAAACCCAATGTCATATGCCCATCCATCACCACCCACTATCCAGACACTTTTCTTAACCAGATAATCAGCAATATTTAACAATCGTATTCCCTTCTCCGACTTATCTTTAGAAAGAATATTTTTGAGCTTACTGATTCTTTCACGTTGATGGTTGATGCCCTGTTCATCCGATTGATTTGCTTCCAGGATCTCTTTTGCAAAATCATTGCCGACTAAATGCTTTGACTCCTGAATTAAAGCCCGGGCGTTCTCCTCATGCTTATCTAAAGCTAACCTGAAGCCCAAGCCGAATTCTGCATTATCTTCAAAAAGAGAATTAGACCAGGCCGGTCCAAATCCTAAAGCATTCTTAGTCCAGGGAGTGGTGGGTAGATTTCCGCCGTAAATGGATGAGCATCCGGTAGCATTGGCTACCATTGCTCTGTCGCCAAATAACTGTGAAAGTAGTTTTACGTAAGGAGTCTCGCCGCACCCTGAACAGGCTCCGCTAAATTCAAACAAAGGTCTTTGAATTTGCTGCTGACCAATGGAAGTTATCTTGATCTGGCTTCTGTCCATGTCAGGAATCATGTTGAAAAACTCCCAGTTTGCTTTTTCGCCCAGTCGCAGTGGAGCTTGATCGGCCATATTCAACGCTTTTAAACTTACATTTGACTTATTTTTTACAGGACAAACTTCCACACAAACACTGCAACCCGTGCAGTCTTCAGGTGAAACCTGGATAGTGTATTTCAACCCTTTTTCTTTCCATTCCTTTTCCCTGCTGTCGGTATACTTAAAGCCTTTGGGGGCAGAATCCAGATAATTGGGATCATAAACGTTTGCGCGGATAACAGAGTGCGGGCAAACCATCATACATTTTCCGCACTGGATACAAATTTCTTCATCCCAAACCGGAATTTTCAGAGCAATATTTCTCTTCTCATACTGGGCGGTTCCTACCGGGTATGTTCCATCCACCGGGAAAGCACTTACCGGAACTTCATCTCCGGCACCACCTATGATTTTACCTAGAACGTTCTTCACAAACTCCGGCGAGTTTTCAGGAACGGGATCCATTATTCTGAATTTAGAATCTGGCACCTTCGGCAAGGGAATTTCATGCAGGTGATTCAGGGAATTATCAACGGCCATTAGGTTCATGTCAACAATCCGGGAACCTTTTTTTCCGTATGTTTTTTGGATAGAATCTTTTATCGCTGCAATTGCCTTCTCCTTTGGAAGAACTTCAGAAATACTAAAGAAACAGGCCTGCATGACGGTATTTATTCTGCGGCTTCCCGTTTCTGTCGCTACCTTTTGGGCATCAATTGTAAAAAGTCTTGCATTTTTTTCAATTAAACCTTTTTGAATTTCTTTTGGCAGATTTTGCCAAACTTCCTCCGGATGCAATGGTGAATTCAATAAGAAAATTCCACTCTTCATTAAGGACTGAATAACATTAATTCTTTCAAGAAAGACCGGCTGATGACAGGCAATAAAATTTGACTTTTGGATTAGGTAAGGCGAATTGATTTTATTCGGACCAAATCTCAAATGAGAGACCGTCATTGAACCGGATTTCTTTGAATCGTACACAAAATACCCCTGTGCATAATTCCCGGTTTGTTCGCCGATAATCTTGATTGAGTTTTTATTTGCTCCAACCGTACCGTCGGCACCCAGTCCATAAAAAACCGCACGATACACTTCGTCAGGCTCCAAACATAA
The DNA here is from genome assembly GCA_036397995.1 of Cyclobacteriaceae bacterium. Lineage (GTDB taxonomy): Bacteria > Bacteroidota > Bacteroidia > Cytophagales > Cyclobacteriaceae > DASWHX01. The sequence goes on from DASWHX010000160.1 coordinate 3,399, forward strand.
GTCGGGATCAAAGTTGAGACTCGATCCGGTTACGTCATCATGAATCCCAATTGTAAATTGATTTTTGTGATTTCCCTGTTTCAGGTTTTCAAATACCGCAATCCCCATTGATGGAGTAAATTCCTTTGACGACAATCCGTACCTGCCACCCACCAACCGTGGAATTTCTTCGAATCGCGGATTTGTCTTAAAATGATCATCCATAACGGCCTGAGTTACATCAAGGTAAAGAGGTTCACCCGGAGATCCAGGCTCTTTTGTTCTATCAAGAACCGCAATTGCTTTAACAGATTTGGGAATGGAAGCAATTAATGCGGAAGCATCGAATGGTCGATAGAGTCTGACAATAACTAATCCTACTTTTCCTCCATGACTATTTAGATAATCAACAGTTTCTTTCAGCGTATCTGTTCCGGAACCTATGGCAATTACCACCCTATCTGCTTCGGGGTTGCCGTAATAGTCAAAGAGGTGATATTGTCTTCCTGTCAGTTTAGCGAATTCATCCATTTTCACTTGGACAATGCCAGGACAGTTGTTAAAGAATGAATTTGCAGCTTCCCTGTTTTGGAAAAACACATCCGGGTTTTGCGCGGTTCCCCGAATTACAGGATGGTCTGGAGATAAAGCCCTGTTCCGGTGGTCATGAATTAACTTTTCATTAATCATTTTTCTCATCACATCTTCCTTCAGCAGTTCAACTTTTGAGATTTCATGAGAAGTTCTGAATCCATCGAAGAAATGCAAAAATGGAATTCTGGATTCCAATGTTGCTGCCTGAGCAATTAATGCCATGTCCATTGCCTCCTGCACATTTGCCGATGCCAGCAGTGCAAATCCAGTCGTGCGGGTTGCCATTACATCGCTATGATCTCCGAAAATAGAAAGGGCGTGGGTTGCAATTGATCGTGCTGACACATGAAAGACCGCGGGCGTAAGTTCGCCGGCTATTTTAAACATATTAGGGATCATGAGGAGCAGCCCCTGAGAAGCTGTGAAAGTTGTGGTTAGTGCACCGGATTGCAATGAACCGTGGACTGCTCCTGCAGCGCCTGCTTCACTTTGCATTTCATAAACTGTAGGTACCGATCCCCAAATATTTGTGATCTTTTTCGATGACCATTCATCGGCAAGTTCCGCCATTGAGGAAGAAGGCGTTATTGGATAAATAGCACAAATTTCATTTACTCTGTAGGCAACATAGGAACAAGCTTCGTTACCATCCAGCGTTACGTATTTTGGATTTTTCATCACTTCACAGCCTTAAATTTTGACTTTCTCGGGTTGAAAAAGTACCCACCTTCCCTGGCAAAAAAAATGACATGAGTCAGGCAAAAGAGGCACAATTATCAGGTTATCAAAATTTTCTTCATTTACAGAACTGTAATGACTTTCATATTCTGCAAACAGAGCCGATATTCGCAACAATGACCACAAATCCCGGAATCTTAACTCTCACAAACTTTGCCCGTGTGTTTGCACCTGGCGTGGTTTGTTGGTTCTTAACCGGCACATTGAATGCCCAGCAGGATACTTCCCGGGCTGCGAGTAATCTTGTTCACAGAAACCTTGTAACGAATGAATTTATAGAGAATACATACCATCATTACACATTGGATCACCTGGTGTCTAACTATTATGACTTCGCCTATAACCAGATAAATACGATGGCTGATTTCAGCGCACCCGATCCTTATGTTTTTTCACTTGTTGGTCATTCGTTTAAATGGAACAAATATTATTATGATGGCCACCGCATAAATGATATGTATTTCCCGGGCACAACTTTATATAAGCCGTTCCTTTATAACAAAGATGTGGGTTTCGATTTAACTTCATCTGAAATTGAATTTCATTCAAAAGCCGGAGGGAAAGAAGAAATAATTTTGAATTATTCAGGAGGAAGGCTTGGAGAGAAAGTACCCTGGTATGAGGAGTATGTAAATACTTTGCAAGGTCACAGTTCCGCATTTCCCGGGGCTTATCAACCCATTGAGTTACGCAAGCATCTTAATAATTCCGGCAGTCTCTATTTTTTCAAAAATTTAGAATTTAATGGAAAGATAATTCCCTTTTCAACCCAGGCTACTTTGGGTTCCAGGGATCAGATCAGGTTTGACTTCACCGGTATAAGTGAATTGTATACGGAAAGATTTGGAAATATTCTTTTATCAGCAAAGATTCCTTTGCGTTCAGATGCACCTTTTGATTTTCTGCAGTCCATAGTTGCCTTTCAGCAGCGCGACAATTTGTTTTCAGAATTTTATTATGATGAAATGGAATCTTCCAGACTGAATCAAGGGTCAGTCTCAGTCTGGGGAACCAGAAACAGAAAAGGGCGGAAATTAAATCTCGGATTAAACCTGGCTCTTCATTCTATTGAAAAAGTGAATCCCAGCCACAGCCGGAATTTAATTGATCAGGATGGTGAGGGAATGGAACCCTGGTATCCTTCAGCTAATGTCAATCAATTAAATCTCAATCATCAAAATACAATTCAACTAAATGCAAAAGGGTTTGCTTTTTCGATAATCACAAATAACGGAGTTATTGAACATAACCCAAAAGAGAGATTTTATCAGAATCCGGTTTATCTTCAAACAGTTGACACTCCTTTCATTCCCCTCTATGTTACTGAATGGAATTCAAATAAATTCACCGGCGCTCTCCTGGAAAATGAGGCAAATCTCAATTTCAATAAAACATTTAGTGGAGGAAAATTTGAGTTTGATGGGCGGGGTGGTTTTTCATTCGATGGCTTTTTAATAACCAGCAAATCATATCTTAATATTGCCGGCCAGTTAAGGGGCAGGCTTAGCTATAAGCCCAATCAAAATAACAAACTTAATCTTGATATAGGGCGAGGCAGGATTCCCTTTAACTTCGATCACATCCGATTCTTATCTGAAGATTATTACACCGGGCAATCATACTTCTGGAATGACGCAAATGGAGATCAACAATTTCAATCTAATGAAGCTACAGGATTGTATTCAACAACCGGAGGCGGGTATCATTTCCTGGGTTCCAACCTCAAGCAACCATCGGTTTACTATATCGATCTTTCCTGGGATTGGCATTTGGGCAAGAACTGGTATTTCGCTATCAACAATGAATTTCGATCATTTCGAAACTTATGGACGGTGGAGTTTGATCAGGATACCGCAAGCATCGGTTATTTTGAGAGTTTTCGTGGCAAATCAATTTTTTATTTTGACGGGGGAAATGAAATCAATTACAGGGTAACCAATTTTAAGCCGGAAACCTTGGAAATTAATTCAGACAAGAAAGCCAATTTTCCTTTTGATAATCCCTTTTATGCGGGTTCAACGATGAATCTCTCAACAGAAGGTGAAAAATTATTTCTTTCCGTATCTTTTTCTGCTTATATGATCGTGGGCTACGGCCCTACCGGCAATGGTCCTTTGCATAATTCTCCGGGTGAGCTTTCGGAAAGTTTAGCAAATCCTAATAATTACATCAATCATGTGGGGCGATATGATTCGGATCGGGCTTTCATAGTTCGCACTCTTTTTGGATGGAAGTTTTCAAAATCATTTTCGGCAAGTTTGCTGATACTTTTTAAAGACGGCCAACCTATCAGCACATTTGAGACCCGGCTGGATTCCCAAATTGGCAGGAATCAGGTAGCAGTGTGGAACTACACCAATAAGGGAATCAGCCCTTATAACGGACAATTTGGTTTTAGAGAGGGTGCTTTCTGGAACTATGAATTGAAATTGAAATATGATTTGCAGCCACGCAATGTTCCTTTCGCGATTAATTTGTATATCTATAATCTCATGGACATCGCAACAATACTCAATAATTATTCTTTCTCACCCTATACAAATTACAATCCTCAGTTTCCTTTTTATAATAAGCAGGGTTACACACCTAACCGTAGATCAGGCATGGAAGTACAAATACCCAGGGGATTTATGATTGGACTTAATTATTATTTTAACTGAAGGTATTGGATTTCCTGCTTACCAGCAACAACCCCAGAAAAGTGATCAAACCATTTAAAATAAGAATTTCAAAACCAAATTTATATCCCATAAACAACTGTTCGGAATTAAGATTCAGGACGTAGGAAATTATGGGTGAAGCTACGCAAATCCAGGGTACAAATTTATCAACCGGTTTTTTCCGGGTAAACAATCCGAAGGCATACAGCCCAAGCAAAGGTCCATACGTATAACCTGCCGCCGTAAAAACCGCACTTATTACTGCCTGATTATTTATTTGTTTGAAGATTATAATCACCAGCAGCAGGATGAGTGAAAATCCAATGTGTACTTTGATTCTGGTAGCGCGCCTGTCTTCTCCTTCCTTAAAATTCAGTATATCGACACAAAAGGAAGTTGTTAAAGCAGTTAAAGCGGAGTCCGCGCTTGAATAAGCAGCCGCAGTTATCCCCAGTAGAAATACAATTCCCGCAAAAGTACTGAAATGATTAATAGCAAGCGAAGGAAACAGGTCATCTGTATTCGCGGGAACATCAATTCCTTTTGATGATGAATAAATGTAAAGCATAGCTCCCAAAGCGAGAAACAGTACATTGGCAAGAACAAGAATGATGGAAAACCAAAACATATTTTTCTGAGCGTCACGAAGGTTTCTACAGGTTAGATTTTTTTGCATCATATCCTGGTCAAGTCCCGTCATCACAATCGCAATAAACGCACCGCTCAGAAATTGTTTAAAAAAATTCTTGCTATCGACCTGGTCCCAAAAGAATATTTGAGAATGAGGGCCTTCTTTTATCTGGCCAATCGCTTCACTCAATGAAATTCCAAGTTCAGAGGTTATTATTTTAATAGAAATTATAACTGCCAAAAGCATAAACAGGGTTTGAAGAGTATCAGTAAAAACGATAGTCTTTATTCCGCCTTTGAAGGTATATACCCAGATCAAAATAATAGTGATGACAACAGTGAGTTCAAAAGGAACACCCCAGGCATCAAAAATAGCAAGCTGTAAAACGCTTGCCACTAAAAACAATCGGAATGACGATCCTACTACTCGTGAAAGCAGGAAAAAAAATGCACCGGTTTTGTATGACCAAAATCCAAAGCGTTGTTCCAGGTAGGTATAAATGGAGATCAGATTTAACTTGTAGTAAAGCGGCATTAACACAGTTGCTATCACCAGGTAACCAAGCAGGTATCCCAGCACCATTTGAAAATAAGAAAATTGAATTGTTCCCACCCACCCCGGAACGCTGATAAATGTAACTCCCGACAGAGAGGCTCCAATCATTCCGAAGGCAACAAGATACCACGGCGATTGCCGGTTCGCTGTGAAAAAGGTTTTTGAATCTGCCTGCCTTCCGGTAAAAAAAGCTATTGTTATCAGCAAAATAAAGTAGCCCCCGACTACGCTAAATACTAAAACCGGACTCATAACAGGATTTTTGAATGCGATAATACTTTAATTTTTATTACTTTTGCAACAAACCCTGGCAGTAAAGCAGTAAACAATTATGTACAATATCTTTAAGCATGATGAACCGCAGGAGGTTTTGGAAGATGTAAAGGTAGATGATCTGAAAGATCTTGTGGTCTTTAATGATGATGTAAATACTTTCGATCACGTGATCAGCACACTAGTTAAAGTCTGTAAGCACTCTAATGAACAAGCTGAGCAGTGTACGTGGATCATTCATTACAAAGGAAAGTGTGCTGTAAAAAAAGGCGATGAGCCATTTCTTCGACCCATGAAGGAAGCTATCCTCGATGCGGGAATAAATGCGGCTGTTCTTTAGAAATACCCATGCAATTTCCTTCCAAACTAATTGAAGATGCTGTAAATGAAATTTCAAAACTTCCGGGTATTGGAAAAAAAACCGCATTGCGATTGGCATTATTTCTACTGAAACAGAAAATAGAAGAAACAGAAAGTCTGGCAAATTCACTTCTTAATCTTCGTAGTAGAATTACGTATTGTGGTACATGTTTTATGATTTCAGATAACACCGAATGCACATGCCGTTCCATTAAAAAAGACCACTCCACTATTTGTGTTGTGGAAGATACACCTGACATTCTCGCCATCGAAAATACTTCGCAATACCAGGGAATGTATCATGTACTCGGAGGAGTTATTTCACCAATTGACGGCATTGGACCCGATGAACTTCAGATTGAATCCTTAATAAAGCGGATCCAGGCCGACCCGGAGATTAAGGAAATCATCCTGGCCATAAGTCCCACTTTGGAAGGAGATACAACCGCATTCTATATTTCAAGAAAATTGAAAGGCTTTGGTCTTAAAATTTCTACGATTGCCCGGGGGATACCTGTCGGAGGTGAACTCGAATTTACGGATGAAATTACCCTGGGAAGAAGTATTCTGAACCGAATTAATTATTCAGAGTAAGCAGTAAATCACAAAATGCCTCCATATATTTCATCCGAATACAAAAACACTATTTTTGCTTCATATAATTAATTGATGGAAAAACTTTCAAACCGAATTTTGGCGCTAGCTGAATCCGAAACGCTGGTAATGGCTCAAAAAGCCAGAGAATTTAAGGAAAGAGGAGTTGATATCATCAGCCTTAGCCTTGGTGAACCAGATTTTAAAACTCCAAAACATATTTGTGAAGCTGCCAAGCAGGCTATAGATGAAGGTAAATACTTTACTTATCCCCCCGTGGCCGGGTACACAGATTTAAGGGAAGCTATCGCGGAGAAATTGCGCCGCGATAATAATCTTGATTGGGCTTACCAAAACATAGTTGTTTCAACCGGTGCCAAGCAATCTATCGCCAATGTTTTTTTAAGTTTGCTAAACCCGGGAGATGAAGTAATCATTCTTGCACCCTATTGGGTAACCTACAGTGAAATCGTGAAACTTGCTGAAGGTGTTCCTGTTTTTGTAAAAGGGAATCTTAACAACAACTACAAAGCAACTGCCGACCAAATTGCAGATGCTATTACCTCTAAAACCCGGATGATGATTTTTTCATCTCCAAGTAATCCAACCGGGTCTGTTTTTACTGAAGAAGAACTCAGACAAATCGCGGATGTTCTAAAAGACAAAAACATTCTGGTGATCTCCGATGAGATCTATGAGTATATCAACTTTACCGGAAAAAAATTTTCTATTGGCTCGATTCCGGAGATGAAGGAAAAAACCATAACCGTAAACGGATTCTCGAAAGGTTTTGCGATGACCGGCTGGCGTGTAGGATACATTGCAGCTCCATTGTTTATAGCGAAAGCATGTAATAAGATGCAAGGCCAGATTACATCGGCTACAAACTCAATTGCACAACGCGCCGCCCTGGCTGCTTTGAAGTCCGATTTTGGTCCCACCAAAGAAATGGCGGCAGCGTATTTAAAGCGCCGGGATCTGGCTTATGATCTTTTGAATGAAATTCCAGGCGTTAAAAACTATAAACCTGCCGGCGCATTTTATTTCTTCCCTGATTTTAGCAGTTATTTTGGAAAATCGGCTGGAGATCGGAAAATTTCAAACTCCGGTGACCTGGTAATGTATTTTCTGGAAGAAGCCCATGTGTCTTCTGTAAGCGGGGATGCGTTTGGCTCGCCCGAAAACATCCGATTATCTTATGCGGCCAGTGAAGCAGAAATTGTCGAGGCAATTCGAAGAATTAAAGAGGCTTTAGCAAAACTTTCGTAAATTAAATCCAATGAAACTCGAAGAGGTCTTCCAGAAATTTTCACAAATGAATTTCCTTGTAATTGGAGACCTCATGGTTGATTGCTACATCCGCGGTCATATTGAAAGAGTTTCGGTAGAAGCACCCATACCCATAGTAAAAGTTAGCAGTCAGGATTACCACCTTGGAGGTGCCGGCAATGTGGCACTAAATCTATTGGCACTTGGTGCCGGGTCAACAATTTGTTCCGTGGTGGGTTCAGATGATGATGGCAGAAGACTTATTCATGAGATTAAAGAATTAGGATTACCTGAGAATGGAATTTTACAATCTGAAAACAGAGTCTCAACAGTAAAAACGAGAGTCATATCCGGATCGCAGCAGGTTTTTCGATATGATTCCGAGATAACCGATCCGATAAAAGCCGCGGAAGAGAAGAGTCTGCTGGAGATAATTAAGACTGCAATGCCCAATGTGGAGGCGGTAATTTTTGAAGACTATGACAAGGGTACTATTACTAAGAATATAATAAGTGAAACTATTGGTGAAGCCAAAAAACATAACAAGCCCGTAATTGTTGATCCAAAGATTAAGAACTTCCTGAACTATCAGGGTGTAACGTTATTCAAACCGAATCTCAAGGAAATCCGGGAAGGACTTAGAATCGATCTGCCTCATTACGACTTGCAATCGATAATTAAAGCCACTAACGAAGTAAAAAGCAGGCTTAATTGCGAGGGAGTATTAGCCACCCTTTCGGCCAGGGGCATCTTTATTGATTATAAAGAGGAAAAGCATCATATACCCTCACACGTAAGAACAATTGCGGACATTTCAGGAGCTGGCGATACTGTAGTAAGCGTTGCCGCCTTAGCATTGGTAGCGGGATTAAGCCCAAAGTCAATCGCTGCTTTAGCAAATCTGGGCGGTGGGATTGCCTGCGAGTCAGTTGGCGTCAATCCTATCAGCAAAGAGCAACTTTTTGAAGAAGCGCAGCAATATCTGGGTGAAGATATTTAAGGTTGCTTTTGTACTTTGTATTCCAGCGTTTTTAATGCCTGTAGTTTATACTGAAACCAAAGTTCAAAGGCAGATATGAGAGAAATTTGTCTGTATTTGTAAATTTTTTTATCCAAACACCCCCCCAGTTTTTACCAAATTTAAAGTGTTCCCATTATTAAGATTGTTTTCCATGTCAGTGACAATTAATCGATGAAGTCAAGTTCTGAGGTTAATTATTTTTTGAGTTTCTACAAGTTATTATATAGCTTTTATAATTTAT
>DASWHX010000161.1:0-13800 GCA_036397995.1 Cyclobacteriaceae bacterium
AGGAAAAGGTAAGAATTCGGAAATTTACTTTGACTCCAGGATCCGGATTTTTTCTTTAAGTGTACTAAGCGCTAAATCTATTTCACGAAGATGGGTTCTGAAAGAGAGTACCGCCAGTCGTAGAAATACTTCACCATTAATGGTAGTAGAAGAAATGAAGACCCGGCCATCCTTATGCATTTCTTTAACAAGAGATCGGTTGAATTCATTAATATCTCCGGAGCTGGGTCTGTATCGGTAAATACACACTGAGAGCTCCGGTTCGGGTCCCACTTCAAACCCATTAATCTTCTGAAGTTCCTGATAAAAATAATTAGTAAGAAGAATTTTTTCTTCCAGGCAATCCCTAAAGGCTTTCAGACCATGGATTTTCAAAGGTAGCCATAGTCGCGGACCCCGGAAGTGTTTGGTGAGTTCAGGAGAAACATCGGCCGGGGAAACATCTTCTGAAACAACATGAGCATCCTGCATGTAATTGGCGAAATACTTAAAAGCCTCTTTCATCATTTGTCCGTCTTTCACCAGCACAACTCCAAGTCCATATGGTAAGAACAAACCTTTATGTGGATCCATCACCAGAGAATCAGATTTTTCAATGCCTCTAAACTTTGATTTAACAGAATCACACATCAGGAAGAACCCCCCGTATGCAGCATCAACATGGAACCAAATATTATTTGTTTCGCAAATGTCGCCGAGCCGGGATAATGGATCAATTGCGCCGGTATCTGTTGTTCCGGCAGAAGCTACGAGAAGAAATGGTTTCAATCCATCTGCAATATCCTTTTCAACAAGGACTTCAAATTTATCGGCATCAATTTGATGCAGGCTATTCAATGGGAGTCTTCTAAGAACTGATTCTTCAAGACCCGCGATAACTATGGCTTTGTCAACACAATGGTGAGTTTGTGGGGAAAGGTAAATAACCAGCTTTGGAAAATCTGCTGCCTTAACCTTTGATGCTTTTCGGGCGGTAACAATGGCGCTAAGATTGGCAATGCTGCCACCTGAGGCAAGATTTCCTGCACATCCTTTCGGATATCCGGCTAGTTGGGCCATCCAGCGGATGAGTTGATTCTCCATGCGCACCGCGTTTGGATTTGCGAATAAAATACCTGAATACCTATTAGTAATGGCTGCCCAATAATCGCCAATACTTGAGGTGTACAAACCGCCGCCGGGAATATATCCGAGATGCCCGCCAGAAGCGGGGTTAATTCCGGAATTATCTACAGATCTCAAATAAGGATCGAGTTCTTTGAAATCATTAATTCCGGATTCCTGAAATGGGTCGTTCTTCCAACCTGCATCTTCGATCTCATAGGTTTTCAAATCTCGAATTGAATTCAGGAAATCTTCCGTATAATTCACCATCCAGTTCCTGATCTCTTTTCTTTCTTCTACATCAGGCTCAAGGTGGATTGCACTTTTTTCCAATTCGGTAATTTTCTCTGGTAGATTCATTGTTAATAACAAAAAGTTTAATTCTGGATATTTTGATAAAAGTTAGCTAAGTTAGAAATAAGTTTAAAATACATTACAATGTCTCTTACTCCATCTAAAATGGTTCCTCTGGGTACAGAAGCCCCGGACTTTATTCTGCCGGATACAGTTTCCGGACAACAAATGTCACTCAATCAATTGAAGTCTGAGTTTGCCACAGTAATAATGTTCATCTGTAATCACTGTCCCTATGTGAAGCATGTTCGGGAGGAATTAGTCCGGATCACCAATGATTACACTAAACGTGCAGTTAGTTTTATTGGAATCAGTTCGAATGATATTAAGGAGTATCCGGAAGATTCACCTGGAAAAATGAAGGAAGAAGCGATCAAATATGGCTACTCATTTCCTTATTTATTTGATGAAACCCAGGAAGTAGCCAGGGACTATGGCGCTGCCTGTACTCCTGACTTTTATCTTTTTGACAAGCGTATGAAGCTGGTTTACCGCGGTCAACTCGATGGCAGCAGACCCGGTAATGAAACTCCTTTAACAGGAACAGATTTGCGCAACGCTATTGATGCGGTTTTGAGCGGGAATCCGGTTTCGGATCTCCAAATTCCCAGCGTTGGGTGCAATATCAAATGGAAGGATTAATTCACGCCAAAAAAAAGAAGCCACCTTTCGGTGACTCCTTCAACACTCAAAACACCTAGTGCAATCAATCAATGGTTTGAAATCCAGACTGATAATTTCTTTCGCTTTTTAAGCACCAATGCCACTATCGCGGCTATGACTCCAATGGTTATCAAAGTTGCTGTTTTAGATTTTTGATTCATGGTAAGCGCAAATAAACACCGATTTATGGAAGCTTACTGATAAAATCATCCCAATGATTTGTAAAAAAGTATCAATCCAACTTTAAACGGTATGAAATTGACCTAAAACCCCGGATTTTCAATAAAAACCCAAAAAGTTTAAATACTAAAAATTCTTGCCTGGTATGGTTCGAGAGATTTTTGTGCAATCAAACCTAAAAATGAATTTCAAACTTCGATGAACTATTTTTATATGGCATGCCAAAGCGAATTTTGTCACCAAAGCAAACTCTAACTACTCATTAATAATCCCTTTACATCAAAGGCTTGTAACAAATGCCGTTCTTCATGACGGGCAATAATCGCTATGGCGTGAGAAACCTTATATGTAACAAAGAAAGAGGCCGGAGAGTGAATCACAATGTCTTCAAAGCCTGACTCCCTGATTTGGTTTGACCTTGAAATGAGTTCATTATTGTGTTTAATAAAACGCAAGGTTATATCGGGGGTAATTTCGGATTGAGAAGGTCTGAAAACTCCGGGAGATCTGTAAACTTTTCTTCGCTCCGGTCCTAAAGTTTTTATCATAAAGTTTCCAAAATAATTGGAGAAAGGACTCAGACGACTCCATAGGTCTGATTTGTACTTCCTGTTAATTATTGATTCAAAGACCTGAAGATAGGTTGAATTAGTGGTAATAATGTGGTCAAGGCATTGGCCAATTGACCATTTATCAGGATGTGGTTTCCAATTTAATTGGTCAATTGTCAAAGAGGAAAACTCCTGCCTGGCTTGCTCAGAGATTTCATTAATTTTAGTCAGATACTCCATTGAAATCACTCCTTTAATCCGGCCATAAAATTGTTTACGATCCTTTCAAAGTCGTTCTTCTTCTCAATAAATGGAAAATGACCGCAATCTCTTAATACCCAATTCTGTCCATTCGGCATTGTTTTGTAAAGAATTTCATCAGAGACTTTATAAGTGGTTTCATAATCTCCATAAATAATCAAAGTCGGCACGGTTACCTGAGCCAATTCATCGGTAAGGTCAAAATCAATCAGATCCTTTTGCAAACCACTCAACAGTCCGCTTGTCGTTATAAATCTTTCCGTAATCGACAGGTTTAAACTATCAGCAAAATTTTTGTTAAAGAATTGTCTTTTGAAGCTCAGACGCATTAGTTTTTCAATAGCGGCAGCTTCCCCATTCGCCATCTCTTCGGAGGTTAGAATCTCGTTAAATTCAATACTGTCTTCAGGTGAAACATTTGCAGCATCCAGCAGGCTTGCGCTCTGCATCATTTCTGATGTTGGAGCAACCGATCCAATTAATATCAAGGAATTCAGATTCTCCGGGTACTTAATAGCGTAGTTCATCGCGATCAAGCCTCCGAAAGAATGAGCCATGAGACTTATTTTGCCCACTTCGAAATGTTTTCTGATTCCTTCCAGATCTTCTATAAAATTTTCCATAGAAATAGAGGCCGTGTCAACATTGATAGAAGATTGACCGCCGCCCCGTTGATCATAGAAGATTAATTGGTACTTATCTGCGAGGGCTAAAAAATGTGGAAGTAAATACGTGTGATCCAAACCAGGACCTCCATGCAGAATTACCACGGGTTCACCGCTGCCAATTATTTTGCAATAAAGTTCTGTGCCGTTAATTGAGACGAGACCGCTAAAATTTTCTACTGGATTCTCATCCTGCTCCGTGTTTTTAGATGGCTTACCGCAAGCAGCTAAAAGAGACATTATTAACGCGAGCAACCAGATATTATGGACAAATCTTCTCATTTCGAGTTATTAAATATTTATCGAAAGATATAAAACTTATGGGAGATTAGATTGCCTCAAATGATCAAAAACTGATAATAATCATATTTGCAAACACAATTTTTTTATATTATTACTTCATGGTATTCTCCAGGCCGGGTAGTTTGCTAGTGTCTTTAATTGAAGTTGAAGAACAGGATTTTGATCCTTCGAGCTTTACTTTTAAGGCGACTTACAAATTGAAGTTCTATAACAATAACCTGCTGCTGCGTAAAAGGATTAAATACCCTTCAATATGCATTAATAAAAATGGAAAAATACTGGAATGTCCATTATCAGATTTGAATGGTGATGAAATTGATGTAATAAATATTCCTGCAAAGAAATCAGAAACAATTAGGGCAACGGTGAATGAATCAAATCCTCCGTTTACGGATATTGGAGAGTTTACTTACAATCTGTCCTATTATCAGCACGGCTCCAAAAAGCCTGTAAAAGTGCTCATTTCCGCAAATAATTCCCGGCAATAGATTTCAGATTCTCCGCTTCATAGCTGAAATTTAATAAAATTAATACTGCAGTGTAACTTTTACTGATCAGTTGCGGTTTCCCTTCACAAATAAGCAAACTGGTCGACCAAACCTGAAGCTGTTGGATTCACTTACAGATAATGCATTAATGATGCAGGTCAAGAATGGCGACCTGGATAAGCTTGGACTGCTCTTCGAAAGATATAACAGGATTTTGTTTGCTTTTTTTTACAGGCTAGGGAACGACAGTGAGGTTTGCGAGGATTTAATTCAAAATGTGTTTATGAGAATTGTAAAGTACAAAAAGAATTTTAAAGGTGAAGGCCAGTTTAAGCATTGGATATTTCACATTGCTCGAAATATTCACGCTGACAATTACAGGGTAAATAATAAATTGGGTAAACGAGAATCTCTTGAAAATTATAGTGACCGTTTAACAGATCATGGAGAATTAGTGACAAAAGATGAAGTGGATGATAATGTTTCGTTGTTAAAGAAATGTATTTCTATGATGGATGAAGAAAAAAGAGAATTAATTACGCTTAGCAAATTGGAAGGAATGAAGTATAAAGATATTGGGACAATTATTAATTGTTCTGAAGGAACTGTGAAAGTGAAGATTTTCAGAGCCCTTAAAGAGTTGAAAGATATATTTCAAAAAACAAAATTGAACCATGGATAAGGAAAGACAAAAGCAGCTAATTGCAAAATTCAATAACCTTGAAATTTTACCTGAAGAATTAATTCTTTTAGAGAAGGCAATTGAAATTGGTGAAATTGGTCTTCAGGAGCTAAAGGAAATTTCGGACCTGGATCGCCAACTTGATTTCCGGATTCCTGAGCCCGGTGAAAATTTGCGAGCAGCGTTTTATGCAAACCTCGCTAAACTAAAAGCTTCCAAATCCAGGGGAAACGCGATTACCGGTCTTAACATCTGGTTAACTAATCTCGGTTTTAGTCAATCTGCAATACGGCTGGCTTATGCATTTGTATTAGTTATTGTTGGGTTCGGAATTGGTCAGTGGACGCAATCTTCTATTCCTTATGAAAAGATTGACGCTCTGACTACCCAGGTTTCCGAAATGAAGGGACTTATGATGCTTACCTTAATCAAAGAGCCAATTGCAACCGACAGACTTAAAGCTGTAAATCTTGCTATGGATGCTGATAAGGTTGATGAAAGGATGATCCTTGCTTTGCTAAACACATTAAATAATGATGATAATGTAAATGTGAGGCTCGCATCCGTGGAAGTATTATTACGATACTCCAATAATCCAGTTGTGCGACAGGGACTTGTGGAGGCGATACCCAACCAGGATAATGCCACGATGCAGTATGCTTTGGCGGAAGCAATGGTACTGATGCAGGAAAAAAATTCCATTGAAAGACTTCAGGAACTTATGCAAAAAGAAGACCTGGATGAAGATGTTAGAAATAAAATTCATGAAAGTATTCAAAAACTAAGTTAATATGAAAACACTAATTATTATCTCAACATTTTGTTTTGCATCGATTGCGGCTAATGGTCAGGAAAGGAAGCAAACTATCAATAAGGAATATGATTTGGCTGGTCCGGCAAAGGTGTTAAGGATTTCTAATGTCAATGGGTTTATTAAAGTGGAGGGATATACCGGATCAAAGGTGACAATGGAAATCAATGAGAGTCTGAAAGCAAAAACCCAATCTTCCCTTGAAGACATGATAACCAAACTTAGCATTGGAACAGAGGAATACGGAGACACCCTGGAGATATTTGTGGATGGTATGTGTAAGTGTGATTGTGAACGGGGACGGAGATATAACTGGAACAACTGTGATTTTAAGGGTAGTTTTCTTTATGACTTTGCCGTAAGAGTGCCACAAAATTTGAATGTCATTCTTTCCACGGTTAATAAAGGAGACATTGAAGTAAAAAATGTATCCGGAAAAATACAGGCGAACAATGTAAATGGAGCAATATACCTGAATGATGTAAGGGAGGCTTTGAAAGTGAGAACAATAAACGGAGATGTGGAGATTCACTACACTGATCTGCCGAAAGAAAATTCTGAATACTATACCCTTAATGGGGATTTAACCGTCACTTACCCCTCTGCATTATCAGCAGACATGAGTTTCAAAAGTTTTAATGGTGAGTTCTATACGAATTTCTCCATCAAGGAACGGTTACCGGCAATAGCCACCACAACCGAGCGGGGAGGTCATGGAACAACCTATAAGATAGATGAAACAACCTCTGTCAGAGTTGGAAACGGAGGAGTGAAACTTGATTTTGAAACCTTTAATGGTGACATCTTTATAAAGAAAAATCAATAAAGACAAAGAAATAAAGGGATGAATAAATTTAAATTGAGAAAAATGAAAAAGCAAATGATTAAACTGGTTGGAGTATTTATACTTATTATCGTATTTCAGGCGAAAGCGCAGGAATATGATCAAATAGTAATACCTCTTTCCAGTCCGGACAAAACCGGTGCATTGAAACTTTCCTTGCCAAATGGAACAATTAAAGTTACGGGATATTCAGGCAAAGATGTAATTTTGAAAGTCAGCACCGAACAGCAAAAAATTAATAAAGGAACAAAGGATGGCTTGATGAAAATTCCAAACAGATCCCTTGGGATAACAGCTAAGGAATCTGAAAATCTTGTTACCGTTAGTGGCGGTTATAACCGGGATGTAATCATGGAAATTCAGGTGCCCACTAAGTTTGATTTAAAATTAACCGGTCATAATGGTGGAGATTTCACCGTTGAAAATATAAACGGCAATGTCGAAATCACGAACCACAATGCAGGTATTGCTGCCAGAAACATTTCAGGAGCTGCAATCCTTAATTCTCACAATGGCGACATCACCGCCACTTTTGTAAGTGTAACCCCAGACACGCCCATGGCGTTTACAACATTTAATGGAGATGTGGATATTACATTCCCTCCCACAGTGAAAGCTACTTTTAAAATGAGATCCGAAAGAAATGACATCCTTACAGATTTTGAACTGAATTTGAAGGAAGCCAAAACTAAAGAGTCTGGCAGGGATGAGGATGGTGTTTATAAAATCTCCATTGAAGAGTGGACGGTTGGAGATGTAAATGGAGGCGGACCTGAAATGTTGTTTAAGACGTATAACGGTGATGTCATAATTCGAAAAAAGAAATAATCATGAGAAAGTTAACTTCAGCGCTTGTCATTTTGTTGCTTGGAGCAACTGCTTTTGCGCAATCTTCCAGGTATGAGGATTTGGAATACTTCGATAAGGTAATTCTGAAAGGAAATGTGAAAAAAGTGTCTCTTGAAAATGGAGATCGTGAAATTGTTGTAGATGGAGCTGACAAAAATAGCGTTAAGCTTTCCAGGTTGGCAGGAATTATCACGCTGGAGATAACTTCTTCAGGTCCGGTAGCAGTGTCCATAACTAACGGAAGCCTGAAATGGATCGAAGCTTCTTCAGAAACTGAAATTGAAGGAGCCGAATATCTGAGTGGGGGCAAAGGCAAATATCTGGTCGTAGGAATGAAAGATTCTAAGGGTCGGTCGAATAATGAAAATTTCAATTTCAATTTTGACGACTTCGATTTTGATTTCGACTATGATTTTGATTCCGACTTCGACTTCGATTTTGATTTCGACTATGATTTTGATTTTAACTTCGATAGAGACTATTCGTATAACTACGACTACAAATACGACTACAAGTACGACCGGAAGGTTAACAGAGTAAAAGAGAAAAACGATAACTAATTCGTCTCAGGGAGAAATATAACTTTTCCCTTATTTTTTCCGTTTATGTTTTATATATAAGAAGATAATATTGAAAGGTATATATCTTGGTGAATTTGAGGATGTTGAACCTCTTTCAGTTGCTTACTAAGGGAAGAAACATATGCAGTATCAATTGCGGAAAGAGTTTAATAGAAAGCGACTTGTATTTTGAAGAGCAGTCATTAGACATAAACCATAACGGTCATGCTTAAAAACTATATAACCATTGCACTCCGAAATATTACCCGTCAAAAAGTTTACACTTTTATTAATGTCAGCGGGCTGGCCATTGGAATTGCCGCTTGCATATTAATTTTATTATTTGTTAAGGATGAATTAAGTTTTGATCAATACCATGAAAAATCCGAACGGATTTACCGGGTTTCCCGGGAATGGATGAACAAGGATGGCGAGACCAGCCTGCATCTGGGTCATGTAGCTCCGCCTTTTGGACCATTATTGGAAAATGATTTCAGCGGAATGATTGAATATGCGGTTAGGTTTCAGTCAGGATATAGTCCCCTTGTGAAGGCAAATGGAAAAGACATTCAGGAAGAAAGATTTTTCTTTGGTGATCAGAATATTTTTAAGGTTTTCTCCTGGAAAGTGCTGGATGGAGATCCGGAAACAGCCCTTTTGGAACCCAATGCTGTGGTTTTGACTAAAACCACAGCTGAAAAATATTTCGGATCTGAAAATGTGGTAGGAAAGCAAATCACCTATAATAATTTTGGGCTAAGCATTGAAATGAAAGTCACCGGTGTAATGGAGGACGTTCCACTCAACTCTCATTTTAAATTTGATTTTCTGGGATCATTTAAAACAATTGAAAATGTGTTTGGCGCGGATAACCTTGCCAGGAGTTGGGGAAGTAACAATTATGCAACTTACCTTCTTCTTGGTGAAGGCACTGCCCCTGAACAACTTACAGCTGAATTTCCCGGTTTCCTTAATAACCACATGGGACCACTCGACGACGGTAGAAACAGGTCTGACGTAAATCGTCTGCATTTATGGCCGCTTGCATCTATTCACCTTTACTCACACCTTGATTCGGAAGTGGAACCCAATGGTGACATTGCTTATGTGTATATATACTCTATCGTCGCGCTGTTCATTCTCGTAATTGCCTGTATAAATTTTATGAATCTATCCACAGCAAGATCGGCTAAGCGTGCACAGGAAGTTGGCCTTCGAAAAGTTTTGGGTGCAGTAAAAGGATTATTGATGCGCCAGTTCATTCTTGAATCAGTAATTTTTTCAATAATATCCCTTCTGTTTGCGGTACTGTTTGTACTAATGATTCTTCCCTTTTTTAATGATTTCGTACAAAAGGATTTGAGTCTCAATGTTATGGAAAATCCCTTTGTGGCGCTTCTCCTTGTTGGTATAACCCTATTGGTTGGCCTGGTTGCAGGTAGCTACCCGGCATTTTACCTTGCCTCTTTTCAACCTGCTACTATATTGAAAGGCTCTCATAAAGCATCAGGGAAAAAAATCAGTCTCCGATCTGTGCTGGTGATTTTTCAATTCTGGATCTCTATTGTTCTGATAATCGGAGTTGGCATTGTTCAGGACCAGCTGGAATATATGCGCAAAAAAGATTTAGGCTTTAACAGTGACAACATGCTTGTGTTGCCACCCAGCAATGAGATATATAATAATTTTGAATCAGTAAAACAGCGACTCGAAAATAACCCGGCAATTGAACAGGTAACAATTTCATCCCGCGTGCCTTCCGGACGTTTGTTAGACTCTCAGGGTGGGGAGGCAGAAATAAACGGTGAAATGGTTGACATTAATGTTAGGGTTGCAGATGTACATGTAGACCATGAGTATTTGGAGCAATTGGAGATTCCGCTGGCAGCTGGCCGGTATTTCGACAGATCAAGAGCATCAGATTCATCATTGGCATTTATTATTAATGAAGCAACTGTAAGAGCATTAGGATGGGATAGTAGTGAAGAAGCCATCGGAAAAAAATTCAATTATGGTTCAAGGCAGGGCGGTGAAATTATTGGTGTGGTAAAAGATTTTCATTTTGAATCATTGCACCAACCAATTGTTCCCATTGTCTTTCTGGTAACGCAAGGCCGATTTTCAAATGTTATTGTTAAAGTGAAGAAAGGTATGGAACAGGAAGCCCTTGCGTTTCTTCAGGACCAATGGCAATTTCTAAGACCTGGGTTTCCTTTTACCTCGTTTTATATCGAGGAACAATTCAGTAATCAATATGGTAACGAAGACAGGCTTCATAAGATTGTGAAATATTTTTCCGGCCTGGCGGTTCTGATTGCAGCTCTGGGACTTTTCGGCCTTGCCAGTTATACGGCCGAACAGCGAATCAAAGAAATAGGGATAAGAAAAGTAATGGGTGCATCCGTGCCCCAGATTTTGATTTTACTTACCAGTAGTTTTACCCGGTTGGTACTAATCGCTTTTATTCTCGCTATTCCTCTTGCCTGGTTTGGAATGGATGCATGGCTATCTAACTTTGCATTCAGAGGACAGCTTCAGGTGATGTCTTTTGCAATAGGCGGAGTGTTGGCCCTTTTAATTGCCTGGATTACAGTAATTTCACAAACTTTGAAAGCAGCGATGACAAATCCTGTTGATTCAATCAGGTATGAGTAAGAAGCTGAATTGAGTTCTGAATGGACCAGGGAAATCCTTTTCCTTCTCTTTAAATTATTTGTTTGAAACTGTAACTTTTATCATTAGGGGAGGTATACCTGCTTAAATTCAAATATGGAATTCCTTCGCGAAAACCTGATAACTTCAGTTCGTTCAATACTCAGAAATAAATTCTTTGCTCTTCTCAATATTCTGGGTTTAACAATCGGAATCACTTCATTCATCATTATTTCGCTCTATGTATGGGATGAAATTACCTACGAGCAATGGCATGCCAATAAAGACACTATTTACAGGCTTGAGGTGGAGTATTTTCTTCCCAATGACGGAGGTTCTCAGTACATGGCGGTTACTGCCCCGATTATTTCGGAAATTGTGCAGAAAGATTATCCGGAAGTAGAATACAGAGTGAGAATTCAAGAGTGGCGTGATGAGCTAATCGAGAATTATGCGGGAGAAAAATACTATGAATCTTTGTACTTTGCCGACTCGGCTTTTTTCCAGATGTTTTCTTTTGAATTAAATGCCCGGGTAAATGAAATGCCTTTAAGTGAACCGTATTCTGCGGTAATTACCGAAGATTTAGCGCGAAAATACTTCGGTAGAACTGATGTACTTGGTGAATTGCTTAGACTCAAATCCTTTGATAAAGATGTCAGGATAACCGGAATTCTAAAATCTTATGAATCTAACACTCATTTAAGACCGGAGTTTCTGGTTTCAATGGCCACCTTGAAAAGTGAAAACGAATTGCCACAACACTGGTGGACTTTCAACACCTATTCTTATTTAAAACTCATTACAAATTCAGACGCGAATGCCCTGGCATCAAAGATTAAGAACATTTCAGGAAGATATATAAGAGAGCAGGAAGTTTCGTCAGGCTATCATCAGGAATATTCACTGAAAAACATAAAAGACATCCACCTTAATTCACATATACGGGGTGAAATTTCTTCTAACAATAAGGCTTCATTTGTATTTCTTTTTGGAGCTATTGGGATTTTCATTATCGTAATAGCTTGCATAAATTTCATGAACCTTGCTACGGCGCAATCTGTTGGGAAAGCTAAAGAAGTTGGCGTGAGAAAAATTCTGGGCGCGCGCCGGCTACAACTTGCTTTTCGTTTTGTAAGTGAATCTTTTATTCTAACCGCTATTTCCTTTATGATTTCCCTTTTGCTGGTTTTCCTTTTACTCCCTGGAATAAACACTTTTACAAACAAAACCCTGACTCTCAATTTATACTCAATAAATATTATTATTTTACTCTTAACAATTTTTCTGCTGGTTGTGATCCTGGCTGGAAGTTATCCATCATTTATTTTAAGCAGCTTTAAGCCAATTGAGACCCTTAAATCAAAGATATCTCCAAAAGGATCCGGTAAGAGGGTTCGAACTTTTTTGGTAATATTCCAATTTGCTTTGTCTGCTTTCCTTGTCGTGGGTACAATGGTGGTTTACAAGCAATTGAATTTCATGAGAAAACAGGAATTGGGGTTCACAAAGGAAAGAATAATTGTTTTGCCAACTCGTTTCCAGGCGAGCAACAGCCAGGGGTTCAAATTACTAAAGGATGAATTGTTGAATGACAGCGAAGTGGTAAGCACCTGCCTCTCAGATAGAATTCCAGGTAAGCAGTTAAACAATAATGTTGTTCGTTTGGGGTGGAGCGATGATGCGGAATGGAGTGATATGAGATACTTGACTACCGATGAAGAATTCAGAGAACTGTATAACCTGAAATTGGTTGCCGGCAGATGGTTCTCACAGGAATTTCCTGGCGACAGGGAAAAGTCATTTCTGCTGAATGAATCAGGAGTGCGCCAATTGGGATTCTCATCACCGGAAGATGCCCTTGGTAAAAAACTGGATTGGCAAGACCGACAGGGTGAAGTAATTGGTGTAGTAAAAGACTTTCATTTTGTGTCGCTGAATCAGGAGATGTTTCCATTTATTATTGTCATGAACAGATCCAATCCAGGTTATCTTTCAATAAAACTCCGAACTGATAATTATAGCTCAATTATTGAAAGGATAAGGACAAAATATGAAGAACTGATCCCTCAGGGAGTTTTTGAATATTATTTTTTGGATGAAGACTTCGATATACAATACAAAGCAGACGAGCGATTCATGTATCTCTTTACCATTTTTTCCGCGATTGCGATAATAATTGCCTGCCTGGGTCTGTATGGATTATCTGCATTTACTGCTGAATCCAAAACCAAAGAAATAGGCATAAGGAAAGCTCTGGGTGCAACTGTATTTCAGATTTTCATTTTGCTTACAGGAAGATTCTCCAGGCTTATTCTGATTTCCCTTGTCGTAGCTTTACCCTTTGGAGCCTGGGCAATGAACAACTGGCTAAAAAACTATCCGTTCCGAACAGAATTTTCGCCCTGGCTTTTTATCCTGGCTGTGGTTGGGTTACTGATTATTGCAGTAATTACTGTTGGCTTTCATTCCATTAAAGCCGCCAGATTAAATCCCGCCAATACTTTCAGAGAAGAGTGATTATAACCGGCTTAGGCTTACGCGGCCGTCATTAGCATGCATTCTGATTCGCGCGTTTCCATCAGAAAGTCTCAGCAATTGTGCGTGCTCATCTCTCTCAACAATTTTAAATTCATCGGTAGCGATAATTCTACCGTCATCGAAAGTAATATCAAATTCGCCACCGCCATCGAGTATTCGCATATCAAGGTCGCCGTCATCAACTTTAAAGGTATAATCACCTCCATCGGTCAATGAAGTTTCCAATAGCATATCGGCGTCATCAAGAATGGCGCTTACTTCACTGAATTTGCTATTTCTAAAAATCAAGTCT
>DASWHX010000162.1:0-13628 GCA_036397995.1 Cyclobacteriaceae bacterium
ACTGGTGCACAGCGCTCCGGCTCCGTCTGTAACTTCTACTGTATAGCTGCCGCTCTCCGCTACCGTGCCCAGGGTAATATCCTGAGTCGTGATGCCGGTGGAGATGCCGTTCTTATACCATAGGTATGTCCCCCCGTTGGGTGCCGCGCTGCTCTGAAGTGTCACGCTCGTGGTGCCCCCGTCTTCACAGAAGGTTGTTGTTCCCAGGGTTACCGTGATGGTCGGGGTCGCCGGGGTGGCCTCGAAAGAAATGACGGTGTTTTCAGATCCAGGACAACCTCCCGTGGCTGTCAAAGTCAGTGTGACCGAGCCATTTATAATGTCATTAGCACCGGGCTGGTAGTTCGCGGCCACAGTTGTTGTGTTTGGACTAAATCCGCCATCACCCGAGGTAGACCAAACCCCGCCTGTTGCTCCAACGACAGAACTACCAGAAAGATCTATGAAATCCCCCTTACAAGCGGGATTTGGAGTAGCTGGGGCAATCGTAATTGTAGGAACAGAGCCCGTGACAGTGACAGTAATATCATCCGTATCAAAACAGCCTGTACTTGTATCAGTTACTGTGACGGTATATGTTTCAGTTGATGTTGGACTTGCATTCGGATTTGCTGAAGTTGTAGAACTCAAACCGGTTGAAGGAGACCAACTGTAAGTATATATTGGACTGTCTCCTCCTCCAGAAGCGGTGGGTGTACCCCCTATCTGAACAGATTCACCGGAGCAAATTGATACATCAGATCCCGCATTAGCAACAACAACACTTGCCTTTAAACCAGATCCAACCTGAGTTCCATCCGCTAAACCATTAATACTAACGGATCCACCTTGTCTGGTAATGATGTAGGATTCATTCCCTGCAATTCCAGAATTAACTTGTAATCCAGAAATGGTTATAGCATCGATCTTATCATTTACACCCCCACCGGTGTTATTGAAGTCAAAAGTAATAGTAACCGTTGTGGCTGTCCAGCCACCAAGCGAAATTGAGGATACGTCATCTGTACCTGACGTTGATGTAGCTGTTCCCGCTCCATTAACAAAAGAGAAATTCGCGTTATTTAATTCAAGTATAAATGTAACGCCGCTCCCGGAGCCATTTGCCCCTCCAATGGCCTCATTATTTGCGTCATTGACCTCGTCAATTACAATATCACTTAGTGTGACTGTTCCGGTGCCACAAATTGTGGGCGCAGTTCCCTGCGTAATAGTGACCTGTGAAAAAACTGCAGTAACACCCAGGAACAAGAGTCCCAGGGTAAAAGCAAAAAAGTGGAGCAAAAAGCGACCTTTAATCATTTACCAGTGTGAAAGCCAGAGGGTTTAGCTGCTATTTATTCATTCAATCTCACAAAAGTAACCCACATCAGTTACACATGTGATACGAATTTTACCTAAAATAAAAAATTCAATTAATTACCTAAATCAAAAATTCATTTCTCCATCAGGACCAGCCTTTATCAGCACCATTTTGAATTGGTTTTCCAATTGAAAACTTCCGGTTAAAACAATCCCACCATCCTGTGATTGAATAAGTGATCCGGCTTCATCCAATCCATCAGTTCCGAAGGTTCTGCTCCATATTACAATACCCTCATTATCAATTTTTGCAAGGTAAATGTCTTTGTTTTCAGGACTTACAATCTGGTTCCCGGTAATAATGAATCCGCCACCGGTAGCCTCATATATGCTGATTCCTTCGGTATTTGAAACATTAATTGATTTCCCATTCCCGGAGGGTGCACTTAAATCACTTCTCAAAAAAGTCACATAAATACTGCTTGTCGCGGCCATTGAAGTACCAATCATAGCGAAACTGTTAACTGATGTTACTGTAACAGATTTAGCGAATTCTTCCCCAGCTGTTCCATACTGGCTCAGGATACCATTTGGCAATCCATTTACACTGGTTGGAAATGTAAAAAAAGTATGTAAATCGGTCTGACTATTGGCAGGAGTTGGAGTATCTGTGGTTCCAAAAAAAGCAAAAGATCCTGAACTCAATTCAACTACTTTAATTCCTTCATCATCACCGGAATAACCATAAACATTCGTCCAAACCGGATCCTCCACAAAATTAAAGTCCATTTTAACAGTATAAATATCTCTTAGGTCGGAAGGCGGGTTGGGTTTAGTAATCCGATCCAGATCAGTAGTAGTTCCACAGATAATAATTCCATTGGAAATCAGTGATAAACCATTAATGATATTATCTTCCAGCGGGTTACCAAAAACAGCGCTATCATATACCGCAAATTCGTCATCGGGCACCTTATATACAACTGCATCTATTTTTTGATTTGTATTTTCAGAATTCACCACAAATAAAAATTCACCCGAAGGTAAAATTTCAATAGCTACGCTTTCATCTTTTCGGTTTCCTCCAAATGTCCGATGATACATTTCATTCCCTTGCGCATCAGTCCGCACTAAGTAAATATCCTGATCAATTGTTCCATTGGAAAAACCCGTCGTATCCGAGTTTCCAATAATTATATAACCGCTGCCATCAGGCAATTGTTTTAAATCTTTCCCAACCTGATCACCCTGAATTCCATACAGTTTATAAAAAACTTTTTCAAAGCCCGGCTCCAATCCTGAAGAAGTATCGCAGCCTATAGTAGTAAAAATACTAATGATTATGAGCAAATTTATTATTTTTCCTACAAGGTGTTTCAACTTCTAGTTCCTTTTAATTATTCCTCTAATGCCCTTTGCACCCCGAACTTTTTTTCTTGGCTTGTACAATGGCTTGACATATCCAACGGTAAAGGTCAAATCATTAATTCGAATATCATCCAAAACAATTCCCAAAGTTGTTGCCAAAGAACTTTCCTCTTCAAGACTATTGGCTTCGATATTGGTTAATAGATATCTTTCCCCGACATTCTGATGATTCAGCAACCCAGCGTTCATTCTTATATCAAACGACAAATACTGATAATTCAATCGGTATTTAACACCAAGCCCGGCAACTATTGCAGTATTTAAGGTATTTCTTAATTCATTAGCATTTTGGATATCAGGAACAATTACAGGTTGAGTTGCATTACCACCATCATCTGTAAAAGTATTATTATCGAAACGCATATCACTAAATCCTGAAAGAAGATTTATTTTCAATGCATAGCCACCATAAACATAAGGATGCCATTTCTTTGTAGGATAGGTTATACGCAAAAAAAGTGGAATGCTTAAACCAAGTATATTTTCGCTATAATTCTGTCCATCCTGGTCAAAAATTGTATTGTTCCAATTATATGATCTTCTTTCGAGGGCAAGTTCCAAACCTATGGAGAAATAATCGCTTAAGTTGTAGTCAACTCCTGCGCCCAGAGTAAACCCTATCCCAATTTCATAGTTTTCGGTATTCAGGTTTGTGTTGCCAACACTGTAATTATTGATAACAAAGGGTATTGTAGCATTAATACCCAATTTCAGGAGTTGTAAAGTGAAGAAGGGCGTGGTAGTAAATTTATCATTCAAATAAATGATTTCTATCGGATCAATTGCAGGATCAACCTTATGCTCAGGATCAAGTTCCAGTAACTCAAGGTAACTGTTTTCAGCACCAATAGGATCATCAATATATAAGTAGACAACTGTTAAAAGTTTATAAGCCTCAATTCTTTGTTCATTACTGAATCCTGCATCAATGCAATTTTTTAACATGGAAGGGATTCCGTAGAAATGTCCCTGGTTAAAACTTTCCTGCGCCTCTGCAAGTTTCTGAGAGCATGCAGTTTGTGCCCATGATTCAGCAACTGCCAGAAGCATTAGAATAAGTAAAAGGTTTACCGTTTTTCGCAATCTGATCACTTCCTAAGACTCAGGCTTTTGTTACACGTTATTTGATATTCAACCTTATTACCGACGTATCTTTCCCACTCCCGCTGAGTGAAATTTCGGATTATCAAATCGCACATCTCTTGAGACAAAGTTTCTGCATGAGTGGGCCAATATCTAATAACTCCATTGGAGCTGGAGGCAACGATATATTCACCATCAGGGCTAAAATCCACATCCCAGATATGCGACATCTCAGGCCCAGTAAGATTGAGTGGTAAATCATCCAGGTTACTCATAATCCAGATATGAACGGTTCCATCCCGACTTCCCGCTGCGACCAGCTTATCATCTTTACTAAACTCAACATCACTTATCTGAGCGGTGGCACCAATCAGCTCATTTAAAACTTCACCTGATTGAGAATCTAATAATCGAACAATGGCAAACTGATCACCTACTCCTATAAGGTCGCCTTTCTTACTAAATTTAACGCTTTGAATTATATTTCCGGGTAATTCAAGTAACAGCTTTTCGTTAAAAGCCTGGGTATCATAAATATACACATTCCCATCTAATCCTCCTGTTACAATTCTTGAACCATCAGGAGAGACAGTAATTGAAAGCATCTTGCCGGGTAAATTTTTTATTAACCGGCTTTTCGCAAAATCGAAATATCTCAGAGTTTGATCATAACCAGATGAATACAATCCTTTGCTATCAGGAGTGAATTCAATATCATACACCAATCCCTTGTGACCTGTAACTTCGATTGGTCTTCCTCCCATTACCAAATCATAAAGTTCAATAGAACTTGAATCGGAAGCTACGGCAAGCCATTTGTTATCAGGACTTACCTTGATCATTTTTCTTGGATATGCCTTTTGACCCAACAGCATCGGGATTGAATCTCTTGAATCAAAAGCCCACTTGAGGATTTGGCCATCACTGCCAGCGGTAAAAATATTTTTCCCATCCTGACTAAACGCAACTGTGCGAACTGCATTTTGGTGACCGGAGAATTTGTTATAGGTAACGCCATAGTAAGCCGACATTGCATTATTCAATCCTTCATAGATATAATTGTCATACTCTTTTCCACCATTATCATTATTGAAAAAGAAAGCCTGCTGAGCGAGTAATCCTTTGAGGTCTGGATCTTTCACATTCAGCGCTTTCACAGACATCGATTGAGCAATAGAAAGCAGGAGAAGTCTGGATGCTTCCTCATTCGCTCTCAATGCCTCAGCTGTCTTTTCTTCAGCAACTAATCGGGCACTGTCGGCCAATTTTGTTTGGGCCTGGGCAATAGCAGTTTGCTTCCTGGCAATTTCAGCCTGTTGTTCTGCAAACTCCAGATTAGCAAGAGCATCACGTTTTGCAAAATCTGCTATTTGGGCATTACTTTCTGCAAGTCTTGTTTGTTCAAGGGCATTTTCTCTTTCTTTAATTGCTTCATCAGCACTTTGCTCTGCAGCTATTTTACTTGTTTCCGCCTCTTCTGCTCTTTGTTCGGCAAGTACGCGCTGAGTATCAGCTTCTATTCGTTGGGTAATTCCAAAAATGAAAAAGAAGATTGCAACGATGGCTGCAATTGCAAGTATTACTGCAACAGCTCGAGTTCGTCGTAATAACCGTTTTTGCTGCAGCTCCTGATTTCGCTGTTCGGCCTCATAGGTAATTCTACTTGTATCAAGAAAAACGATGGCTCTTTCAAAAGCTTCGTCATACCTTCGAGCCCAGATTCTTGTTGGTTTCTGTTTTTTCTGCCAGTTAAGGGCCAGCTGCAAGTCGGGGGGTCTCCATAAACCCGTGCGACCTACCTGATACATTGCCGCTGCATCGGAAAGTCGCAGATACATCTGAGCCGATTCTGATTCCTCTTCAACCCAATTTTTCAATCTTGTCCAGATTCTCATCAAGCTCTCGTGAGAAACTTCTATAACTGAATCCGGAGTTAATTTGAATGGTGCAGCAGGCATTAACAATGACCTGCCAGGCTTCCTGAAATGTTCAATAACTTCAATAACATCAAACGCATCTACTCCGGCGATCTCCGCAATTACTCCAACTTTAGTTGGTTTTCTGATTCCGAAGTTATCAACTCCCTTCTCAGTGATAGTCTTAAAAAGTATTTCCGCAATCTCTTTATGTCGTGTGCTCAATTCATCATATGCTTCATTTGCATGCTGAGACAGCGCTTCACTCATCCGGCCTACGGCATTATAGTGCCGGATGTCCATAGGTTCACCTGGTTCTTTATGTTCTACCCAATATTCCCATGTCCGCATCAGTGCATGCTGGAGGATTGGTAACTGGTCCTGGTTGTCGCCCATGTCCTGCATTAGGCGGCTCACCAACCTTTCAGAGATCCGTCCCCCGCCAACTGCAATTGGTCCTTCAATTGCTATCCTTCGTTTTTCCCGGGTCATCTGAGGAACGAGGTAATTGCTTTGGTTTATTTTGTCTGTAAGTCTTGGGTATTTGGAGCATGCACCCATGTAGTCGCTCCGCATAGAAATGGTAAGGTAAATCGGGACCTCATCCTGTTCGACGGCTTTTAGTAAAAGGTTGACAAATTCAGTTGATTCATCTTCGGATTCAGCAATTCTTTCTTCTTCACGATATCTAAAAAGCTCTTCAAACTGGTCAATCATAATTAACAAGTTTTCACCTGTTGCAAGATTGTGCCTCCGTGCAATGTCGATTAGACCTGTATTGCTTCCTCTTAATACTGAAGAAACAATGGTTTTGTTAATTATTTTCTCCTCTTCACTTGCGGACTGATATTCCGGATCTTTAGATAAGAGTGCCTCTGCAAGATTATCAATTGGGGCTATTCCAGGTCTTGAAATAATAACATTCCAATTCGGGCTCTTTTCCGTAACAAATCCACCAAATAAAACAGGCACCAAACCACAATTAAGCAAGGAAGATTTCCCACTGCCGGAATAACCTAAAATTGCAGCAAACTTGTTTTCCGCCAGTTTTTGCAAGATTTCATCAACCTGGCTTTCCCGACCAAAAAAGAGATGACACTCATCAATTGAGAAAGGCCTGAGCCCTGGAAATGGGTTTGACAGCTTTAAGTCTTCCCTTATTTCCGCCTCAAGGACTTCAGCCTCACGAGGCTCCATATGGATTTCGTAATTGAGCATTTCAGGTTTAGTACAATCTTTAAGGGCTGCTAGAGCCGCAAATTAGTAAATTATATATGAAAAATACAAACTTTTAACAATACCTTATAATTATTATCCCCCATTCCTCAGCCTGCATAAAGGTATCTTATAACCTGATTGGCAAAATTGAAATTGTCGGAAAGTTGTTCATAAAATTTTTCCTTACTTATTTTAAACAAGAGTGCCTTTTCCTGGGCTATTAACAAGCTTGAGTCAGCATCTTCGCTATCCGCAAGTTCTCCAATAAAATACTGTCTCCTCATATTACGTACTTTCTTTCCATCAGAATAATAATTTACTTCACCGGAATAAATTATGAAGAAGTAATCACTATTGTTACCCTGCAAAGGATAACTTGTTCCTTCATGCATTGTTACTTCCTCTATATAGTCAACCAAGTTGGCAAGTATACGGCCAGGAACTTCATTGAAGATTCTCATATTCTTCAGAAATTTGACTTTTTCAAGTTTTAGAATTTTTTTATCATTCTCTTTTGTCCCAATTACGGTTTCAGATATAAGTCTTTTAAATTCCGGATTCAAGCGGCTGATGTTTTCATGAAATAGTTTTGGGTCCAGATGAAACAGTGCCCAAGCTGCAGTTTCAGAAACAAGCAAATCAGGATTGAAGAGGTTTGCAATTAAATCAATTGAGTAATCGTGAATTTTCATCATAGCAATTTGCTTCAATGCACAGGCTTTTGACCATCTGTTGGTTTGATTGTAGTCGCGGTTAATAAGAAATTTTAGAACTTCTTTTGAACCAAGGCTTTCCCGCGGAAAGAATGCTTCAAGTTTTCGTGCTTTATCAAATACCGGCAGGTCATCCAGTACAGGAATGATCTTTTGTTTCAAATCATCTGAAAGAAATACATCGAGCAATTCGATTGCATAAGTTATTCCTTCACTGGTTCGGCTACTCAAATTTTCTTTGACTAGTTGAATTGTTTTTGAATCGTATAGCATTGAAAGAAGCACGTAAATATGTTCAATATCATGATGGTTTTCTTCTTCAACCGCTAATCGGAGGTCGCGCCCAATTTGATTGTCAGGAATTTCTCCAATCGCGGCGAGGTTCCAGGCGATATCTTCGATATCGTTTTCAATAGCATATTTAATTCTGGTGATTTGCCTGATGCTTGCCTTAAAATTGCAATCACCTAAACTATCCAGTACTTCAGAAACCACAATTTTATCCGGGAAATCTATTTTAGCCCAAAGATTTTCCATGGCAGGCCTGCTTCCAATCCTTCCCAGGATTCTTATAATTTTTGTCATTACGGTAACGCTTTGTCCAACTCTGTAGAATGCGGAGTCCAATGCATTGAGCGCATTGTTCCCAATCTGAACTAAGGAATTTGCGGCGACATTGCTAAGCCGCAAATAATCCAGATTCTCTATAATCGCATTAAGCACCTCATAGTTGTAATTCTTAACACCCGCCTTCATGGCAGTAATCCTCACTTTATCATCCGGATCTCCGAGTAGTTCAACCAGCAAATATTTGAGTTCAGTATCTTCCATGTTGCTGATTAATTCCGCAGCATAAAGTCGGTCTTGCGGGTTTTCGGATCTGCTTAATTTGGAAATTCTCTGATATGATATTTCACCGGTTGTAAATAAGTTTTCCAGGTCCAGCCCTGAAACCACGCGTTTTGGCAGGTTAATAAATCTGGTGGGATCAAATGCTATTACATATTCATCAGAGACCGACAAACCCCGAAGTTCGTTCAATTTTGTTTGCGCATAATCCTTAATTTGTTCCTGCTCATGTTTCATCAGGGAATTTACTGAAGGAGCTATTGAATTGGGGTCAATTTTTTCAAGTAATCTAAACGAAAAAACTGCTTTCTCCGGATCGGCATGATACAATTCTTTCTCCAGTTCATTAACAACCTGGTTTCGTGGTTTAAGTAATTTCTCCGGATCAATTTCGTGACTTTCTAATTTGATTTTCACTCTATTACGATACCCTTCATAAAGTTTCACTATAATATACATCCAACCCCCTATCACTACAATCAGGAAGTAGGAGTAATGAATTAGTTCAAAGAAGCTCAATAGCCCAAGCAGAATAATAAATCCACCTGCAATGAATTTTGCAAACTCATTCACAACGCCCTCAACTTTAGCCTGGATATCGAATCGAATTCGATTATCCAGAGGCATGAAATAAAGTTTATAGGTAGGATTTTCCAGTGAATCCCTTAGAAAAGACGTGAACAATTTACTAAGTGCAATGAACAAAAAGAACCAGAAGAAATTTGTTGTATTAGCCGCATCGGGATTGTAGCCAAAGAATGAACCGGCCAGGATTGAAGTAACGGTGAAAAAAGTCAGTACGACTGGAAGAATAAATAATGATACCTTCAATCCATAATTTGAAATTATTTTATCATTGAAAAAGGTTTGAAAAACAAAACTGAGAATATAAATGGAACCGTAAAACCAGGCGATGAATTCCTGCAATTCAGTTCCGCTAGACTCAGCATATTGTGTACTCAAAACGTTAAGAAAGGAATTTTCCACCAGGTATAGCGAAATCACCGAGAAGGCGAGGAACAAGGAAAGCAGGATGACATAATTATTCTTTACCAATTCCATAAATTTGGTTTCTTTGGTCTTCCTTTGATCTGGCCGATTCACCAGGTTAAGGTCAAATTTTCTAGTGATCAGTATGAGGAAAATCAAGGATCCTATTACGCTATAGAATCCAATTACAAGGAGGTCTTCAGTGCGACTTAATGCAGCAATTCCTGAGCCTATTGTAAAAAATGTCAAAATCTGAGCAGTAAGCTGACCTGTATCAATTCCTCCAATTATTCTTTTTGATTGCCTTAGATCAAATAATCTTCCGAAGATTCCCCAGAATCCCAGCAAAGTTATGGCTGCCAATGGCCCTTGCAGAACATACAAAAGGAATACAAGTATTCCCCGGTATTGGTCAGAGTAGTTTATAAGTGCATAATATAAGGCTGCCGAAATTGATAATATAATAATCCAATTCAGTATTGCCAGTCTTGAAAACGAAATTCTATTTTGGAGATAAACGAAAAGTGCGGTGGAACAGACGCCAAGGAATCCTGAGACGAAGATACCCTCGCTGATGTATTCTTCCATTTCACCAACAAACAAGGTATCTGATGCTATCTTGTAAGTTGCAATGAAAATTCCCATAAAAAACCCATTACCGAGTAATAAGATAACCCGGCCTCTCTCTTCAGGGAGAACATTAAGCGCCCGGTACAATAAGTTTAACATGGTTCAGTCAGATGAGTTCTAAAATATAATAAAACAAATCCAAAATTATGAACAAAACAAGGTTTGATGCATTGCCAATGGTGGAATTTCAGGTTTGGCTCAGTTTAAATGATAATGTTTCCATTTCCAAAGTTATGTGTAATACTAGAGTCATATTTCGTGGGTGTGCTGTAAATACATTTTCTTTGCAACATGATTATTGTCAGAAGCGCAAAGCTGATATTGTTGTGGTTCCTAATTTTTGGTTCTTTTTCAGGAGTTTTCTCACAAAATTATTATGATCAAAATTTCAGGAAGGGATACTATTACCTTGACGTGAGCATTTCCCAAGCTGCTGAATATTTTGGAAAGGCGATTATGAATGATTCAACTCAACCTGAAGCATACTTCTACCGGGGGCTGGCCTATTACAAGATGGATGAATTCGGTAATGCAATCAGAGATTTTAAAAAGTCTCTTGAAATAGATACAACACTTGTGAAAATTAATGTGTTCATTTCATTCGCATACCGGGGGTTGAATGATTGGGATAAGGCCCTGGAGAGTTTCAATGAATATATGATCCGCACTTCAATAGATTCAACTTCTTTCAACTGGCTAATGAGAGGCAAGCTAAAACAACTGAATGGGGATATAACCGGTGCATTGGAAGATTTCAAGAAGGCAGTTTTTCTTAGCCCGGAACAGGAAAAGTTTAGATTTTACCTTTTCCTGACCGAGCTCGAACAAAAAAACTTTCAAGCGGCTCTGGAACAAATTAATGAAATGATAAATCTTAATCCGGAATTTTATGGATACTACTTTTACAAAGGCAACATATATTTCCAAATGATGAAATTTAATGAAGCCATTGAAAATTATACCGTGTCAATTGAAAAAAATAATAATAATCCGGATGGATACTTTCGCAGGGCCTGGTCTGCAGACACCTTGAGTAATTATACTACTGCACTTGCAGACTATGGCAGGGCTATAGACCTTAAATCAGATGACGCGGCTTATTACGCAAAAAGGGGTAACCTGCTTTACAGAATGGCCAAAATTGATGATGCTTGTAAAGATTGGGCTGAAGCGAACAAGTTGCATTATTATAAAGATTACGAAAAGTTAAATAAACTTTGTAAATAAATTATTAACCTAAACAAATACAACTATGGATAATCGTAAATATTTGCCCATATTAATTGTGGGAGGAATCGCGTTAATAGTAATTCTACTATTATCGAACAGCATTTTTTTAACAATTGAACCCGGTAAAGCGGGGGTACTATTCAAAAAATTTGGTGGTGGCCTTGATAAAGAACGGATCTATTATCAGGGATTTCAGGTAATTGCTCCCTGGAATACAATGTTTATTTATGATGTTCGTGAACAGACGGCTGAGGAATCAATGGACGTTCTTGACAAAAGCGGATTGTCTATAAGTGTTGATGTAACTGTCAGGTTCAATCCACAACCTGTTAAGATTGGATTTATTCACGAACGATTTGGTATTGATTATAAAAATACGCTGGTAATTCCGGAAGTAAGATCGACAGTAAGACAGGTAATGGGAAGGTTTACAGCGGAGGAAATTTACAGTACCAAACGGGCCGAGGTTGAAGGAGCCATAAAAACAGAAACTGAAAACGTTTTGGGAAGTGTAAACAATAATATCGTTATGAACGCAATGCTCATCAGATCTATTAATTTGCCGGAACAAATTAAGATGGCCATTGAAAATAAATTAACTCAGGAGCAAGAAGCACTTGCTTACCGATTCAGGCTGGATAAGGAGGAGAGTGAGGCTAAAAGAAAGCAGATTGCTGCCGAAGGTGAGGCACGCGCCAACCAGATTATCAATAGTAGTTTAACGCCTAGTCTTCTTAAAATGAGAGGTATAGAAGCAACAACCAGTCTCGCCAGCAGTCCTAATTCGAAAATAATTGTAATTGGCAGTGGTTCTGATGGCTTGCCTCTTATTCTTGGCAGTAATTAAGCTTCATTAAAGGGGTTCAGTCATTTTATTTTCACTTGTTTTTTGGTTATCTTGGCTGGCCTCTAAAATGAAAAAAAACATATAATTAATATACATAAAATGTCTGATCAAGTAGAATTAAAAATCAAGGATAAGAATTACCAGTTTCCTACAACGAAGGGTTCTGAAGATGAAATGGCGATTGATATCAGTTCCCTCCGAAGTCAGACCAGCTACATTACGTTGGATCCCGGCTTTAAGAATACGGGATCTACTACCAGTGCGATTACATTTCTGGATGGAGAAAAGGGGATTCTCAGGTATAGGGGTTATCCAATAGAACAATTGGCCGAAAAGTCAAACTTTCTTGAGGTCTCCTATCTTTTGATTTATGGCGAATTACCCGGTAAGGCGGAGTTTGAGGAATTCAGGAAGCAAATTACCCGAAGAAGTCTCGTCCACGAGGATATTAAGAATATCCTCATGGGCTTTCCCAGTGCTGCTCATCCAATGGGAGTATTATCCTCGCTGGTTAGTTCTTTAACTGCTTTCTATCCCCAGTCACTCGATCCACATCGTGGAAAGGATAAAATTAATTTGAGCATAATAAGACTGCTTGCAAAATTTCCTACTATCGCGGCCTGGACCTACAAGAATAAGATTGGTCAAACATTTAATTACCCGGATAACAGCAAGGATTATTGTGAAAATTTTATTGAAATGATGTTCAAGGTTCCTACTGAACCTTATAAACTTGATCCGGTGGTTGCCTCAGCTTTGGATAAGCTGTTAATCCTCCATGCTGATCATGAACAAAACTGCTCTACAAGTACAGTGCGACTCGTAGGTTCTTCCCAGGCATCTTTGTACTCTTCCATTTCAGCAGGGATTTGTGCATTGTGGGGACCATTGCATGGTGGAGCAAACCAAGCTGTAATTGAAATGCTGGAGAACATCAAGGAAGATGGCGGAGATTATAAGAAGTGGATGCAGAAAGCAAAAGACAAAGATGATCCTTTCAGGTTGATGGGATTTGGCCACAGAGTGTACAAGAATTTTGATCCCAGGGCAAAAATCATTAAGGGGGCTGCCGATGGTGTACTGGATAGCTTGGGCATCAAGGACCCGGTGCTGGAGATTGCCAAAGGACTTGAAGAAGTAGCCTTGAGCGATTCTTACTTTGTGGAGAGAAAATTGTATCCTAATGTGGATTTCTACTCTGGGATTATTTACAGAGCATTGGGAATACCGGTTGAGTTCTTTACGGTGATGTTTGCATTAGGAAGACTACCCGGGTGGATTGCACAATGGAAAGAAATGATTGAGAATACCGAACCCATTGGCAGACCAAGGCAAATCTACATTGGAGCCACAGAAAGAGACTACATTGATTACACCAAACGATAATTGAAAGGGGCCTTCGGGCCTTTTTTAATAACTAAACTG
>DASWHX010000163.1:0-14791 GCA_036397995.1 Cyclobacteriaceae bacterium
GAAAATCAAACAAGTCATGGAAGCCGGCAGGTCCGCGATCAACAATTAATCTTCACAGGCATTTAATTGCCTGATGATTTCATTTACATCATAAAACTCCTGACTTTCATTGAGGTCAGATAAAATATAAGCAGTTATTTCCGCTATTTCCAAATTTGTTAAATTATTATGGCCCGGCATATCTCCGCTAAACAGGGTTCCATTAATCTTTAACTCGCCCTGAATTCCATTCTTAATAACGCAGGAAATTTTTTCAGAATTAAGTGTTACCCAATCTACATTACTCAATGGAGGATAAAGATTAACCAATCCTTCTCCATTAATTCCATGACAATTTGAGCAATGAAGCTGATACAGCGACCGGCCTTTGATTCTGTATTGTTTCCATTTTATTTCTTCTTCCCTGGAAAGGTTTGGGTTTGATTGTGTGCAAGAGAAAAATACTGCCAGCAGAAAAAGTCCGGTGAGTCTATTCATTCGTCATTTCAATTTCCTTCAGCAGGATTCTGATTTCGGCAATCAGCCGGTCTACGTCTTCCGGCCGCGTGCCATCATACAAGCCCCGGATTCTTCTTTTCGGATCTACCAGGGCAAATGCGCCACTGTGAATAAAACCTCCCGGTGCAAATTGATCTTCCGCTGCCCGCACCATATAACTTTTTTCCGCGAGATTGTAAATCGAATCTTTGCCGGCTCTTACAAAGTGCCAGGTATTGGAGCTCACTTCCAGTTTGTTAGCGTATTCCTTTAGCACTGAGACAGAATCATGTTTGGGATCTATGGTGTAACTCACCAACTTCACTTTATCATTAGTTTGGTAATGATCATACACACGCAACATTTGAGCAGTCATAACGGGACAGATAGAAGGGCATGTTGTAAAGAAGAAATCCGCTACATAAATTTTATCCGAAAAAGTGTCATTGGTGATTACATTGCCATCCTGGTTATGGACCCTGAAATCTCCAATGGTATGATAGATCGTGTCTGCAATAGTTTCTCCATTCTTTTCCACCATGTTAACATCCCTGTAGCCAAGGATGGGAAGTTTTTTTTCCGGCGCGGTACACAAAGTCAGAAAAACAAGAACAACAGAAACTGCGAAGATCCGGGTCATAGATCAAAAAATATTTCAGGAGGATAGAAGTTCAATTTCATCGCCTACGTTTATTACTTTTCCTTCAATCAAAATCAAATGTACGCCAAAATTGATTCGATTAATTTCATCTTTCCGGTAAGTGGAAAGGAACTTCAGAATGCTTTTATCCACTTTTGCTGTTTCAGGATTTACATTAGGCAACTGACATCTGGCGCATTTTTTAAAAACCTGAAACCGGCAGCTTCCGATTCTAATCCGGTGCCATGTATCCTCTTCATAGGGATCAAATCCGGATACCACAATGTTTGG
The DNA here is from genome assembly GCA_036397995.1 of Cyclobacteriaceae bacterium. Classification (GTDB taxonomy): domain Bacteria; phylum Bacteroidota; class Bacteroidia; order Cytophagales; family Cyclobacteriaceae; genus DASWHX01. Next base: position 1,409 of record DASWHX010000163.1, read on the forward strand.
CCTGAAGCGGGTGATGGAAAGATTATCCTTCATTCTTGTGTTGAGATCAAGCAATGAAGGCTCACCTATAAGGAGGAATGGCGATGAATCGGAAAAAGGAATTTCTGTTCCGGGGGCATCCGGCACTTTTCTCAAAGTTGCAAAGTGTATTAGTTTTACCCTGAAACCGAATTTCTCTGAAAGCCAGTTACTTGTCTCTTCAGAAACCTCCTTACCCTGGATTTTATCACCCCAGACTTTCGTTTCAAGTTCGGGTCCGGAATCCGCGAACGGTGCCAGGATAGTATCATTGTGATTTGAAATTTCCAATGAATGGTCTGAAACCTTGATCGCGAAGGAAGCCATTTCAGGAAATTTTCGTTGTGTCATGAAATTGCCGGCTTCATCAATCAGCATCCAGTTTCGGTCAAATTGCAAGCCTGATGAAGTTACCTGGGAAAATGCCACAGATATTCCACCCAGGCTTTTAACCGGATAAATATGCAGTGATTTTACTTTTCTCTCCATGTTACTTGTGGCCATGCTTTTTCCAAATCATTTTTTGTATCGATGTCCAATAATGTTGATAATTGATGACAAGTTAAATTAAGACTTCTAAAATTTTCCATGGTCGACTCAAAAACCCGATGGTTTCCCCACTCTTTATTTTCGAAAACTTTTTGGATTAACTTTTTCATTCCCAATAAATAATAACCACCGTCGTGGGCAGGGCCTATAACCGCATCGCTGGTTTCCAAAATGCTAAATGCATTGTTTATAATCTCCCCGGAAAGTTCTGGTAAGTCGCTGCCAATGATGCAAACTTTTTTGTATCCTGAATTAAATTGATCTGAAAAAGCATTCTTCATTCTAATTCCAAGATCACTCCCGGATTGAAGGGATTTCCTGAAAAGTTCATTTTCCCATTCATCTTCCATGTCCACAAAGTCTGAATAGTAGACAATTTTGTTACCGGATAGATTTTGCGTTACTGAACGAGTGTGGTTCACAAGCTTTAAATAGACGGCAAGTGCCGGCCCATCTCCAATTTCTTCCGCCAGCCGGGTTTTCACTTTGCCGAGGGCAGGGTTCTTAACAAAAATAATCAGGCAATTTTCTTTTTCCAATTTGAAGAATATTTTCTCACTTCCCACACTGCAAACCCAAAGGTAATGAAGTACTCAGTAAATACAACCGCGGAGTATTCAGTAAAGCTATTATGCGAGTAACCTGTGTAGGTGAGGAAGATGAGACAAGACCATATAACGGGGAACCGATAATTTGTTAAAGTTGTAATTGCAATAAGCGGTATAATATACCAGGGATGAACGGTGGTCGTCATCAACAAATAAATTGTTAAAGCAAAAAGTAAGGAATTCTGAAATTGAATTTTCTTTTTGAATGAGAGATAGCTTAGAATGAAAATGAAAAGAACTGTTGCGAATGCCATCCAGGGACCGATGGTGGCAATGGTATTATATCCTTTCAGCCAGAACCCGGCTTCACGCACTAAATAATAAATACTTGCATTGAATTCAAATTTTTGAAAGTAGAGATTTAGCCCTGAACCGATTCCGGAATCAAAATTCTTCAACAATGGAAACAGGCTTAGAAATGAAACCAGGATGAAACCCGTGCTCCAATAGAAAATTTTTTTCCCTTGAAAATGAGAAATAAACAATGGCGCGAACAATGCGGGCAAAAGTTTTAATGAAGCGGCTAATCCCAGAGCGATTCCGGAAAAGAAATCTTTTTCTTTTGAATATAACAGAACGGCGAACAACAGGAATGGAATAGCTAAAGCTTCAAAATGAATATTACCGGTTAATTCAAGGATAACCAGTGGGTTTAAGGCATAGATTAACACATTTGATCTTTTCAGTTCCCATCGATCACAGATTTTCAATAACAATAAAATGGTAAATAGCTCTGCAAGAAGGATCACCAGTTTCAGAATAACGGTGCTGCCAATAATGGATTCCGGTGAGAGATAGACAGCCGCAAAGAATAAGCCCTGCAGCGGGGGTGGATATACGCTATGATAGTCCGGGGAATTTAACAGATTGAACAGGCCGGCATCCATAGAATTGGGAACCCTGGCCACAATTTCTGCTGGTGTGTATTGCCAGGCATTAATTCCGAGCGCAATTAACTTACCATCCCAGAAAAACCGGTAGAAATCATCGGAAAGGCTGGGTAATCCGGGAATTACCAGTATCCTGTATAAAACAGCAAACAATAACGCTGTTTTTAGGATGTCTTCACTACCTGCAATTTTAAGAATGCAGAGATAAAGGAAAAATAAAAATGCATAGCCGGTGATAAGCTGAATGCTTTCAAACCGCATGGTGTAGTAATGAAGAATAATATATACCGGGATGGAAAGTAGAAATACTAGCAGGGTGGTCCGGTATTGAGTACTCATTGAAATCTCTTAATAAACTAATCAAGGAGGTTCTTAAAGATAGTCCATAAAATTTTGTGACCTGCCAGAACGGTTCCCATAATGGTTCCGGAAATTTTGGAGGCTCCGATTCTTTTTCGGTAGGATACAGGAACTTCCACGCACCTGAACTTCTTTTTGGCTGCCTTAACCTGCATCTCCACTGTCCACCCAAAATTTTTATCCTGCATGTCGAGTTGCAGCAGTTTATCATATTTGATTGCCCGAAAGGGGCCCAGGTCGGTAAATTTAATTCCGAAGAAAAGGTTAATTAACCTGGTTGACAACCAGTTACCGAAGATTTGAGGGAAGGTCATTGATCCCTTTTGCATGGCACCCAGTGCCCGTGATCCAATCACTAAATCCAGATCCGCTTCAATTATCGGTACAATAATTTTGGTCATTTCTTCCGGGTAATCCGAGAAGTCAGCGTCAAGAAAAACAATGATGTCCGTTTTTTCTTCCAGGCTTTTCACATATTCAATGGCTTTCAGACAGGCGTTACCGTAGCCTTTTGCTGGTTCAATTAAGACAGTAGCTCCGGCTTGCCGTGCAATTTCAGGAGTATTATCAGAGGAGCCATTATCAGAAACGATTACTTCGCTTACTAAACTTTTTGGAATTCCCGCGATGACTTTGGCAATGGAATTTTCTTCATTGATAGCGGGAATAATTACGCGGGTAATGGGGTTCATTCAGGAGAGTGGATTCACGAATTAAGCGTTAATCCATTTTTGCCGATTTCAATTGGATCCGGTATTCTGTTTTTGAGTGATCCATTTTCAAGTTTCAATACGCCGCGCGGGCAAACACTGGCACAAACACCACAGCCCACACATGAGGAACGCACTATGTTTTGTCCACGCTGGGCATACCAGCGCACATCGATTCCCATTTCACAATATGTTGAACAATTGCCGCAGGAAATGCACTGTCCGCCGTTGGTCGTTATCCGGAACCTTGATTTAAATCGCTGAATCAGACCGAGGTATGCAGCAAGCGGACACCCAAAGCGGCACCACACGCGGTTACCCATTAAAGGATAAAAGCCAGTACCCACCACTCCGGCAAATCCGGCGCCAATCCAGACACCATAAATTTCCCGCAATGAATACGTGTTGATACCCAATAGATTGCCACTGCCGGTGAAGTAGGTGTATATAACACCGATGGTCATGATTACAGAAAATGCAAGAACACCATGGACCATCCATCTTTCAATTTTCCAGGCCTTCAATGATTTATCTGAAAGTTGACGATATGGATCACCTAAAGTTTCAGCAAGGCCGCCACATCCGCAAACCCAGGAGCAATACCACCGTTTGCCGTATAAATACGTAAACAGCGGAACGACAATTATTGCAAGCAAAATTCCCCAAAAAAGCATAAATAATCCAATGGAGCCAGACTGCACAAGTTTGATAATTTCACTATCAAAGAAAAAATCATAATCCAGTGGCCAGATATTTTTGAAATCAAAGAAGGGCTGATTGAGCCGTACCAGAAATTCCGGAATCAGAAAAGCAAATGCCAGCTGGAAAAACATAACAGAAAATGTCCGGATAAGATGATAGCGCGAATGCCGATACTTGAGAATCATCCGGATGCCCATTACTAAAACACAAAGCGTGTAGAGAAAACCGTAGAGAAAAAAACGGCCGGCCTGATCTCCGTTAAGAAAATAGCTAAGGGGATCGACCATAATAACCCATTGGGTCATATGTTCCGGATAGAAATAAAGAAATATATAAAATAGAATCAGGAAGGAACCGGTTAAAATTCCCAGCCAGCCCCTGTTTTTCATAGGATTTTTATAAATCCCATTATTCTTAATTCCCGGTGGCTCTGATAAATAGACGGGGATGATCATCAATAAACCTCCGAGGATACACAGTCCATAAATAATAAACATTGCCATGGAAGGAGAACGGGTGATGATACCGAATGAAGAAGCTTTGGTCAATTGAAAATCAAGATCACGAATGGCATACTTACTAAATCCCTTGTCATTCATAATTGCATATTTGCGAATATCATTTGCAACCTTTTCAACCGCAGTTCTAAATTCTTCAGCTGAAGAAAAACTTGCCTGGATAAGCCAGCCTCCATATTGCAAAAAGACTTTTCGCTTATATTGGCCAATATCATTTTCTGCAAATACTGACGCGAGAGTTTCCGCATTAAGTTGAGTCTCATTTAACTGAACTATTTGGTCAGCTTCACTACCGGTGATCTCATAAGTAGCAATTTGTTTATTGTTGATCTCCCGGAAAGCTGCATTAAGTTTGCCAACAAACTGAAAGGAATTTGAAAACTCCTGATTGTAAAGCGGACTCAATCCGGTTTCAAGCAATTTGAATTGTGCATCATCTTTAACTGTTGCGTTCAATATTTCGCCGGTGAGCTTGTAGTTGCCTGCAAAGAAAGTAAGTATAAACAGGATGAAGCCTGAAATAAATAGTGAGAGTCCGGTTAGCCGCAGATGCTTCATGTTGTCAATTCTTTTGAACGCATTAATTCCGGAAATTCTTTTTTAAATTGATTTCGAATCTTTTTTTCATGCCTGGTAAAAAACTCAGGATCAAAATTGATTTTTTCAAGGTCCATAATTACCTGACCAATCTTTATTTTTTTATTAATCCAACTATCAATAACCGGATGTGAGATTCGAATTCCCAGGGTTTGAATTCCGAGAAAAGAATTGTTGTTTTTAGACCATACCAGCCGCATGGATTTTTCGGTGCCCATGTCTTCCCAATAAAACCATTCAGTTTCTGAAGTTTTCTCATTAGGTACATACCCATAGACCTGGTATTCAATGTCAAAGAATTTAGCTGAGTTATACCAGTTTCCGGGATGATATTCCATTGAATTTCCGCAAACAGTATTGGCAACAACTTCACCCATAAACTTGCCGGCATACCAAACCGGTTCAATTTTTTTTCTTCCAGAGTCGGGATTTATAATCTGTGCACAGTCGCCGATGGCAAATATATCGGGGATGCTGGTTTCCAGGTATTGATTCACAAGAATTCCACTTTCAATTTTGAGCTCCGTGTTTCTCAGGAAATCCACGTTAGGTGTAACTCCAACCGCAACGCAAGCCAGATCACAGGTAATGTTCTGGTCATCATTGCTGAGTACAGATTCAACTTCGTTAGTAGAATTACCTATAAATGCTTTTACCTGTGTATTGCAGCGAAGAGTTATTCCGTACTTTTTGATATGGCGGGAAATCAATTCAGCCTCTTCCAATGCCAACACATCCCTCCAATAGCCATCCTCCCTAATTAAGAACTCAACCCGTATGCCTCGACTATGTAACATTTCAGCCAATTCAATTCCTACCAGTCCACCCCCAATGATTACCGCATTGCTTTTGCCAGAGATCGATTCATCCAGCCTGGCCAGATCCTGAAGACTGTAAAGGGTATGAACTCCATTCAAATTTTCTCCGGAACAACTCAACTGTTTTGATTTGGATCCGGTCGCAATAATGAGTTTATCGTAAGCAATGATTTCACCTTTTCCCAGCGTTACTTTTTTCTCTGAAAATGAAATGGACTTTACTATATCAAAAGCCAGGTTTATTTTATTTTTTTTCCAGAACCAATCTTCATAGGGTTTTATGTGCTCAAACTTCATGTGACCCATGAAGACATACATCAGGGCAGTTCGGGAGAAAAAATACTCCGACTCGGAAGAAATAACGGTAATGGAATAGTTAGATTTCTTTCTGATAAATCTGGCAGCGGTAACCCCTGCAATTCCGTTTCCTATGATGACAATTCTTTGTGACATAAGCAGGAGTGAAATTTAGCTTTTAAATGTGCTAATCAAAACCTCCTGAACTAAAAGATTACAGTACCGGTGATGAAAAGTTTATTCAGAAGGCTGGCAATAAATACGAAAAAATCGTTGTGGTTTTCAAGGGAAAAATGAACTATTGATTAAATGATTTAGTTTCCTGAGAGGATGGATTCGATGAGTTCGCTAATGGAATTTACTTCCTTTGTTCCCTGAGGCAATTGAATGGTCCATTTCTGTAGATCTTCATTAATCGTAATTCTAATTTCTGAAGATTCGGCAATTTGAATTCCGGTTCTTTCCAATGCATTTTTAGTCCATAGGTACATAAATCCGGTTCCCTGAAGGGTAACTTCGGCAAGTTGTTCTCCTTCGTGAATAACCCGGCCTGTTTTCAGGTCAAATCCTTTTGTGTCGAAAACTTCATCAAAAGCATTATTAAGCACCAGGTCTTCGGGAATTCCATCAATGATTTTTCCGGCGCGGGTCGCGAGCCATAACCAGTCGCTGGTTTGCAAAGCCAAATCAAGTTCATGAGTTGCCACCAGGATCGTTTTACCGGTTTGGCGGCACATCCTCTTCAGTATCCTCATAATTTCGATCCGGTTATTTAAATCAAGATGCGAATTTGGCTCATCGAGGATCATTATTTCTCCATCCTGGGCCAGGGCCCTGGCGATAAGCACTTTTTGCATCTGACCGTCACTAAGCTCATTAATCTTACGATTTCTTAAACCTTCAAGCTGTACAGAATATATTGCCTGCTCCACTTTCTCAATATCACTTTCAGAAAAATTCAAAAACCAGTTGGTATAAGGATATCTGCCCATGCTCACCAAATCAGTAACACTCAAACTGCCGGCTTGAATGGGATCAGTTAGCACTACGCCGATTATTTTTGCCAGCTGGTTCAATGAATAGTTTTTTATTTCTTTATTGCGGATCCAAATTTTACCATCCAGCGGATTCATCAACCCTGCCAATGTTCTCAGCAGCGTGGTTTTCCCAATTCCGTTGGGTCCCATAAAACTCACCAGGGTTCCTTTTCGTAACGAGAGATTTAGATTCGACAAGACGGGTGTACCGTGTTCCGGGTAGCCAATACTTAGGTTTTCAGTAGATAAAACTATATCGTTTTGAATACTGGTCATCCGGCAAAAGTTTTTTGATAATTTTTTCTTCGTAGTATTACCCAAATGATAACAGGAGCTCCCATAAGAGAAGTGATGGCGTTAATAGGTAAAATGTTTTGAGACCCGGGAAGCTGTGAAATAATATCACAAAGGACAAGGATGATGGCTCCACTAAATATTGTTGCCGGAACAAGTAATTTATGCTGAGAAGTATTAATCAACATCCTGGCAATGTGGGGAATTGCTATACCAATAAAGGCAATAGGTCCGCAAAAGGCTGTTGTGCAGCCTGCCAACAGACTAGTGACAGCTATTATAAGAAAACGGGTTCTTTTCAACGGAATTCCCATCGATCGGGCGTAGTTTTCTCCCAAGAGTAACGAGTTTAATGTTTTGAAAAGTGTGAATGACAACAAGACGCATACTCCAAAGACAATCAGGAAGACATGCAACTCCGGCCAGGACAGGGAACTCAGATTCCCCATGGTCCATAAAATGAACAATTGAATCTCTTCAGCATTGCTAAAGAACTGCAAAATCCCGACAATTGCGCCGGTGGCACTGCCAAACATCAATCCGATAATTAGCAAAGTCATGCTATCCTTAATTCTTGTAGATGCAATCAGGATTAGCAACAGAACTAATCCGGCACCGGCCGATGCAGCCAGCATTATTATCCATTGATTGGTGCCCAAACCGGCAAAAACTCCGCCCAACATTCCTCCGGAAAGCACCAGTAAAGCAACTCCCAAACTTGATCCGGAACTAATTCCCAAAACAAAAGGCCCGGCAAGTGGATTCCTGAAATAAGTTTGCATAAATAATCCTGAAAGAGCGAGCGATGAACCGGCAAGAATGGCGGTAATAACTCTCGGTAAACGGAATTTTGTAATTATGTGATACCAGCTTTCCTGGGTTGACTCACCCCCTGTAAGGATGCTTAAAATTTCAGCTGCTGGTATATATACACTTCCAATGAATATGTCAATAAAAAACAAAAGAACCAATATGGCTAACAGCAAAACCCATAGCAATGAAATATTCTTTTGGATGGGCTTATTCAATTAATCAATTTTTTGAAAGAAATGAAGACTTTTATGCTTGAGTAAATCAGGATGCATAATTTTAACCATGTCGGAAAGCACCCAATCGGGTCTTGCATACGCGGTTTCAAAAAAGTCGTTACCTCCTTCCACGGTTACATTTAATGTATAAGTGTAAATACGATCCTGCTTAAATGCCTGAAAGAGTTCGTATCGTATATCGCTTTGAGACATATCAGCTTTTGACTTGAAATTTGATGCACCAATCCAATACTCCGCGTCATGTGCTTTTTCGAGCACGCTTTCAAAGCTAAGTTCCAGGCTTCCGCTTCCGGCTGTATCAGACCAAAGAAAATTTCCTCCTGCATCTTCCAGAAAAATTCCTGCAAAACTTTTGCCCCCAGGCATAAACCAGGTTCCACCATACATGACACCCCCGAAAACTGTGGGCCGGTAATTAACCTTCCCTGCAAGATCTTTTATTGCCAAATATTCTTTTTCAATGGCTGAAAAAATAGAATCCGCCATTTCTTCTTTATTAAATAAAGCGGCAGTAAACTTTAACCATTCTGCCCTGCCAAGCGGAGTCTCTTCCAGGTAATCTGAATTAATCACTACCGGAACTCCCGAGCTTTCTATTTTGTCATACAATTTTGAATCACCGGTCAGGAGGTAGCCCATCATCAAATCGGGCGAGAGTTCTACAATTCCTTCCAGGTTCAATCCATTTTCTGAGCCTAAATCCCTTACGTTGCCGGTTTCAATTCTGGAGCGGATCTCGGGAGAGGAAATATAATTAACAGAAGGAAACCCAGCCAGAGAATTTACTTCATTTAATAAAACCAAGGCAGGCAGGTGCGTAGTTGATGAACAAACCATTTTGCTGACAGGAACTTGAATCCTTATTCCGTTCTGAGGAATATCATTTTTATCATCCCTCGTAAGATAATATACTTTTTCACTTGTGGAACCTTTAAATAATCTTGTTATGGTTACTTTCTTATAGCCAGGATAAGATTCAATGTTGAATCCCCGTGCATATTTGATAGTACCATGAGATGATTCAATAACCTTGGCTTGCTCGGCGTTATTGCAACCGAGGAATGTGTTCATTATGAATAACAAAATTAATCGCTTTAATCCGTCCATATTATCATTTATTGTACTGATCAACAATTTCTCCGGCCGCCCGTGTTGGAGTAATGGATTTGTTCATAATTTTCTTTTCCATTTCCTTAATTATCGAAGGTATTCCTTTTGATGTTTTAAAATTTTCCAACAACATCCATTCCATGGTTGAATGAAACCATTGCAAAAGCTGTCTGTTTCGCTGGATGTTCCAGAAATCATTTTCCCTGGTTATATTTTCATACTCGCAAATAGCTTCCCAGATTTCGGATAATCCTTTGCTTTCGAAGGCGGAACACGTAATCACCTTTGGTTTCCAGTCTGACTCGGGCATTGAATAAAGGTGAAGTGCTGAATGGAATTGAGCCCGCGCCTGGTTAGCCGCTTCCACATTATCTCCATCTGCTTTGGTGATAGCTATCAAATTAGCCATTTCCATGATTCCTCTTTTCATACCCTGAAGTTCATCACCCGACCGTGCCAACATAAGTAACAGGAAGAAATCCACCATTTCCCTTACAGCAAGTTCATTTTGTCCAACACCGACAGTTTCAACCAGAATAATTTCAAATCCGGCCGCTTCACACAAAAGTATACTTTCCCGGGTTTTTGCCGCGACGCCACCAAGATTACTTCCTGTAGGTGAAGGTCTTATGAATGCAGCGGGATTTCTGGCCAATTGCTCCATGCGGGTTTTATCGCCCATAATACTACCACCTGAAAATTTACTGCTGGGATCGACTGCCAGAATAGCAATTTTTTTCCCCAGGTTAGTAAGGTGTGTCCCGAAACTTTCAACAAAAGTACTTTTACCAACTCCGGGGATGCCTGTTATCCCAATCCGGATGCTATTTCCGGTCCTTTCAAGAATTCCTTCCAGGACTTCACCGGCAATGTTTTGATCCGGAGGCAAATGACTTTCAGTAAGGGTAATTGCCTGGCTCAAAATAGGGATGTCACCTTTCAAGATTCCATCTATATAATACGCCGATGTTTCCCGATTTTTCGTTTTATGGTACATTCTTGCTAATTTAAACCATCCAAACCATTAGAATTGATTGTTTTCGGCAATTATAAAGACTTTTAACCCAACCACCTGATATGATTTTTAAGCAGAAATCTTACTGGATAGACGTAGTATTTGGAACGCTATTTATTTTCTCCATAATGTTTGCCCTTGGTAGTCTCCTTGACAAACTTGAATTTATAGATCCAATTGGGGATGCGCTGGAAGATATGGAGATCACTGACCGGGTATTTTCTGATCCGGACCTCAGAGAAATTCTGGACGCTGATACCAATATTGTCCTGGTCAATATCGGATTGCTTAGCAGGGGAGAAATAAGTGAACAAATAAATATCATTAACAAATATCAGCCTAAGGTCATTGGGTTAGATGCCGTCTTCACCAGTCTTAAAAGTGACACCCTGGGTGATCTAATGCTTGCCAACGCGCTTGCCAATACACCTAACATTATTATGTATGGGAAACTTATTGAACCTGATAATGATGAGGTTTGGAATGGAATGGAATTAAGTCATCCGATTTTTACCCAGGACCATGAAATTGCACATGTAAATCTTGTTACTGAAAGCGCAGGAACTGAGCAATTTCAATTTAAGACCTGCCGGAGTTTTTTTCCTATGGAAAAACTTCGCGATCCGGAAACCAATTTGATAACGGATGTACCGGCATTGGCAGTTAAGATTTGTGAAATTTATAATCCGGAAGTTACTGCCGGATTTCTGGAAAGGCAGATTGATGAAGAGATTGTTAATTACAGGGGCAACATAATGGATTTTGGGCTCACGAAATTTGGTGGCCGATTTTATGCATTGGATGTTGATGACGTTTTGAATGAGAATTTTGATCCTTCATTGTTAAAGGATAAAATCATCTTAATGGGATTTCTTGGCCAGTATATCGGAGACCCCAATACAGTAGAGGATAAATACTTTACGCCTATGAATTCAAAATTTGCAGGACGGGCACTTCCAGACATGTTTGGAGTGGTTATTCATGCCAACATCGCCTCTATGATTTTGAACGAAGATTATATGAACCAAATGACTGAAATGGGGTCAGCTTTGTTTGCTATAATTGTCTGCATACTCAATGTGGCCGTTTTTCAAATTATTTACATAAAAATGGATCGGTGGTATGATGGGCTTACAAAACTAATTCAGCTGGTTGAAGCTGTTTTATTACTTTTTGTAATCGTATTAGTTTTTCATTATTACAGTTTTAAGCTAGATTTAACCTATGGAATCATAGCAATCTTGCTGGCTGGGGATTCCCTGGAGGTGTACAATGGCGTGGTTAAAAATATATTTAGGAAAGAAAAGAAAAAAAAGCCGCTTACCATTCCGGAAGAAAAGGTATCAATTGGCAACACAAACTAACATAAAACTTACATTATGAGAACTTTGCTATCAATCGGAGTTGGGTTATTACTGAGTACTGCAATATTCGCCCAGGATTATGAGTTCCGTGTTATGATGAATAAGGGAGAAAACCAGATCAAATCATCGGGTGGAGATTGGGAGGCACTTAAAAGTGGTACCCGGCTAAACAAAGGTGATGAGCTTAAATTGGCCAGCGGAGCTTATCTGGGTCTCGTGCATAAGTCTGGCAAGACAATGGAATTGAAAGAAGCGGGAACCCATAAGATCGATGATCTGGCATCAAAAATTGGTGTCGGTAATACCAGCATTACCAGCAAATATGCAGATTTTGTTATGGCAAAAATGACGGAGGATTCAAAGGAAGAAAACCGGCGGAAATATGCCAGTGTTACCGGAGCCGTGGAAAGAGCTGCTGATGACGCAAGCATAAAAGTGTTAATGCCAACGTCAGTTGATGTGTACACCACCAATCCCATTTTGGCCTGGAATCCAATTGAAGAAAATAAATACAAAGTGGTAGTTAAGAACTGGTTTGACAAAACTCTTGACACCTATGAAACCACGGAATCCTGGATTCGCTTAAATCTGGAAGATCCCAAACTGGCAAAAGAGGCAATGCTTGTTGTTTCAGTGAGCCTGGCCAACAATGAAACTGTAAATTCAGGTGATTATGGCCTAAAGAAACTGACGGAAGCAGATGCATTGGATTTTTCTGAAGAACTGACCGAGCTGAAATCTGCACTAACGGAAGAGTCCTCCTTAAACAGGGTTATTCTGGCAGAATTCTTTGAGCAAAATAATTTGCTTGTGGATGCACTTACCAACTATGTAATTGCAATTCAATTATCCCCGAATGTTGATTATTTTAAAGAAGCTTTTGAGGAATTCAAATTAAGGAATGGCCTTAAATGATAATTGATATAAGACTTTGAAAGGGGCTTTTTGGCCCTTTTTTTTTGATTAGCCGTTTATCTCATTTTTAAGTGGGGAGGCCAGACCGCCAAGTTGAAATTCCGGGAATGAATTTTACTTCTGAATTTTAGTATTGTGTTCGGAAACGAACCTTTTTAGATGTAATTAACCTTTTATAAAACATTTTGGTTCAAAAGTCAAACAAAAGGGCCTGAAATTACGAATAAGTTGGTAGCAAGAACTCAAAAAAATAAATTCCAATGAAGAAAATTTATCACATTCTCACAATGATGATTGCCGTGGCGGTTTTCGCGGCATGTTCATCTACAGCCAACACCGGTACTACAACAGCCAAGAAGGAAAAAGATTACTCTAACCTGAGCTCTTTGGCCGATGTACTAAGAACAGTTGGGGGCATTCAGGTCTCAGGAGTAGGAAGCGATGTTACTGTTTCCATCAGGGGTCAACAAACCATTATGCTAAATACCCAGCCCCTTTACGTTATTGACGGGTTGCCAATTGGAAATGACTA
>DASWHX010000164.1:0-5778 GCA_036397995.1 Cyclobacteriaceae bacterium
AGTAATACTTGTCAATCCCTCCCCAGCCGGAAATAAGTTGGTTCTTCATTGTTTGTTCCTGGTTGTCATTATTTCGTCGGTTCAAACAAAAACTCTTTGCGGAAATTACCCTATTATCGCAATAACAATTTTGCCTTTCACTTTTCCTTCTCCAAAATACCTGAATGCTTCAGGAACCTCATTTAAGGAATAACTTCGATCAATGATTGGCTTCACCTTACCGTTTTCGTATAATTCTTTCATTGTCTCTAGATCCCTGTTGGGTTTATACCCCATAATTCCAAAACCCCTATCGCTCATTTTTGTAATCAAAGGTCCCAGCAACATGGCTTTGAAAATCGCGGTCATATTGCCTCCGATTATAACATAAAAACCTCCCGGATTCAAAACCTGTTGGCAATCCGAAATAGAATGAGATGCCACTACATCCAGGATCAGGTCATAATGCTTTTTACTCCCCATGAAATTTTCGCTGGTATAATCAATGATATGGTCTGCGCCGAGCGACCGCATCAAATCTAACTTCGCGGTGTGGTCTACCGCGGTGACTTCAGCTCCAAATGATTTGGCAATCTGAATCGCAAAAGTACCGACTCCACCACCACCGCCATTAATCAAAACTTTTTGTCCGGATTCGATCTGTTTTTTATCCTGAAGACCTTGAAACGCGAGGAGGCCTGCCTGCGGTATTGCTGCCGCTTCTCCGAAGGTCATTTCTTTGGGTTTAATTGTTAACGCTTTTTCCGGCACTGAAACGTACTCCGCAAAACCTCCCCAGCCGTATTCACTGAGATCGCCAAACACTTCATCTCCGGGTTTTAGATTCTTTGCATTATTGCCAACAGATTCAACAGTACCCGCTATATCGCCGCCAGGAATATTATACTTCGGTTTCAGAAGTCCCCAAAGCCGAACAATCCAGGGTTTTCCTCTCAGAAGATCCCAATCCCAGGAATTTATCGATGCCGCGTGAACCTTCACCAGCACCTCATCATTTTTAGGAGAAGGTATTTCTACCTCTTCAAGTTGAAGAACATCCGGTGAGCCGTATTTGGTATAAACAATTGCTCTCATTTAATTTCCATTTTTAATTAAATTTATCAAATTGATTTATTCACGTGTATCAGAGAGATGCTAAAATCCTCCCTAAGGAAAAGTTATTTTTCCCCACTTTCAAAGTAAGTTTCCATTTAATCTTTCGCTTCTGTTCAGGCAGACCCCAGCACGTCATTAATTTATCCTTCAATTCCAAAACAGGATCTCTTCCCGTTTTTTGAATAAACCGCTGAACCGCCGACCAGCTATGAATTAGTCCCAGCAGCTCAGGCAGGGTAAGGAATTTCTCAATACTAAATTCCGGGGTTGGCAACTCCTCAAACGGAAAATGCAGGGTTGAATATTTTTTTTCAACCAACCGGTTTTCAAACTGCCAAAATTCATCTACGGTATAGTCGTGAAAGTGTTTGATAATTTTATCGATTTCACAGGAAATGAGTGGCAGTTTGTAAATCCAGACGGCAATGATTCCATTCTCTTTCAGCACACGCTTTGCTTCCGCATAGAATTTATCAAATTCAAACCAATGTAAGGCCTGTGCTGCTGTAATTAAATCAACAGAATTATTGTTCAGTGTTGAGTGTTCTGCTTTTTCAACTCTGTAAATAATTTTCTTGTGAGGCAAAGCATTTCTAATCTGTTCCTCACTTGGGTCAGTTGCAAAAATATTCTTATAGAATTTGGTAAGACCCGTTGCTGCCTGCCCATTACCAGTTCCACAATCCCAGGCAAGGTCATGTTCCTGGGTAAGTGTTGAGAGATATTCAAATAACTCAACAGGATATGTGGGCCTGTATTTGAGGTAAAGATCCGAATGCTTTGAGAAATAATCCTTGAAAGATTTTTTGAATTGCTCCATATATTCAATCATTAAAATCCTGGTTTTCTATTTCCCCAACTCTTTTACCTGGTGATTATTTCCAGTCATCTGCCAGTGGCCAAGGGAAACCGGAATATTGCCAATGGAATTCAACTGGTCAAAAAAGTCTTTTATCCGGAATGGCTCATGCTTCAATTCCTTCATCCGGGCAAATTCCGCCAGTGCATTTTCTATGAGATATTTTCCCGTTATGTAGCTGGTTCCATAACCCGGCTGGCGGAGGTAGAGGTGTTGCTCAAAAATCAGCAATTCCTTTTCGGTTTTCATCCAACCACGGGGAGTATATTCCGAATGGATGCTACCTGCTTCTTCCATAGTCATTTCATTGGCATGCGCATAGAGAGAGCCCAGACCTCTGGCTGCGCGCTGGGCAATCATGATGTAGACAATTTCTCTTACCCGTGGATTGTCATCGTATAATCCGGCCTGCATAAACATTTCTTCCACCGCTGTTGCCATACCTTCATTGCGATTGTCGAAAATGTTGTATAACAGCGGACCCCTACGAATTTCACTCTTATGTGGTTCATTGTCCATCCGGGCCAGTTCAAACCAATGATAAAAATGCGAGTATAGCGGCCTGGGATCATAATGAGCTCCTATCGAGAAAAAATTCCGTTTTTCCACAGGAGTAAATTCACCTAAATGCTCCCGCAAGGCCGGGTCAAAATACTCTTTTACTGTTACTATGTCTTCCTGTTCCATAAAATTCATTAAGCTTTGGGCGGATTTCTCAGCAAGTTCCATGAATGCTTCAGGCGAATC
This sequence comes from Cyclobacteriaceae bacterium, assembly GCA_036397995.1. GTDB lineage: Bacteria > Bacteroidota > Bacteroidia > Cytophagales > Cyclobacteriaceae > DASWHX01. The sequence continues at coordinate 2,702 of DASWHX010000164.1, forward strand.
GGCAGCTATGAGTTCCGGCAAATTGCGGTTTCGATGTTCTTCCAGTTTCAGTGCCGACCAGGCCCGGGCCAATTCGCGTTTCAGGAGCATAACTTCTTCTTCCCAGGTCAGCGGGAGCAGGTGAACATGCTGTTGATACCATGTGTAATTCTCTTTGCCGATTCCTGAAGGACCGGTCTTCGATTTAGCTTCCGTCTCCAGCCATGCAGTTAATTCATCCGTGGAAGTGATTGCCTCCTGGATGATTTTAAGCAATTCCTGGTCGTTATTCACACCGGGTAGATTTGCCATGTCTCTAAGATCTTCACTTTGTTCCCGGATATCTCTAATCCCCGCTGTCCAAAGATCTTTTGCATTACCCGTCAGGTTAAGCTTTGCCTGTTCATTCAGCGGAGGAATTACACGAAGCTCGATCAGCAACTTGTTTCTTTCTTCAGAACTTAGTGGGGAAGTGTATGTCCAGATTTCGGTTGTCAGATGATGGGTGGGACCTTCATGAGCCGGCACGTCGCTGCGTGCAGTATAAAGGGATTTATAAAATGCAGGGTCACGAATCCAGGGTTTCAGAACATAGTAATTAAAACTGAATCCATTCAATTCCGCCCAAACAATAAACCAGTCTACCTGCTGCCCGATTGTCCACGATGAAGTATCCATGGCCTGGAGTCTGGCCTGTAAACTTAAAAACTCCGGCCAGCGCTTGTCAAAGCTTTCAGCAGTGTAGTCCGGCGCGCCATCGCGAATTGGAGGTTTTTCAAAATCCCGCCATTCTTTAAAAAAGGCAACCAGGTCCTTGTAATCTCCGGAACTCGCGGAAGATTGCTCTTGAGAAGCCTGGCAACCCATTAAAAAAAACAAGAATGGAAGTGAAACAAAGGTGAAAATCTTTTTCATAGTTGAGGTTATTAATGCAGGTTGCACTGCATGAAAGTATTTAAATACAAACTAATTTAATTATTTATCAGAAGAAAATGTCAAAGGGAAAACAATCCTTCCGGCGCTAACCAAACACTAACTGTTTTCTGCCACCTGTTCTAATTTATTTGGGATGCGAGCGCGTTGTGAATTAGCAAAGGCAAAAGTCTTTATAAATGTTCAGGTTAATTAGGATGTACCGAGTAAATTTAGTTATGGCAAAGCATTTGCATTTCCGTAATATTTTCTTCTTAACCAGAATGCGACTCTAACCAATAGAATCAATGCTGGAACTTCCACCAGTGGCCCGATTACGCCGGCAAATGCTTGTCCGGAGTTAAGTCCGAAAACCGCGATCGCAACGGCGATGGCTAATTCAAAATTATTTCCCGCCGCGGTAAAGGTAATGGCCGTATTCTTATCATAATCCGCGCCCATTGCTTTGCTAATAAAAAATCCAATTAAGAACATAAAAGCAAAGTAAATCAATAGTGGAATGGCAATGATTAAAACGTCCATAGGAATTTCAACAATCAGTTCACCCTTAAGAGAGAACATCATAATGATGGTAAACAAAAGCGCGATTAATGTGATTGGCGAAATTGTGGGAATAAATTTTTTGCTATACCACTCTTCGCCATTAAGTTTAACTAAAATCAACCGGCTTAAGATACCCATCAGAAATGGAATACCTAAGTAAATCACAACACTTTCCGCGATGGTTCCAATTGATATATCAACAATAGCTCCTTCAAATCCGAAAAGCGGCGGGAGTTTTGTGATAAATAACCAGGCGTAAAAACTGTATGCAAATACCTGAAAGATGCTATTTAAGGCAACTAAACCCGCGCCATATTCGCTGCTTCCTTCGGCAAGATCATTCCAAACCAAAACCATAGCAATGCAGCGAGCCAGGCCAATTAATATCAAGCCGACCATATATTCAGGATATTCGCGCAAAAAAGTAATGGCCAATATAAACATTACCACCGGGCCGATTACCCAATTCAGAATGAGTGAGATGGATAGAATTTTAACATCTATAAAAACTTTTGGGAGCAAAGAGTAATTAACTTTTGCCAATGGAGGATACATCATTAAAATCAATCCTATGGCAATAGGAATATTTGTTGTTCCGCTGGTGAACGAATCAATGATTTTTGGAAATGATGGAAATAAATATCCCATTCCAATTCCAAATGCCATCGCGATGAAAATCCAAAAGGTTAAATAACTATCAAGAAAACTTAATTTTTTCTTTGTTACCATAATTACATTAAATTTTCAAGATACAATGATAGCCATGTGTTTATGGCAGTGCCAAATGAGTTGTAAGATTAAGGAAAAAACTAATATTTTCCCGGCTAATCACTTCAATAATACCGTGTATGAGGATTTGGCATTATTTGAAATACATCCAAATCAAATTTGAAAACCGTTCGGATGATTTATTCCATTTATTGTATGAAATTGTTCCTTGTTCGATTAAAATCATTTCACCATTACAATTTACCGAACACAAAACATTCTCAGTCATTTGTGCAAATTGTAATAAAATAAGCACCCGCGCGCGAATAATCATATCCTTTTAATCGGATAGAACGTCTGTGATGGACTTGTGGGTTGTAGCTCATTATTCAATGTGCAATCACTAACTGTTCAATGATATTTTCGGTGATGGTTTCATTTACCTAAAAAATTTATCATCTGCCCATTTTGCAGGATTGTTTATGATATAATCTGAAATGGTTTGATACGATTAATAATTAATCTGAAGATTACTCATTAACTCGGGAAAGAAGCAGCTTTAGTTGGTGAAAGAATATCAGCGACGCTTATTTTTTAATTACTGATTGGATACACTTTATTAAGTGCGTTATAAACGCACCTTTCAATGGCACCTCGTTACAAACGAGGGCCATCGTTGGGGGCCATTTAGTCATTTGTCACCGGAAATTCTTCGAAGTCAAGGAGGGTGTTCAACGAACTGTGTCAAGATAAAAAATTATTAACTTGATACGAATTATGAAAGAAAACATGAACATGGAAGAGTTTCGCAAACAAGCAGTGGAACTTCTTCGACAAGGAAAACCGTTAACGGGAAAAGATGGGGTAATGACGCCCCTGATAAAGCAGGTTCTGGAAGCTTCGTTGGAGGGTGA
>DASWHX010000165.1:0-24797 GCA_036397995.1 Cyclobacteriaceae bacterium
AGAGATTAATCTCATTACGCAACTCAGTATGGATACTGAATTATTAATTAAACACGATGTCAAATCTTTTAATGAGCAGGGTATTTATGCTGACAAAACCTTGTTTTCAGTATTTAGCTTTTCAAAAATTAAAGGCAATCCCGATAACCCGTTGCCAGATATTAAATCAATTGCCATTTCGCAAAAACTGGCACAGAAACTTTTTGGAGATGATAACGCAATAGGGAGATCATTACAAGTTGGCCAAACATATGATCTCATCGTAACCTGCGTGTTTGATGATATTCCCGAAAACTCAAGCCTTCAGTTTGATTTCGTTATCTCGTTTGATCTTTTTGTCAAAGAAAATCCTTGGACACAAAACTGGAGAAGCGGTGGAACGCGAACTCTCGTTACTCTGAAACCAGGAGCTTCTATAATGAGCGCCAATGAAAAGCTGGAAGAACTTATTAAAAAGAATTGTGATGACTGCACCACTAATCCCTTTTTATTCCCCTATACAAAGTCACGGTTGTATAACAATTTTGAAAATGGGAAAAGTGCCGGCGGACGAATTGAACAGGTGGTACTCTTTAGCCTTGTCGCTGTAATCATTCTCACAATGGCGTGCATAAATTTCATGAATCTTGCTACAGCCAGATCAGCTTCACGCAGCCGTGAAGTAGGTGTAAGGAAAATAATCGGAGCTAAACAGTCCAGCTTGATTATACAATTTATCATCGAATCTGTATTCATGTCATTTATTGCTTTGCTGTTTGCTTTAGGAGTTGTGCAGGTTTTCTTGCCACTCTTCAATACGATAGCTGATAAATCTATTCAACTTGATTTTACCAATCAATTCATTACCGGTACTCTGATTATAACATTGATATCCGGACTGCTTGCAGGAAGTTATCCCGCTTTTTTTCTATCTTCCTTTAAGCCAATTGTAGCTTTGAAAGGCCAGGTCCAGTCGTCATTCTCGGGAAACGGACTTCGCAAAACACTGGTAGTTATTCAATTTATGACTTCCATAGTTCTGATTATCGGAAGCATAATTATTTATAACCAGATAAGATTTATCAGCATCAAAAATCTTGGCTTCGATAAAGAAAGTGTAATTGTAATTGACAAGAATGAGGATATTCTCAAAAACTATTCAGCATTCAAAAACGATTTGCTTCAATTCCCATCCATTACAAGTATTGGTTTTGGAGGAAGCAATATTTTTACTATTCCAATCACCTCCACTGATCCGGTATGGCCGGGCAAGCTTGAAAATTCTTCCATTACCTTTAAAATCTTTCGTTGCGATGAAGGATTTATTCCAACCATGGGCATTGAACTGATTGCAGGCCGAAATTTCATTGGCCTGAATCCGCAGGACGCTTCCAATTACATCATCAATAAAAAAGCGATGGAAGTTATGGGGCTGACTCCGGAAAATGTGATTGGTGCTGACCTCGAAATGTGGAATGGAAAAGGAAAAATTATCGGACTTACCAATGACTTTCATAATGACAATCTCCGCGTTGGTATCGAACCACTGATTCTTCTTTACTCTGTAAACAATGGTTGGCATTACTTTGTTAAAGTTGATGAAAAAACACCAATAAGCGCATCACTTGCAACTATAGAGCAAGTATTTAAAAATTACAGTCCGGACCATCCATTTCAATACTCCTTTCTTGATGAAATATTTGACAGAGAGTATCGTACGGAAGCCATTATTGGTAAACTATCTTTAAGTTTTACAGTGGTGGCGGTGCTTATTTCTTGCCTGGGATTATTCGGTCTCGCATCTTACACCGCCGAGAGACGAACAAAAGAGTTGGGCATCCGCAAAGTGATGGGTGCTTCAATACGTAATCTGATCATACTGCTTTGCAGAGATTTTTCCAAACTGGTAGTCATTAGCTTGTTCCTGGGCTGCCCTGTCGCCTGGTATTTGATGAGAGAATTTCTTGCCGGATATGCATTTCACACTGAATTAGGTGGAAGCGTTTTTATTATTACCTCCGTTGCATTATGGCTAATCGCGTTACTAACGGTTGGGTATCAATCTGTAAAAGCTGCTCTTGCCAACCCGGTGGAGTCATTACGAAATGAGTGATAAAACCCCGAACTTGTCGCATGGATTTGTTACGGAATGATCTTTTTTGACAAATGCCAGTCAAACTACTGCACTATTTAATTTATTAAATTTTTACCGAATATCGTGGAAAAAGTTGCCCCTACCGTTTATGGAATTAAAGCTGATTATCCACCTGAATAAGGTTTGAATTGGCATTCGAATTGGGTACTTTTAATTTGTCATTTATCTACAAACATAGGGTTGAGACCAAATCTGAATGACTTTCAAAGGAATCATACAAGTGATGTCAGGAGAGATTATTAGGAATTTCTTAGTTATCCTGCTCCTCTTTTTATATACTTTGGGCAATACAGAGTTTGAAACTCTGCATCTTGTTATTCATCCCGACGACTCCCTGGCCCATACCGCGAACCAGGAAAAAGACTCCTGCCACAGAGCAATCTACCATAATGAGCCTGAAGAAGGCTGCAGCCACAAATCGCATGTTTTGCTAAAAGTGAAGTGCGGTCTTTGTGATCAGGTTTGCCATTCCGATCAAGTACACTTTACTATTATTCAATCAGCGCCGTTGGAATTTGCTGAGTTGTCGCAAAAATATAATCAATCCTTTTTTCTTACTTCGGTCCAGGCCAATTTAATTCCCAGGGCTCCGCCTGCACTTTCTTGATTTCTCCGGGGAACAATTAAATTATTCCTCTAAATAATTCCGGCTCAATTGCCCGAGATCTTATTATTTAATTCTGTTATCATGAGTTTGAAAACAATGTTTCTGTTGTCAACTTCACTTTTCTGTATGCAGGTAATTGCACAGGATACCTGTACCGGTGTCCTAACCGGAAAAGTGCTGGATGATTCACAGCAGCCTCTTATTGGTGCCACTATTTTGCTGCTACCTTTACAGAAAGGTGAAATATCTGATGCTTTAGGTAGCTTCTCTTTCACAGGTTTATGTCCGGGAACATACCTGATGAAAGTTCAATATCTGGGATATGAACATGCCGAATTTCAGCTGGAGATTAATGGAAAGGTAACGTTTGACATTCATCTCAAAGAAATTTCCGCGGAACTCGAAGGTGTGGTTATTCTTGATCATCATGACGCGTTGCACACCGAAAATGCAATAAACTTTATTGAGCTTGATGAAAGAAAGCTTTCAGAATTAGCAGGAAAAAGTCTGGGCGAAACTTTAAAAGAAGTTACTGGAGTAAACAGCATCCAGACCGGTCCTGGAATTTTTAAACCGGTTATTCATGGTGTACACAGCGACAGAGTACTTATACTAAACCACGGCTTACGGCAGGAGGGCCAGCAATGGGGTGCTGAACATGCTCCGGAAATCGACCCTTTTATTGCTTCCAACATTGTTGTGATTAAAGATGCTTCTGCCATTAAGTATGGTACTAATGCATTAGGCGGCGTTATTGTAATTAATCCTTCGGAATTGCCAAACCGGCCGCTGCTGTCCGGAACAGTTCATACCATACTTCAAAGTAACGGAAGATCCGGCGCTTTTTCTTCAATGCTGGAAGGTGGTATTAAGAATATGGACGGCTGGGGCTGGCGGGTTCAGGGAACGGCAAGAAGGTCTGGTGATTATAATACACCTGATTATGTTTTGACAAATACCGGCGTAAAAGAATTGAATTTTTCTGCAGCTACAGGATACCATAAAGAGAAAATCGGCTTCGATGTTTTCTTTAGCCATTTCCAGACTCAAATAGGAATATTGAAAGGTACAGCAATAGGTTCTCCTGAAGACCTGGCCACAGCAATGGAATCGCCAATACCACAGTACACAACAGATTTTTCCTATAAGATTGGCGAGCCTCGACAGGAAGTAAGTCATAATCTGCTCAAAATTAACGGTCATATTCAAACAACTCATGGTGACTGGAGGATACAATATGGATTTCAAAATAATAATAGAAAAGAATACGATATACGTATTGGTCAGCTATCCCAAATTCCATCTATCAATCTAAAGCTAAATTCTCACAGCCTGGATCTGGAATGGGAAACGCTTCATTCTGAAAGGGGTACGGTTATTCTTGGGTTGAATAATATCCTGCAGAATAATTATAATATATCTGGCACCCAGAGAATCCCGTTTATTCCAAACTTCACAAATCTCTCAACTGGGGTTTTTGGAGTAGCTAAGCTATTGTTGAAAACATGGACTATGGATTTTGGCCTCAGATATGATTACAGATATTATGATGTCACCGGATATGATTTTAAAAACAGCTTGTATAGTACTACGTATAATTTCCACAACATTAGTGCAACTCTTGGGACAAAAGTTTCGCTGGCTAAAGACCATGTCATTCTTCTAAACCTGAGTAGCGCCTGGAGGCCTCCTCATGTAGCAGAGCTCCTGAGTATTGGCAGGCATCAAAGCGCCGCGGCAATTGAATATGGGTTGCTGCTCCAGGATACAACCAATGAGGTTAGAAGTATCGGGGATGTGAATTTCAACACGGAGCAGTCGGTTAAATTTGTCGCTACTTATCAATGGAACTTACAAAGTTTTAGTCTCGAAGCCAGCCCATATGCTAATTACATATTCAACTACATTTTTCTGCGTCCCTACGGCGTAACCAAAAGCATAAGCGGCACCTATCCCTTTTTTAGATACACCCAAACTGATGCACTATTCCTCGGAATCGACCTTTCGGGATCCTGGCGGCCGGTAGCGAATTTCCAGGTAATTCCAAAGGCCTCCCTGTTGAGGGCAAGCGATGAGCAGAATAATAACCCACTGGTTTTTATTCCATCCAACAAATATGATTTAACCTTTAGGTATGAAAAACCCGCGTTTCTTTTTATTAAAAGTTTTTATATAGAATCCAAATCAATCTATGTAGCAAGACAAACCAGGGCGCCCCGGGTTATTTCGCCACGCGAAATTGTGGAGGCCCAGGTAGAAGGTGTCGATTTGTTCAAAGATAACACCTCAATTTTTGATTTTCAGGCGGCACCTAAAGGATATTTTCTTTGGAATATTTCTATAGGCGCTTCCATCAGACGAAGTCATGTTCAATATAATCTGCGCATTTCTTCTGAAAATACTTTAAACCAAAAATATAGAGAATACACCAACCGCCTCCGGTATTATGCGGATGATATTGGACGAAACATCACTCTCTCTTTAAAATGTATTTTCTGAAAAAATAAACTTAAAACTATCATGAAAAATAAAAAAAGAATCAAACACAATCTAAATCTTCTTTCAGTAAGTCTGATGGGAGTATGTCTTCTGATTTTTCTTTTGTCTGGATGCAAGGATAACGATTTAGTAAAAGAAGATGTACCTGAACTAATAACCAAAGCAAGTTTAACCTTTACTCCGTCAGGCGCAGGGAATGTAATTGTGGTAACAGCAACCGATCCTGATGGGGAAGGAGTGCAGGATATTTCAGTTGATGGACCGATAAATTTAAACGCTGATGAAACCTATATTCTCACCTTAAGCCTTATTAATGAGCTGGCAGATGCAACCGATCCTGAGTACGACATTACGGATGAGGTTGAAGCGGAAGGAGATGAACACATGTTCTTCTTCTCCTGGACGAACAATGTATTTGCTGATCCTTCGGGAGATGGGAACATTGATAACCGGAGCGATCCCGTTAATTATACGGGAGCTTCAAATTCTGTGGATGTTAATAATCGTCCCCTTGGTTTAACAACAACCTGGATTACCGCTACAGGATCATCCACCGGCACTTTCAGGATTCTTCTCAAGCATCAACCTGAACTTAAGACGGATACTTCAAATTCTATTATTGGGGAGACTGATTTGGATATCACATTTACCATTAATATTCTCTAGTGAAATTCAGAACAGATTAAGCAAAAAGATCAATGCGGGCATGAGAATAATTGAAAATGATCAAGCTACTGACCAAACTGCATGGTAAATCAATTAGTCTTGAATTCCCAAATTGAGACTTTATCCTCATTATTGGACTATTTCTAAGAAATTAAAGTGAAAAAACCGTCAAATTGGTCTGATTTAACCCTTTTTAGTTTCTGGTATAGCTTCTGCCTTATAATGTGCATGAAAAGCGAAGTTATGAAACCCGACGAAATGAATTTATTCAAAATCCTTATCGGATTGATTTACATGGTATTGATTGCTTTGATAATTGTGGCCGTAATAATCTGGTAAAAGGTAAGTTAGCTATGATATTAATTCTTATCCTTCTTTTTATACTTTCCAGACTTAAGGTCCTGAATAAACCTAACCCAGTTGAAGGGGTTTAAGAATGGATTGGAAATGCCTCCATATCGGTTTATCTGGTAATATAGCTGCTGATCTAAATAATAACTGGCGCTTAATGAACCATCCAATGGAGTATTCTTAATCATATACGCCAGGTATTCGCCATTAAGGCTTTCCCTCAGTTGCTTGGTTTCATCAGGAAGTCGCAACGCCAGCCATGCCTGCTTGAGCGCTTCCTCCGTCGGATATGGCAGGATGTCCACATTCTCCAGGAATATTGTATCAACCTCAAGCTGAAAGAGTTCTGTGATATCATCACCCTGATTAAATGGAACAATAAAATTTTGTTTATGAAACCCCACTGCACTGATGATTAGACTATCTCCCGTCAATACAGGGAGTGAAAAATATCCATAGGCATTAGTGGTTGTACCCCTGCCTGCCGTAGGTACATAAATGTGCACTCCGGGCAAGGTGGCTGTACTGTCCTCTCCAATCACAATTCCGCTTAATTGCACAATCTTGCGTTCGGGTTTATCCTGTGCTAATCCGGTGATTGCAATCACCATTAATGAAATGACCAATAAATACCTTAATACAGCCATTATTTGGGTTTTTCCGGTTACAAAGGTATGAAATAGCTCATAGAAAGTGACCCCTGTTTCCAAGATTTACCAAAACTAGCCTCAAAAATTATACTCATTTCTTAAATTTGAAGTCTGAACCCTGATCATGAGACTGAAAAACTTAAGTTTGCCCTTTTCCGCGCAGGTCTTTAAAAGTTTCTCCGAAGAACCCCGCGTTAGGATTATCAATTTGCTTTTTCACAAAGAAGAATTATGTATTTCTGATATTGAACAAATTCTTGAATTCACACAAACTAAAACCAGCCGGCACCTTATCTATTTGAAGAATGCCGGAATTGTAAGCTATAGAAAAGTGGATCAATGGGTTTTCTATTACATCAAGGAAGAAGTGATGGATCTTGTCAGTCGTATCCTCGATTTCCTGCAGAAAGACCAGGTACTAAAGGCTGATCTTACTACCTACGAAACATTATTTTCAAACCGCGAACTCTCCATCAACCGAATTAAATTTTCAAAATTAAATAAGGCCTAAGTGAGCAACTACCAGCATCTTTTTTTTGATCTTGATCACACCCTTTGGGATTATGAAGCCAATGCAGCTGAAGTTCTTGACGATTTGTATCACCGACACACTTTGGGAAAAATAATCAATTCAGGCAGCAGACATTTTACCGAAGTTTTTTTTGAAATTAATAACCGTCTCTGGGACCAATATGACCGCGGCTTGATCCATAAATCAGTGATTAGAAATGAAAGATTTGATAGAATTCTTGCCGCTTTCGGTGTTTCAAATTCACGTCTTGCCAAAACAATTAACCTGGCATTTATTTCAGAATGTCCTTATAAAACGAACGTAATTCCTGGTGCCGTAGAATTACTCTCTCATCTTAGACCAAAATTTGGAATTCACATCATAACCAATGGATTCAGGGAAATCCAATGGATTAAAATCGCTAAGTCAGGATTGGATAAATTTATCGACCAGGTTTTTATTTCTGAAGAAATTGGTGCAAGAAAGCCAGATCCCAAATTTTTCGAATTTTCTTTAAATAAGGTTGAATGTACACGGGCACAGTCGGTTGTAATTGGCGATAATTTAAACACCGACATTAAGGGTGCCCGGGATTATGGGATAGACCACATTTTCTATAATCCAAAGAAACTAACTCATACCGACAGGGTTACCTGGGAAATAAATCATTTGTCTCAGATCCCTGAACTCATTTAATGATTTCTAGGTCATCTCCAACGAATCCATTTTATTTGCACTAATAAACCCCGATCGGATGTCAACTGGATTTTATACAATACCCGAGCCCAAAAATGAACCAATTTTTGATTACGCGCCAGGCAGCATGCAAAGAGGCGAGTTGAAGAAAGCCATTGAAAAATTACGCTCCGGGAAAGCGGATATTCCAATGTATATAGGCGGCGAGGAAGTTCGGACCAATAACAAAATCAGAATTTCTCCACCTCACGACCATAAACACACTCTCGGCTTTTTTCATGTGGGCGATAAAAACCATGTGGAACAGGCGGTGAATGCGGCTTTGAATGCAAAATCATCGTGGACTTCTATGTCTTGGGAACAAAGAGCGGCCATTTTTCTCAGGGCGGCTGATTTGGTTTCTGGACCTTACAGATATATTCTTAATGCGGCAACCATGCTTGGCCAATCTAAAAATCCATTCCAATCTGAGATTGATGCTGTTGCAGAATATGCAGATTTCCTGCGGTTTAATGCTCATTATATGGAGCAGATTTACAAAGTCCAACCTATTTCCCCTGCTCTTACCTGGAATCGGTTGGAATATCGGCCCCTGGAAGGTTTCGTATTTGCCATTACGCCATTCAACTTCACAAGTATCGCCGGAAATCTCCCGGCTTCCGCCGCCTTAATGGGAAATACAGTAGTGTGGAAACCCGCATATACACAGGTTTACTCTGCAAATATTCTAATGAAGATTTTTATTGAAGCTGGGTTACCTCGAGGAGTAATCAATTTGATTTATGTGGATGGGCCTGTAGCTGGTGATGTCATCTTCGAACATCCGGATTTTGCCGGGATTCACTTCACCGGAAGTACCTCAGTTTTTAGAAAACTTTGGGAAACCATTGGTAAAAACATTGCTAAATATAAAAGCTATCCAAGGATTGTTGGAGAAACGGGGGGAAAGAATTTTATCATTGCTCATCCTTCAGCAAATGCAGCGCAATTGTCAACGGCTATTGTCCGTGGAGCATTTGAATACCAGGGTCAAAAATGTTCGGCAGCTTCCCGCGCATATATACCATCATCATTATGGCCTGCCATTAAGGAAAATGTTTCGAAGGCCCTCAAGGAAATCAAGATGGGCGGCTGTGAAGATTTTAGAAACTTCTGCAATGCCGTAATTGATGAAAAAGCTTTTGATAAGATTTCAGCATATATAGAGAAGGCCACTTCAAGCAACGTTGCAGAAATAATAGCAGGCGGCAAATGTGATAAATCCAAGGGATATTTTATCGAACCAACTGTTATCCTGGCTCATGATCCCCAATTTGCAACCATGTGCGAAGAGATCTTTGGACCCGTAATTACCATCTACGTTTATAATGATGATAACTGGGAAGAAACTCTGGACCTTGTTGATCAAACCTCACCTTATGCACTGACAGGAGCTGTTTTCTCAATCGACCGGCAGGCCATACAACTGGCAACCAAAAAACTGGTAAACTCGGCCGGAAATTTTTATATCAACGATAAGCCAACCGGAGCAGTTGTTGGTCAGCAGCCATTTGGTGGAGCTCGGGGGTCAGGTACCAATGACAAAGCAGGTTCCCTTTTTAATTTATTACGATGGGTCTCCGTCAGAACAATTAAGGAAAACTTCCTTCCACCTTCGGATTACCGCTATCCCTTTATGAAAGAAGAGTAGTTCTCAGAATTCTCAGTCCCCCCTTTTTCGGTAAAATACTAAAAAACATTACCTTTACTTGAATTGTATAAAAACAATATTTATTTTTGATATTCTAATGAAAAAAGTTGAATTTATCAATACTAATTGTTATTTCTATATTATTTTTTACTACTGTAGTAGTATACAATCGGGTTTTTCTAAGATTCAAGATTTCCCAATTCAGCAGGGCAGAAAAAGATCGGCACGCAGGCTTGAACAAAATAAGGAAGGAAATGGCCAGGGATTTTCATGATGAAATGGGAAATCATATGGCAAGTATTATCAGTATGGTAAACATCTTATCCATGAAATTGAAAACAAATGACCAGCAGATTCTTAGCATCTTGAAAAAAGTTGAATTTGCTTCTAAAGAACTGTTTCAGGGAACTCGTGAGTTCATGTGGACCATCGATCCGGATCATGATAACCTGGTGGAGATCCTGATCTACCTTAGAGACTACGGGGTCGACTTTTTTCAAAATACTAATATTGATTTTGAAGTAGGCAAGAACTTATTGACCGGCGCTGAGGCATTACCGGTACAACCGGGCAGCTGCAAGCACATCCTTGCAATCTTTAAAGAAGCAATGACAAATTGCCTGAAACATTCTCACGCGGCTAAAGTGACATTATCATCCGAATCCACCAACCACAGCTTTACAATTATCTTTTGCGATAATGGAATCGGTGTGCGGGAAAAGATGGGACGCGGACTTCAAAATATGCAAACCCGAGCATTAAAAGTAAATGCGATACTAAAATGTGAAAATATGGAGCAGGGATTTTCAGTGGCCTTGAAATTCAATAACTTAAAAATAGTCATATAAATAACTTTAAAATAACCAAATATGAGGGAATCTAGATTCAACTACAACACACTTGACCGCCGTACAAGGATTGTAATCATTGAAGACAATGAGCAAATCCGGGAAGGGTACGCTTTGATCTTAAATACCAATTCCAATTACAATGTGGTAAGCACTTATAATAAATGTGAGAAGGCTCTCAAGTATCTTCACAAAGATAATCCGGCCATTGTTTTCATGGATATCGAGTTGCCAGGTATGGATGGTATTAGAGGTATCAAGGAGATCAAGAAATTGAGGCCGGATATTGATATAGTTGTAATCTCCGTTTATGATGAAAATGACAAAATCTTTGATGCCCTTTGTGCAGGTGCATCCGGCTATATCACAAAAAGCTCAAACCACATGGAGCTGTTACACGCAGTAGATCAGGTTCTTAAAAACGGCGCACCCATGAGTTCTAATATCGCCCGGAAAGTAGTGCAGTCATTCCAGAGGAATTACAATACTCCACTCTCGGCAAGGGAAACCCAGGTACTTTCCTTCCTGGCATCCGGGGCAACCTACCAAAGCATTTCCCGGGATCTTGAAATAGGATTAGAGACGGTAAAGACCCACGTCAAGCATATTTATACAAAACTACAGGTTTCTTCAAAAACAGAAGCTCTCGAATTAGCAAAGAAGGGCAACTATATTTAAGAACTACTTCATTTTTCTATACCCCAAAGGGTGACTCATTCAAATCTTCCGAATCATGAGTCACCCTTATCCCGTGATTCGCCGCATTAATCTAATTCCCTTCTTTGTGGTGTTGCACCTGTGAAAAACACTGCGCTATTTTGAAAGCAGAAAAATTAAGATAACATTTTCAGGAACTCATTACGTAAATGAAAAACAATTTTAGATTACTAAACCATCCTTTCTATCAGGCTTGGTCACGTGGTAAATTGACTCCAAATCAGATTTCAATCTATGGTTCCTCATATCTTGAACTCATAGAGCAAATCCCAACTTATTGGCAAAAAATTCTCCATTCCTTTGGAATCGAAGATACCCTCGATGCACAACAAATCGTAAAGGAGGAAAAAGAACATATTAATTTGTGGAAGAAATGGATTATTAAATTACAGGAGCCAAAAGATTTTCCTTCTATGAAAGATGTAACAGCCTCATTATTCAAAATTTCTGAGTCGGAATTATTGGGAGCAATCTCTTCATTCGAAATGCAGCAGCCGAAGGTTGCTAATACAAAAAAATCCGGATTATTAGAACACTTTGGTTTTGAAGCGGAAGATCTGACTTACTTTGATGAGCACTTAAAAGAGGAGAAACACATTCAATTTGCGAAAAGAGTACGAGAGCATTATTCTAATCACTCGGAATTTCAGCAAGGGTACAATTTTGGAAAGAAATTATTTTATGAGGCATTAGACAGATTTCTTTCCAATTAACTTATAAAAAGCATAAAAAATTTACCCGAATAAAAATTTATAAGTAATAATTATTTTTTGGAATATCTACGAACTATTCGACTTGTTCTAAGCAATTTGAAATTGAATTTCACTTTACAAGTCCTGATTATCAGGGTGGATACGATGATACCTTCACAATAAAATATAACTTTAAATTATTTGCTCGTTGCAACCAAAAACAAAAAAGGCCGGCTAACAGGCCTTTTTTGTTTTGCAATATTCTAAAGAAATTTGGAATCTAATCCCTAATTAATAGTTAAAATAATTATTGCTATTTCAAGAATTAAACTTAATCAATTCCACAAATCTTGGCACAGTGATGAATTAGAGCAACTCCATTCAAATTGCTAGTAAAAGATACCATTCATTTCATCCCTTAAAACCAGTGATTCATTGCACTACTTTTTTGTTCACCTTTGGCCGTTTAACAAAAAATAAAAAGCATGAAGAAAAATCTACTTTATTTCTTATGGGTGCTTTGTCTTGTAATGATTCAAAACAAAGCAAGCGCGCAGGAACGCGTGGTGTCCGGCAAGGTAACTTCATCGGAAGATGGATCTCCTATACCGGGAGTCAATGTGATTCTAAGTGGAACCACAACGGGTACCATAACAGATGCGGAAGGTACGTATAGAATGTCAGTTCCGCAGGAGGGAGGCACAATAATTTTCTCTTTTGTTGGAATGAAATCCATTGAAGTTGCAATGGGTTCCCAGTCCGTGATAGATGTGCAAATGGAATCGGATTTTCAGGAATTGGGAGAAGTGGTTGTTACAGCTCTTGGTTCTGAAAGAAATGCCAGTTCCATTGTGTATGCCAACCAGACCGTAAAAGGTGAAGATTTATTATCCACTCCCAATAAGAATGCTTTAGAAGCATTGCGTGGAAAAGCAGCTGGCGTTAGGCTATCAACCGGGTCTGGATCGGTTGGAGCTTCTACTCGTATAGTTCTAAGAGGTGAAGGTTCTCTTACAGGGAATAACAACGCGCTAATCATTGTTGATGGAATTGCAATTGATAACACCTCAACTTCGGGTGGTGCGGGTACTTCTACTGGCGGATATGCAGATCATGGAAATCGTTTCAATGATATTAATCCGGATGATATAGAATCGGTTACTATCCTGAAAGGTCCTTCTGCAACATCGCTTTATGGATCAAGGGGTGCGTCTGGTGTTGTTTTGATCACAACTAAGAAAGGAAAAAAAGGAGATGTTCAAGTAAGATTGAACTCTTCTTATTCCCAGGAAAAAGCTTATATTCTGATGCAAAGACAAGACAGATTTGGGCAGGGATATGACAATGCCCACTTTGATTCTGGAGAAAACTGGTCTTGGGGGCCTGAATTTGACGGGGTTGTTAGACCATGGACTAGCCCGATTGATGCAGATGGAGATGGTTCACTCGAATCATTAATAAGACCTTACAGTGCGGTTCCTGATCAAATTCAAGAATTTTTCAATACAGGAAATACTTTATCTAATAGCATAAGTTTTTCCGGAGCCAATGAAGGGTTTACTTACTATGCTTCTTTTTCTAATGTAGGTCAAAGTGGTATTCTGGATAATACAAAGTACAAGAGAAACACAGTTAACTTCAATGCAACCGCAAAATTGTCTGAAAAATTGAGTTCTGATTTCAAAATATCTTATGCGAGTATAAATCAAAATACGGCCCAGGAAGGATCAAGAGCCTTTGAAGGAAACAATGCGTATGCAATGGTTCTTCAGTCTCCGGTGAATATTCCTTTTGGTGAATTGAGAGATTATAATAGTCCCTTCCATGGAATTGACGGTTACTGGGGTTCTTACTCTTCCGTTAACCCGTATTTTATCTTAAATGAATTTGGTAATGAAGGAAAGATCAATAATGTCCTTGGAAATGCCTCTTTAAGTTACAACATCATTGAAGGGTTGGATTTTACTACAAGATTCGGTTCCAATGTTGTTAGCACATCTGTGGAGACTTGGACACCTAAGTTTACGCCCAGTACACAGTTGATATGGGGCGATGATTTAGAATTAGCAACTAGAAATAGCAAGCACGCATCCCCTGGTGATTATACCTATTTCCATGGCTTGACTATCAATAGAGATGTTACTGCAACACTTAATTATATGAAGAACCTTACGGATGATATAAGTATGGATATTTCTGCAGGGTACAATTTCTTCCAGAGAGAGAGAAAGAATTCTACAGGTACGACTAATGGTGGTTTGTTGGCAGAAGGCATATATAATTTGGGTAATAGTGTAGGTAACCCAATTGCTTCACTGGAAAGAAGAAAGTATAGAATTTATGGAGTTCTTGCTAATGCCAGGTTTGGATTTAGAGATGCATTATTCCTTGAGTATTCCGTAAGAAATGACTGGTCGTCTACACTTCCGGAGAATAGCAATAGCTTCCTTTATCAGTCAGTTGGTACCTCTGTAGTGCTAAATGACCTGATTGGAATGGATGATAATATTTTGAATTTTGCTAAAATCCGTGGAAGTATCGGTACATCTGGTAAGGATGCTGGATTGTACTTATTGAATTCATCATTCACAAGTAATCCCGAAGTATTCTCAGGTGATAATCCGGTAAGATTTCCAATTAATCAACAGCCAGGCTCAACTGTGGGAAATCTAATTGGCAGCCCAAATCTAAAACCTGAGCTTACGCTGACTTATGAATTTGGATCAGATTTAGGATTTTTTGGGGAGCGAATCGAAATATCATACACGTATTATAAATCTGAACACAGGGATCAGATTGTTGAGGTTAGCTTGCCAAGATCCAGTGGCTTTACAACCACTGCCAGCAATATTGGTTTGATGACTAACAAAGGTCATGAGCTTACACTCTCAGTTAAACCAATTTATGGGGTGGTAGATGGCCTTGATGTTGAACTTTTCGGATCATGGGCTAAAAACGTCAACGAGGTTGTGAAGGTAGCTGATGATATAAGCGAACTATCTTTTGGAACCTATACCCCAGGGGTGACAGTGGTTGCTAAAGAAGGTGAACCTTTTGGTACTTATAAATCATTGGCACCTCTGACTAATCAAGATGGACAAGTTATAGTAGATCCTAATACCGGTTATCCTCTTTACACCGAGCAAGAGGTATACCTGGGATCTTATCAGCCTGATTTTATAGCCAGTTTTGGTATGAATGCCAAATTCAAAGGAATTGGTTTCAACATCTTATTTGATATGAAACAAGGAGGAAACTTCGGATCTCAAACCAAATTCTTCACTGAATTCAACGGAACTTCTGAGCATACCGCAATTTATAACAGGGAATCATTTATATATCCTAATTCCGTAATTGAAAATGACGATGGAACTTATTCCGAAAATACCATCGAAATTACGGAGCAGGATCTCTTTACAAACTACGACCCCGCAGCTTCAACATATATTATTGATGCAAGCTTCTTGAAGCTAAGAGAAATTGGGTTGAGCTATGATTTGCCACGGAATCTGATGGGAAAGATTCCATTCTCTTCAGCCAGGATTTCCTTGTTTGCCAAGAACCTTAAGTTCTGGCTTCCAGGTGAGAATACTTTTGCTGATCCTGAGGTTAACGGACCAGCTTTAACTGGCAATGCTCAGGGTATTGAGACATCTCAGACTCCATCATCTAAGAGCTTTGGGGTTAATTTACAGTTGACATTTTAACGTAACTAAAAAGAAAGAAACAATGAAAAATATATTTAAGTCATCAATAGCTTTTACGCTGATCTTATTCATGTCGTGTGAAGAAAAGATCACCGAACTAAGTAATGATCCTAATGTCTCCGCGATTGCTAACGATTCTGAGGTACTAACAAGTGCCATTGGATATATGGGTGCAATTCAGGATGTAGACCTTAACCAGGGATCATTTTTGTGGGCACAATACTATACGTGGGGAATAGGCGTATCAATTGGTAATCAAGAGAGGTATGTGGCGCAGCCTGATGACAGAAATGGATACTGGCAAAGAGCATATGCCAACTGTTTGGCTGACCTTAATTATTTAAGAAGCAGTGAAAGCGCAGCATATAGAGGAGTCGCGGGCATTTTGACTGCCTATGTTTTTCAGGGTCTGGTTGATCACTTTGGTGATGTTCCCTACTCTGAAGCTCTACAAGGAGAGAATGGAGTTCTGACTCCTGCTTTCGATTCAGCTCCGACAATTTACGTTTCCTTGGTGAGCTCGATTGATTCTGCCATGGATGAACTGGCATTAGCTACCAATGATATTGGAGATGATGATCTTGTTTATGGCGGCGATCTTAATCAATGGGTGAAGTTTGCAAACTCGCTTAAGCTAAGATTGTTGATGAGAACTTCTGAAGTTGATGCAAAAGGTTCAGAGATAACTACACTTGTCAGTTCCGGAACATTTTTAGAGTCATCAGCAGACATTGCTCAGATTTCTTGGTCTGGAACCACTGGAAATTCGAATCCAATGTGGTCTGTGCAAATGAATGGGGTGGGCGACTTTTACTTTGCAAGTAATGCCATGGTCAACTTGCTAAATAGTCTAAATGATCCACGATTAACCACTTTCTATGCCGCTGCCACAACGGGTGCATTTAATGGTCAGATTCGAGGAATTAATCAGGGAACCATAGATGATGAACCATTTACAGCTCCTGCAACTGATTATAGTGGTTCTTCTGCTTATGCCAATGGTGCTACGGCTCCTACAGTTTTGATGAGCCCTTGGGAAGTTTGGTTCCTTAGAACTGAAGCAGCAGCCAGATACGGTACCGCTGATAATGAGGCGACAGCCTTTGCAAATGCAGTTCAGGCGAATTTTGATTATATGGGTATTGCAGGTGGTGCGGCTTACATTACCTCTCTCAGCTATTCTACTACAGATCCTTTGAATGATAGATTAAATACGATTGGTATTCAAAAATGGATTTCCATGAATGGAACCCAGGAAGATGAAGGATGGATCGAAACGAGAAGATTTGATCGACCGGGTGATCGAATTTTCACTAGTGGAATATTCCAAAATCCTCCATTGTCTGTTTTAGCGGCTGGAACTTTCCCTGCTTCCTGGTTGTATCCGGCCACAGAGAGAAGCTATAACCCAAAGGCTCCTGGTCAGAGGGCTATAACCGATCAATTATTTTGGGATAACTAAAAATTAAAAAATATGAAATATTATATATTATTAATAATTGCGCTTGTTGCCTTTTCTTCATGTAAGGAATATGAGAATAGTGCAGAGCCATCTTCCGTAACATATTTGCCTTTGATTGAAATTCAGGGTGAACCTGAAATTGATTTGGAATGTAATGTGGGCGGATATACAGATGAAGGCGCTGTAGCAACCGAAGGAGGAACTTCGATTGAACTAACTACCTCAGTCATTGGGGTCT
The DNA here is from genome assembly GCA_036397995.1 of Cyclobacteriaceae bacterium. Lineage (GTDB taxonomy): Bacteria > Bacteroidota > Bacteroidia > Cytophagales > Cyclobacteriaceae > DASWHX01. The sequence goes on from DASWHX010000165.1 coordinate 17,469, forward strand.
ATTTCGAAGGAACGGCCGTAAACATTCCGGATTTATACCATATTACATATTCAGCTGAAAATGTGGATGGTATCCCGGGTGCAGAGACTAGAAGTGTAACCTGGCCAGCATGTAATAGTGATCTGGTAACTGGTATTGAGGGAATGTATACTGCTGCGGTATTCAGAACTGCTACTTCTGGAGCTACAGTAGATTATTCTGATGCAGAACACGGGCCATATTGGGTTGTGGATCTTGGTGGAGGACAATATGGATTTTCTTGTGTGATAGGTCAATTCTATGAATATGGATCTGATTACGGTTATGGCCCTGCTTATGCCGGTACCGGGTTTGTAGTAACAGCAAATGATATATCAACAAACGACTTCACTATTACAGCAACTAATGGCGTTGGAGCATTTGGAAGGGATATTGAAGTTACCGATTTTACGGTAGACAGTAGTGCCGGAACTATCAGTTGGACCGCTACATGGTCTGCTGGATATGAATTTGATGTAGTTCTTACTCAGAATTAGTCATTTATATTCGATATAGTGAAAGTAAGGTGTCTCGAAAGAGACACCTTCTTTTTAGTGTGTCAGGCATGTCTTAATCAGTGCCTCATTTTCCCAAAGGGACAGGCGTTTCTATTAATCAGGTAATGAAATAACATTACCTTGAAGCTTTAATCCTTACATTTTTCTTCGCAACTTATGAACAGCCCCGGTTTATTTTGCTAGGATGTAGAAATAGGCGGAAAGGATCTGGTGGTTTGAAAGCCTCGGGTTAGTTTCAAAACCAAAATCAGCCTAATCCCTTATACATACGAATTTTAAACAATACATATTATATCAAAAAAGGCTGGGAATACCACCTTTTTTGATTATCTATAATTCCAAATCTTTATCCCAAATATTCAGCAAGTAACTTGCTTCGTGAGCTGTGACCAGCCTTCGCAAAGTTCTCTTTCTCCCTGGATAATTTTTATTGACGCTAATGTGTGTTTACAATTTAAGCAGTCGGGTAGAATGGTGAACTGTTAAAATATCTATCCGGTCGTCCTTTGAGTCCAAGTAAATTATTCGGTAATTACCCAATAAGACCTCCCTGATTTCCAGATTATTAAGTTCGCGTACGATTCTTCCTGAATTTGGGAAATTTGCTAATCGCCTGGCTCTTTCACGAATCCGAGTTATCTGAAACCTGGCATATTAGTTGAATCCTGAGCTATGAACTCTGCAATCGAGATTAGATCATCTTGGCTTGAAGTGTTCAATTTAGCTTAGCCATTCAGGAAGTTCCCGGTCAAGTACCTCGTCCGAAATTACTTCATTAGTCTCTGACTGAGCTAATCCCTTTTCTATCTTTCTCAAGCAATATAAGTTCGTCAATCACTTCATCAATAGAAAATTTGCCAGGAAGTTGATTTATTGCACTTATAACTTGTTCTTTTGTTAGCATAATCTAAGATAATGGAAGTAAATATGATGCCCAAATAGTGTGCCATGCTTCACAGTGATTGCAAAGCCATAAGCGAACGGGAGTTTTAGCAAATAAAAATTCCTGAGTGTCAATTTTTTCTTTACACCTAACGAATTTTGCAGCAAACTTTCTTTGACTGCGCAAGGGTCTGAATCTTTTGAAATGTAATTGTGAATTGTTTCGAGATCGGCAATTGCGCCTTGAATTGAGAAATATTGGCATATTCATAATAAAAAAAGGCCGGTAAAACCGGCCTTTTTGCTTATCCATAATTATTCCAAATCTTTATCCCAAATACTCCGCAAGTAACTTGCTTCGTGAGCTGTGACGTAATCTGCGTAATGCTTTCTCTTTGATTTGACGAACACGCTCACGGGTCAAACCGAGAATTTCACTAATCTGTTCTAATGACATCGGGTTTTCTTCTCCAATACCAAAAAACATCTTAATAATCTGAGATTCTCTTTCTGTTAGCGTTGATAATGCCCGCTCGGTTTCAATACTCAAAGAATCCTTATAGGTAATCTTTTCGTCCGTTCTTTCCATACTGTCATCCACGAGCACATCCAGTAAACTGCTATCTTCCCCTTCTTCAAAAGGAGTATCTACTGACAACTGACGAGTGGTGATTCTCATTGTATTCTTGATATCATCCTCAGCCATATCAAGCAGATTAGCTAATTCTTCTTCAGTCGGCATTCTTTCCAGTCTTTGCTCCAATACAGAAGCAGCCTGGCTAATCTTACTGATTGTGCCCACCTTATTCAAAGGCAGACGTACCAATCGTGATTGCTCAGCTAGTGCCTGCATAATTGACTGTCGAATCCACCATACCGCGTAAGAGATAAATTTGAATCCACGGGTATGGTCAAATTTCTGAGCAGCTTTTATTAAACCCAAATTACCTTCATTAATAAGGTCATTTAAGGTAAGATTCCTGTTTTGATATTGCTTTGCTACCGAAACCACAAACCTTAGGTTTGCTTTAACCAGTTTTTCGAGAGCAGCTTCATCTCCTTCCTGAATCCTTTTGGCAAAAGTAACCTCCTCTTCAATAGTGAGTAGATCGACCTTGTTCACCTCCTGAAAATACTTCTCCAGGGATTGGTTTTCCCTGTTTGTAATGTTTTGTGTAATCTTTAATTGTCTCATAATTTATTTTACTCCCTATACTAAAATCTCCAAATTCCTCCTCACCTTAAATCCCCTTAAAAACGGATGCAAAGGTAGCTAAAAGAATAACGCAAGTCAAGTAATAATGTTTTGTAATCAGGTAAATAAAGTAATGAAAATATCCCTGAATTTGCTAAAAAAAGCTGGTTTTCCCAAGAATAATCCAATTCCTATTTATATATACGTTTTTTAGCATTCTGTGTTAAATTTACAATCGATTAAAACACTAAATGCCCTCCTCACTTAATACGGCTATTACTTTAATGGTAATTGGGATGACCACGGTTTTTTTTATTTTGGCCCTGGTAGTTGGATCTGGTAAAACCTTAATTCTCTTCGTAAATAGATTTTTTCCGGCTGAAAAAGTTAGCCCGATTCCGGTATTCATAGAAAAAAGCACCATTTCCAAAACTAAGATGGCAGTTATAATTGCGGTGGTGGAAAAGATTACAAAAGGGGAAGGACAGATTTTAGATATAAAAAAGTTAAATAATGGGCCGAAAAATTAGGTATTGCCTTGTGTATAGGGATATGTGGCAGTCGTCCGGGAAGTATATGCCAAGGGCTGATCAATTAGTGCGAGTGGCAGGTCCCATCATTGATATGGGCTGCTTCGCGAGGGTAGAAACAAATGGAGGTGGATTTGAACAAATAAATCTTTTATTCGGTGAAAACCCAAACACCGCTCTTCGTCAGTGGACGAAATCCTTCAATGAAGTAGGTATACAAACTCAAATGCTGGAGCGGGGATTAAATGGAATAAGAATGTATCCGGTTCCTGCAGATGTGCGAAGAATGATGTTCCACCTGAAAAAGAAACAAGGTACTGATATTGCTCGTTCTTTCGATGGATTAAATGATGTGCAAAATCTCGAACTCTCAGTTAGGTATGCATTAGAGGGTGGGATGATTCCTCAGGGCGCCCTTTGCATTACTCATTCAAAAGTTCATACTATCGAATATTATCTTAAGATGGCCGACGACCTGATTGAAATGGGAGCAACAGAGATTGGCATTAAAGATATGGCTGGTGTCGGAAGGCCGGTTTCATTGGGAAGAATTGTAAAAGGAATTAAAGATCGACATCCCAAAATCCTGGTTCAGTTTCACTGTCATTCAGGTCCAGGATTTTCTGTGGCCTCAACTCTCCAGGCCGTGGATGCTGGTGCCGACATCGTAGATGTAGCGATGGAACCTGTTTCATGGGGAACGGGTCATGCAGATTTGCTTACCATCCACGCTATGCTCGAAGATGCCGGGTATGAAGTTCCCAAAATCAACATGAATGCCTATATGAAAGTCAGAAGCCTGACGCAAGAATTTATTGATGATTTCCTTGGTTACTATATGAGTCCCAAAAACAGACTTATGAACTCTCTTTTAATAGGATCGGGGTTACCAGGCGGAATGATGGGAAGTTTGATGGCTGATTTAGAATTAAACCTTGAAAGTGTAAACAAATACCTTACGAAGAGTGGCGAACTACAACTTACTCAAGACGACTTACTCATTAAACTGTTTGATGAGGTTGAGTACATCTGGCCAAAATTAGGATATCCGCCATTAGTAACTCCCTATAGCCAGTATGTGAAAAATGTTGCCCTTATGAATGTTATCCAATTAATAAAGGGTAGAGAGAGATGGTCGATGGTATCTGACAATACCTGGGATATGATATTGGGAAGAAATGGAAAATTACCCGGTCCGGTGGATCCGGCCCTGGTTGAACTGGCTACCTCTCAAGGGAAAGAAGTTTTTAATGGCGTTCCTCAGGATTTGTATCCGGACAATCTCGACTTATTCAGAGCGGAAATGAAGCAAAATTCCTGGGATTTAGGCCAGGATGAAGAAGAGTTGTTCGAATTAGCCATGCACCCCGAGCAATACCGAGCTTATAAATCAGGGAAAGCAAAAGAAGCTTTTCACCAAGATCTCAAGGAAAAGAAACAAGAAAAGTTGGTTCCGGTTACGAAAGGAGAGGTTGCGGTAAAAACAGATTTGCCAAGAACATTGGATATCGAAGTAAACGGTGAAAAGTTCCAGGTGAAAATTGGTTATCCTAATGTCGGTGCTACACCAATTTCTTCAGAAAATGGATCTGCCGGTCATGCCGATCTACAGAATCTTAGAGAGATTACAGCTCCAATTGAGGGAACCTTTATGCTAACCAAAGATTCGGCGGAGAGGCCAATTAAAGTTGGAGATATTATTAAGAAGGGAGATCTGATTGGCTACATTGAATCGATGAAAGTATATAATGCTATCACTGCTGATAAGAATGGGGAAGTGGTTGAGATTTGTTCAAGAAACGGTGATCAGGTGATTGAAGACGAGGTTCTAATCCGAATTGCATAATCCATGGAGATCCTGAGGAGAATTTATGAAATGACCGCCATTTCTGAGGTCATTAAACATCCTGCAGTGATTCTGATGTGGGCGATAGGATTCTTCCTGCTTTATCTGGGAATAAGGAAAAAATATGAGCCACTTTTATTAGTGCCTATAGGTTTCGGGCTAATCCTGGCAAATGCCCTTGGTGGTGAGATGAACATTGTTCAGGATGATCATTTGGCAGAACTTCCATTAGTAAAAATTGCAAAGGATCACGGGATAATGAATTTTCTGTATTACTCTCTCATAAAAACCGGATTTTTACCGCCGATAATTTTTATGGGAGTAGGGGCATTAACTGATTTTGGCCCGATGCTGAGAAATCTGCGACTGGCGTTCTTTGGAGCAGCCGCACAAATAGGTATTTTTACGGTATTATTTGCCGCTATCATTTTTGGCTTCACACCGAAAGAGGCTGCAAGCCTTGGAATAATCGGGGGAGCTGACGGTCCAACAGCGATATATACTACTATCATTCTTGCCCCCCACTTGCTGGGGCCTATTGCCATTGCTGCATATTCTTACATGGCACTGGTTCCTGTTATTATTCCTTTTGTGGTGAAGTATACAACCACCCAAAAGGAACTTCTTATAAATATGAAGGAACAGGACCTTTTATACCCGGAAAAACATCCAATAAAAAATATTCAGTTGATGAAAATTCTATTTCCGCTTTTTTGCGGTGGATTGGTTGCGGTTTTAGTTCCTACCGCGGTTCCTTTATTGGGTATGTTCTTTTTTGGAAATTTAATTAAGGAAATTGGGCCCACAACCGAACGACTCTCCCAGGCAGCTTCCGGGCCTATTATGAATACTTCGACAATATTTCTTGGACTTTGTGTGGGCGCAACCATGAAGTACGAAACATTTCTGGATACGAAAACACTGCTAATAATTGCCGGAGGTTTGATTGCCTTTTGCATTTCCATTGCGGGAGGAATAACTGCAGTTAAGATTTACAATGTCTTTTCTAAAAAGAAAATAAATCCCCTGATAGGGGCAACAGGCTTAAGTGCCGTTCCAATGGCTGCAAGAGTAGCCAATGATATTGCTTTGAAATACGATAAGCAGAATCACCTGCTTCATTACGCGATGGCCAGCAACATCAGCGGTGTAATTGGTTCTGCTGTTGCTGCGGGGGTGCTAATAACATTCCTCAGATAATTACTTAACTAAACCTTGCAGAACCCAGACTACGTAAGGATGAGGTTTTTTATTTAGTATTCTTCTCCTACTATTTCAAACCAAGAGACCCTGTGATGAAAGTGTCGTGGTATATGAAGCGTTGTCTCTCAATGATTTTCTGATGATTAATAATATTTCTGATGATTAATAATATTGAAAATTTCCCACTCAATAAGATAGAGATATTGATAGTTGGAACAATCTTGTATTTAGTCAAACCCTTTACAACAAATCTAACAATGTGTGGCAGGAAGAATCCAATCATTTCAGTTTCGGGGAAATCACTCGCAGAAGGAACTTACTTTATGTTTTAGATTTGGGATACAAAAGTTTGTTACGTAGAGGTTATCTTTTATTGAATCGGTAAGTAAAATGGGAAAAAGGGATTGCGTATTGTAAATTAATAAGGTTGGCCGTAATATTGCATTCCTAAAAAGACACTCCCCCTTAGCTCAGTTGGTTAGAGCGGCTGACTGTTAATCAGTAGGTCCCTGGTTCAAGTCCAGGAGGGGGAGCTAGAAAAGGCCATTTTATTTCAAATTTGGCCTTTTTTATTGCTCGTTATTGCGTATCTTTAAGAAGTAACGGGCTGAAAATCTCGACCAAAACTCGACCTTTCACAATTTTCTCGACCATTACTCGACCATAGTTCGACCTGATTTTTCTGCAGTAAACTTTTAAACATCTGTTATGTCAGCATATGTAAAATTGTACTGCAAGAAGAGCAGGCTCAAAAAAAATGGTGAAGCTCCCATCTACTACGTAATTAAACTCAACGCGAAGGAAAAGCTTTTGTTTTCCGGCAAGACAATCAAACCTTCATTGTTTGATAATGAATCCGGAGAAATTAAGAACAAGGTCCTATACGGAAAATTAAATTCCTGTCTGACGACAGAGAAGGTAAGGTTCAATAATATTATCCTGGATCTGGAATACAAGAAAGAAACCATAACCTTCGAAAAGATCCTTTCTTGTTTCAAATCACCTACCGAAAATAAATGTTTTATTGAATTCTTTTCGAATGAATTAGATGCAATCAAAAATGGGATCGCTAAGAAGACTTATAAAGATTACCTGGTATCGTTAAATAATTTGAAAGAGTATAGACAATCACTTTCA
>DASWHX010000166.1:0-3397 GCA_036397995.1 Cyclobacteriaceae bacterium
ATTATCAGGATAAAAAATGCGACTATTCCCAGGAAATAAACTGCTTGTCCATCACCCTGTTCCTGGGGCTGGGATTCCTGCAACAGATTTGAATACAAATGGATATTCAGCAAAGGCTGAAAAAGAAATTCCTGCTTAAAATTATTGTGTTCCCAGGCTTCCCCCCGCACTTCTTGTAAATGTTTATCCCATTTGGCCTGAAGCTCCTTAATTTCAACACCTTCCTGAACCTGAACATAAGTATTGAAATCATACCAGCCCCAGGATTCTTCACTCGCATTCTCGGTTTCATTATTTAAAGTTTGAAAGGAGAATAAAATATTAAATTTGATGTGTGAGTTATCCGGGACATCTTCCATTATTCCTGTGATTTCATATTCCCGCTCGCTTCCCCATTTGATAGTTTTACCAATTGGATCTTCATCCTGAAAATATTTTTGAGCCGCGCTTTGGCTAATCACCGCCTTGTTTGGACCTTCCAGGCAGGTTTCCGGATTCCCTTCCGCAAGCTCAAAATCAAAAATCTGAAAGACGCGTTGATCAGCGATTTGCATCTTATCTTCTTTAAAAGAAATTATTCCCAGTTCAGGACTATTATAGGTAATAACACCACTCACCGGATAAAGCCTTGTAAACCGGATAATCTCTGGAAAATTATTTTTCATCTCCGGTCCTACGGCAGGGACAGCGGCAGCGCATTCATAACTTAGACTTCCATTTTGGTAATTATTGTATTGAATTCGGTAGATATTTTCCGCGTTGCTATGAAAGGAATCAAAACTCCGCTCATATTTTACATATTGAATTATCATTAAGCTGGCCGACAATCCCAGGGCAAGACCCGATACATTTAAAAATGTGAAAGATTTATGCCGGACAAAGTTTCTGTACGCTGATTTGAAGTAATTTTTTAGCATTTTCCGGGGCGTAGTTTTATTAAGTATACTGAATTAACAAGTTTTTGGTTGCCCGAATTTGAAAGTGAAACCAGGTATTCCTATAATTCACATTAAATACCCTAAATACCTCGCTTATTATTCCATTCTGAGGGTTTCCACCGGATTTGTCTTCGCGGTTTTATAGGTTAAGTAGCCAATTGTTGCCCAGGAGATTAGCAAAATAAGCAATGCGGCAACTATAAAAAGGGATGGACTCAACTCAATTTTAACATTGAAGTTTGCCAGCCAATTATTCATTAAGAAATAGGAAATAGGAATTCCAATGATTATCCCTGCAAATACCAGAACTGTAAAGTTCTTTAGAAGCATTATAATAAGATTTGATGAATGCGCTCCCAAAACTTTTCTTATACCAATTTCCTTTTGTCGTTGTGTAAAAAGCAAAGAAGCCAGTGCAAAAAGCCCCATAGATGAAATGATGACAGCAAGTACTGAAAATCCATTAAACACCTTACCCATTCTCTGTTCAGATCGATATTGGTTATTGATCGTTTCATCCAGGAAAGAAAAGGAAAATGCAAATGAGTTTTCAAATTGAGACCAGGCAGCTTCAATCTCTTTTAATTGTTTTTCCGGATTCACTGTTTTCATTTTGATTAATAAATGGTTATAAGAGGAAGGTCTGATTTGAAATATGACCGGTCTAACCGGCTGGTGCAGGGATTGAAATCTGAAATTTTCAACAATACCCACTACTGAACCCTTGAAAAAATTCCCATCGGCATCCCAGGTTAGTTCCTTCCCCACAACAGATTCATTGGGCGAAAGCGACGTTGCAGCAGCCCTGTTAATGATAAACGATGAAGTTGAATCAGTGGAAAATTTCTCATCAAATAATCTCCCTTCAGAAAGTTTGATATTCAAAGCCGGGAATATGTCGAAATCGGTACTAAATTCAGAAGCATTGATCCTGTTTTGAGGATTCTCGGTCAGGTAAACCGGGTTTTGATTAAATGACTTCCCGGGAACATTCGAAACAGCACTTACTGAAGTAACGCCTTCAATCCGTAACAATTCGGTTTTTAACGTTCTTAGTTCACGCCTCATCTCATCTCTCCGGATTGGAATGAATACTATCTCCTCTTTATCAAATCCCAGGTTAGTATTTTGAATAAAATTCAATTGCTGATATATTACGGCAGTTCCGGTTATCAGCAACATTGCCGCGCCAAACTGAAAAATTACTAAAGCCTGCCGGATCCATTTTCCTTTTCCTGACCTGATAGCCCCACCCTTAAGGATCAAATGCGGCTTCGAAGAAGAGATTATTAAAGCGGGATAGAGCCCTGCAAGTATTCCAACCAGGATAGCAATTCCCACCATCCATAACAGCATATTGTAATCCTTAAAATAATTGATCTCCAAAGCTTTCCCGGAAATAGAATTGAACCAGGGGAGAATTAATTCCACTAACAATCCAGAAATGATTACCGAAACACCTGCCAACAGCAGGGATTCAGAAATAAACTGAATCGCAAGCTGATTCCGGGTGGAACCTAAAGATTTTCTAACACCGATCTCTTTAGCGCGTTCGGTGGATTTAGAAGTGGTAAGATTCATAAAATTTACACCGGCGATTAAGAGAATAATTATCGCCGCGGAAGCCATAATGTAGATATAAGAAATATTGCCATTGGGTTCCAGTTCCCACCGGATTTGTGATTTCAAATGAATATCTGTGAGTGGCTGTAAAATAAATCTTAAATTATTGGTACGCAAATACTCCAACCTTTCCTCAGGAATGTCAATATGTTGCGCCGCCCAATCCATTAATTTAGCTTCGAGTGCTTTTGCATCTGCACCCGGACGTAATTTTATATAATTGTAGTGTCCAAAATCATCCCAGGTATAGTATAAATCTCCAGGCCTTTTTAAGGATACATAACTTATCAGGCCGTCAAAATGAAAATGGGAATTAACCGGAACATCTTCAATGACGCCCCCAACTTCCAGGGTATGAGCCCGCTCATCATCAGTAACCTGCAGGAATTTTCCCACGGGATCTTCTTCCCCAAAGTATTTCTTTGCAGATTTCTCAGTAATTACCAAATATCCGGGCTCCTTCAGAACTTTGTCAGCATTTCCTTTGAGCAGTTTAAAACTGAATACCTTCAGGAAAGTACTGTCAACACTTAAAATTCCTTCTTCATCAAAATGAACATTATTTACCGGATTGCGCACTGCAAATGTTGCTCTTGTTAATCCTGGAGCCCACAGCGGAGAAAGACTTGTCCCTGCAATTACCTCCGGAAATTCTTCAACCATGGCCAATGGCATGGGATGAGGCGTGCGGGTTTGAGGATCATCCGACTGCCAGGCGATTCTGTAAATGTCCCCGGCGTTTGCATGAAATTTATCAAAACTCAATTCATCATTTATAAATAAAATGATGAGGAATACGCTTGCCATTCCCATGGAAAGTCCCGCGATATTTATTA
>DASWHX010000167.1:0-8499 GCA_036397995.1 Cyclobacteriaceae bacterium
CATAAGACATACAAAGGAATTCAATTACCTCTGAAGAAAAGGTTAAAGTTATTCGCACGAAAAATTATCTGCATAATGCGTTATCTCTTTCAGGTATGGTAATGTTTTCCATTATTTATGGGTACAGGAATAGAGAAACAGAAAGAGTTTTAAGATCTATTAATTCTTTAGTGAAATCGATACCTGATTTTGAATATGAAATTATTCTTATAGATTACGGCAGTGACATTGATATTTCTAATCAATTAAGAATCGCTTTAGGTTCGATTCCTAACCTGCAGTACTCATATGCGGATTTCCGGGATAGACCCTGGAGTCGATCTCATGCCATGAATATTGGATTTAGATTGGCAAAAGGTAAGTACATGTTTACTGCTGATATCGATCTAATATTCATCCCGAACTTTTGGAGTATTATTAATAGTGTTAAGAAAGAGAACGAAGTCCAATTCTTTCCCTTTTACCTGTTGCCCAGGTTTTTTAAATATGAAAATGAAAGAGAATTAGGTAAGAATTTTATTACTATAACCGAACAGGGAAGAGGAATTTCCCTCATCCCTTCGTCTGTACTAAAAATGACAGGTGGTTATGATGAAAGATTTTCCTATTGGGGATATGAAGATAATGAATTCCACCACCGATGCGAGGCAAATGGAATTAACACCATATTTCTGAGTGATATCCCAATTGCTCATCACCAGTGGCATAAATCAGCCTTTGAGGATTCTGACTTTTTTCCTAAAGGTTGGAGAATAATAATGAAAACTTATTTTGAGCAGATAAATTTCGAAAATAGGAAATTTGATTTAAGCAAGCAGGGAGATTTAACAAATAATGTTGGTTGGGATTCCAATGAAGGGTTGACTGAAACAACAATCACTCTTGACAGAGCGGAGTCATTTGCTTCACTGTTCACGAAAATAGATTTTTTATATACGCGGCTTGCGGAAGCCGGTGGTATAAAAATAACTATATCCCTGGAAGATTTTGAAAAGTTTCAAAAAGCTACACTGACGCGCTTCGTCAATTTGTTGAATCGGGTGGCTAATACCTGTAAGATGAAACATCTTAAGGTAGTTAGTAAATACAGAGCCGGCCATATGTCTTATAATGAGATCAGGGATGTTTGTTCCTCCTTTGTTTTCATAAAACAAGTGCCGATTAGTGATTATGGGTTAACCTTAAGCAAAATTGAAAAAAAGGTTGTAGTCAAATTGTATAAATCTTCGCGATGAAAAGGGTATTCCACCTGATGCCCGCTTTAAATTACGGAGGGACGGAAACTGTTGTAGCCTCCCTTTGCAGATATCAGATAAATACCCTTGGCTATGATTCCCGGATTATTCTTTTTGGAGAAAATAACCGAATGGATATCTCTTCTGACATTCAAGTTATACAAATTTTGAATTGTAATGCCTCGCTTGGCTGGCTAGGCAATAAAATGGTTGGGGTTGAAAAACTCATAGAATTAATTAAGGTTGAAAAACCTGATGTAATTCACAGTCATTCCGAATGGACAACATTGATCGCGCTTTCTTGCAAAATAAAATCTGTAAAATATATATTCCATTATCACCGGTATTTCTCAAAACCAAAAGTTAGAAGGTCGGCATTAACCCGATTTTCTGAGAATGTATTAGTGACGTTTCTTCTCACCAGGTTTGGGAATTCGAAGATAATTGCTGTCTCTGAAAAACTTAAAGGTCAAATATTTCATTTATATCCGATTCTTAGACTGTATAAAAATATGGTTCAGGTTGTTGGGAATCCAATTCCTTCAGCAAGAAATGGAAAGCCTGTTCCTTTAGCAGTCAAAAATCCTTTCCTAATTCTAACGGTCTCCAGGCTTGAGCATGAGAAAAATATTTTTGCTATTATATCCATCGCTGAAAAATTGGAATCCCTGATGCCGTTTATCTGGGAAATCTACGGAAGTGGAAATCAATCTGAATTATTTGATAAAAAAGTTCAGGCGGCTAATTTAAAGAATAGAATTATTTTGAAAGGAGTGACAAATGATCTCACAAATGTATACCCTAAGTATGATGTTTATGTAAGTGTATCAAATTGTGAAACTTTTGGACTTACTATCCTCGAATCATTATCACAAGGTATTCCGGTAATAGCGAGGAAAAATGGCGGTTCTAATGATTTCCTGGTAAACAAGTTGAACGCTATATACCTGGATACCGATAATCCGAATAAGTTTGCCAAAGCAATTCATGATATTAGTTTTGATGAAAAGGTAAAATCGATAAGATTGAATGGATTAAAAACCGCATCGCGATATTTTATTAACTCTATTGGTCAAAAAATTGACTTAATTTACAAATCAGGTTGAGATTGCCATGCAAGTCATCCAACCTCAAAGTGAAGGATAGGTGGATTCTAAATGGGGATTGCCCTTATAAGTCTTATGCAGAAGCACTCGTCCCGAAAAGCCTGGATTGGCGCGCGGTATTTGCAAGAAAGTTTTTCAACACAATCTCAAACTTTGTTCCAATGCCATAGGTCGAAGAAACGTTCAAAGTTCCTTCCAATTTCTCAACACATTCCTTCACCATGAATAGGCCGAGACCAGAACCTTTTGAGTCTTCAGATGCCCTGTAAAACATTTTAAATATTTTGTCCAGATGAGTTGTCTGGATTCCCCTTCCATTATCAATTACTTCAATTCTTGCACTTTCGTTTTCAATAAATGCATTGATCTCAATAAATTGATTCTGCTTTTTCGAATCATGATACAAAACCGCGTTGGTAATAAGATTAGTGAGTACAATTTTGATCCTTTTTTTGTCCGAAACAAATTCGCTGCGGGAATATACTTTTACTGATTTTCGAATCCGCTCAAAACCATCCATGTATTCAATGCTCTTGATTATTTCAGTGGTTAATGTCTCAAGATCAACTCTGTCATCTTCCAATTTCAATCTTGCATTGCGCGAATAATCCAGAATTTCATTGATGAAGTGATCCAGTTTCTTCACACTTTTCTTCATCATCTGAATGAACAAGGAAAGCTGGGCAGGATCAGTTTCCATTTCTGCCAGGTTCAGCAAACCCAATACTGATGACAAAGGAGCACGTAAATCATGGGAAACACTATAAACAAAGCGATCCATTTCTTCATTCACTTTTTGAAGTTCATGGTTCTTTTCCCTCAGTAGGTTTTCCGACTCTTTAATGGGTGTTATATCCACAATTATTCCGTCAATGAATTTCCTGCCGGCTTCATCCAAATGTAAATAACAACTTTCCAGACCCCAGAATCTTGATCCATCTTTCTTTCTAAACAGAACTTCCTTATTCCGAATATTACCGTGATTCTCAATCTGCCGCAGCACATCTGAGCGAGTGTTAGTCATATCATAAAGAGCATTGAGGTCTTCCGGCTTTAGTTGCAGGACTTCATCCTCACTGGCGAAACCAAACATCTTTACAAACGATTTATTTACATAATAAAATCCATTGTTTAATGAGCTGCGATAAATACCCTCTTCAATTTTTTGATTTATGTTTAATAGCAGGCTTTGTTGGTCCTTAAATTTATCCCACTCTTCATTGGTATTTCCAAATGGATTAACATAGGCTAGCAAGAAGTCATTGTAAGTAACAAGGCTGACCACAGTTGCTATTTCCTTATCCTGACTAGTAATGAATTTCCAGGGAAAGGATTGTATTCCACTGCTGACAGATTCGTAGGATCTTGTTTCCCACATTTCTTTGGATAAATCTCCATTGCATTGTTTGTAAGGAAAGAACTTGCTGATTTCCCTATTAACAACTTGATCACTTTTGCTGACTTCCAGAAATTCCAGGGCCGATTTTGAGCAATCCCTGATTACTCCATTTTGCAGTGAAAATACAGGCAGGTCTACCCTTTGGCCGGGTAGGTTTTCCATTATTAGGTAATGAATAACAATAGTAAACTAAGCATAATTATAGTCATACTTCACATAATAATAGCAATAATTCTGGAAATAAACCTACTGAATGTAATATCCGGACGGTATTTAACAATAAATTCCTTTAAATTATTACGTATTCACAACCCGGAAATAACATCTCTATTTAAAGGCCTCGAACGAGTTCTTAAATAAGTGGCGCCAATTAAATTCCGACTTCAACCTCTTTAGCAGAAAAATTCATTTCAGGTTTGCAATGAAAAAAGAGTCAAAAGGACACCTTTTTTGGATGTTTCCATGAGTGAAATCTAGCTGCCGCAGGTAATGCAATCATCCGGATTATCCAGCGAACAGGCAATATCCGCTTCTTTTTGCTCCCGGGTCATTGCCATAGCCTCCTGCACAACCATTACCTGTTGGGGCTGTATTTGTTTTAAGGCTTCTTTATCTACGGTAAATTTAATTGCATCGGTAGCAGCCTTAGATCTCAGATAATACATGCCTGTCTTCAGTCCTTTTTTCCATGCGTAGAAGTGCATGGAGGTAAGTTTGCCAAAGTTTGGATCCGCAATATGAATATTCAGACTTTGACTTTGATCAATATAAGCACCACGGTCAGCCGCCATATCGATGATTGCTTTTTGAGAAATCTCCCAAACCGTCTTATACAATTCTTTAATATTCCCGGGAATCTCGTTAACATTCTGAATGGATCCATTGGCTTCAATCAATCTGTTCTTCATGGACTCATTCCACAGGCTCAATTCGATCAGATCTTTCATTAGGTGTTTATTCACCACAATGAATTCTCCTGACAAAGTGCGGCGGGTATAAATGTTAGATGTATAAGGTTCGAAACATTCGTTATTACCCAGGATTTGTGAGGTTGAAGCGGTTGGCATTGGAGCTAACAAAAGAGAATTCCGGACACCGTGTTTTTTGATTTCCTGCTTCAGTTCATCCCAGTTCCAACGCCCTGAAGATGGTGTAACACCCCACATATCAAATTGTAAGATACCCTTGGAAACAGGCGACCCTTTAAACGTTTCATAAGGGCCATGTTTTTTGGCAAGATCTTTTGATGCGGTTAACGCTGCATAATAAATGGTTTCAAAGATATCCTTGTTTAATCCACGGGCTTCTTCTGAATCGAAGGGCATCTTTAGTTTTATGAAGGCATCGGCAAGCCCCTGAACACCGAGACCAATCGGACGATGTCTCATATTCGATCTTCTTGCTTCTTCTACAGGATAGTAATTGACATCGATTACCTTGTTTAGGTTTTTAGTTGCTACAATAGTAACTTCAAATAATTTCTGATGATCAAATATCCCATCTTCAGTGACGAACATGGGCAAGGCAATTGATGCCAGGTTACAAACTGCTATTTCGTCAGGAGAAGTATATTCAATTATCTCCGTACATAAATTGCTGGATTTTATTGTTCCCAGGTTTTTTTGGTTTGATTTCCGGTTACATGCATCCTTATATAGAATGTATGGTGTTCCGGTTTCAATTTGAGCTTCCAGAATTTCGAACCAGAGATCCTGAGCTTTTACCTGCTTTCGGTATTTTCCTTCAGCCTCATATTTGGTATACAACTTTTCAAATTCATCACTGTGACAGTCAGCCAATCCGGGTGCTTCATTCGGACAGAATAACGACCACATTTCATTATTTTCAACACGCTTCATGAAAAGGTCTGAAATCCATAAAGCGTAAAATAAATCCCTGGCCCTCAGTTCTTCTTTTCCATGATTTTTCTTTAGTTCCAGAAAATCAAAAATATCTGCGTGCCACGGTTCCAGATACATGGCAAAACTGCCTTTTCTTTTGCCACCACCCTGATCAACATAGCGCGCGGTCATATCAAAATTCCGAAGCATAGGTATAATACCATTGCTGACGCCACCGGTTCCTTTTATGTAAGATCCTTTAGCTCTGATATTGTGTATGCTTAACCCGATACCGCCGGCGGATTGTGAAATCTTGGCACACTGTTTCAGCGTATCATAGATACCATCAATTGAATCATCCTTCATGGTTAACAGGAAGCATGAAGAAAGCTGAGGCTTGGGTGTACCAGCATTGAATAAAGTTGGTGTAGCATGTGTAAACCACTTTTCTGAAAGAAGATTATACGTTTCGATTGCCGCCTCAATATCTTCCATATGAATTCCTACAGCAACACGCATCAGCATGTGCTGAGGCCTTTCCACAATCCTGCCATCCAGTTTCATTAGGTACGATCTCTCCAGAGTTTTAAATCCGAAATAATCGTAATTAAAATCTCTGTCATAGATTATCGATGAATCAAGTTGAGCGGCATTCTTCTTAACTATTCCATATACTTCTTTGGAAATCAAAGAGGCGTTATGACCGGTTTTTGGATCAATGTAAGTATAGAGTCTTTTCATGGTGCTTGAAAAAGACTTACTCGTCACCTTATGCAAATTAGAAATTGCAATCCTTGCAGATAGTTTTGCAAAGTCGGGATGTTTGGTAGTTAAAGAAGCTGCAATTTCAGCGGCCAGGTTATCGAGCTCAATGGTGGTTACACCATCATAAATACCTTCGATTACCTTCTTAGCAATATCAATCACATTCACGTATCGAGGATCCAGACCATAGCAAAGTTTTTCGATCCTGGCAGTAATCTTGTCAAATTTGACTGATTCTCTGCGACCGTCTCTCTTTAAAACATACATTGCATAATTAGATTAGTGGGTTTACAATAAATTTATCAGGTAATTAAAATTCTTCATCAAGGCTAAACTTAGGAGATAGTTCGGTATTTTTCATTACACCTGCTTTCTGGTATTCTCCTACTCTTTTTTCAAAGAAATTAGTTTTTCCCTGCAAAGAAATCATCTCCATAAAATCAAACGGATTTGTGGAGTTGTATATCTTCTTACAGCCTAATGCTAACAAAAGTCTGTCAGCAACAAATTCAATATACTGGCACATCATATCCGCGTTCATCCCAATTAGTTTTACCGGGATTGCATCGGTTACAAATTCTTTTTCAATTTCAACTGCATTCTCAATAATTTCCGTAACCCGCTTTACGGATAATTTATTCTGAACATGATTATTGTAAAGCAAGCAGGCAAAGTCGCAATGTAATCCTTCATCACGGGAAATTAGTTCATTGGAAAAACTTAAGCCTGGCATCAGACCTCTTTTCTTAAGCCAGAAAATGGAACAGAAACTTCCGGAAAAGAAAATTCCCTCCACTGCGGCAAAAGCGATAAGTCTTTCCTGAAAGGATGCGTTCTCAATCCACTTCAATGCCCATTCCGCTTTCTTCTTTACACAATCCATCGTCTCGATAGCGTGAAAAAGTCTGTCCTTCTCCCGGGGATCTTTTATATAAGTATCAATCAGCAGGGAGTACGTTTCTGAATGAATATTCTCAATAGCGATTTGGAAACCATAAAAGAACTTGGCTTCCGTGTATTGCACCTCTGAAACGAAGTTCTCAGCCAGGTTTTCATTTACTATTCCATCCGATGCAGCAAAGAAAGCGAGCACGTGGGAGATGAAGTGTCTCTCACCTTCATTCATTTTTTCCCAATCATTTAAATCCTGACCAAGGTCAATTTCTTCTGCTGTCCAGAAACTAGCTTCAGCCTTTTTATAAAATTCCCAAATATCACTGTGTGTTATTGGGAATAAAACAAATCGGTCCTTATTTTCTTTTAAGATGGGTTCATGGCTGCTGCTATTCATTTTATCTCCTTTTATATAATTAAAAATAAAAAATCTCTTCTAATGATTGTTTAAACGCCCGTGTTGTCGCTTTAAGGTTAGAAAAATGCAAAAGTCGTTACACAATCATTTCTGACTAATTTTAAAAAAGTCTGTTAGTTTTAAGTTGATTTGCCTCCGAAAACCTTTTTAAATTTTCGAATGCGAAGAAGGGTTATCGCCTTAAAATAACCTCTACAAATATTGCAAATTGATGGGGAGAAATCAAAGAAAAAATGGCCCTGGTAGGCTTCCAGAAGTGGTTTTATCCATATTGATAAAATCCAATTTAAGTAATTGTAATTAAGACCATTATTAAAGAATTCTTAAGGTATACTTCCATCAAATCAGCGTAAAATAGGCTGTATTTTTTTTTCAAAAATGTCAAAAAAAAATTCAAATTAAGCCTTTAGTTCTTTTAGTAGGCCTTTTAGTTTGTAATTGAAGGATTAGAATCTATATTTGCAATCCTTTTTGAATAATGGATTTATAACGATATGTACGCTGTAGTAGACATTGCAGGAAAGCAGTTTAAGGTGAGCCAGGATATGAAAGTCTATGCCCCTTTAATTGATGCCGAAAAAGGCAAGAAAGTGGACTTTGACAAGGTATTGCTGGTTGACAGGAATGGAAAGATTGAGGTGGGTTCACCTTATGTGAAAGGGGCAAAAGTTTCCGCAGAGGTTCTTGATCATTTACAGGACGATAAGGTTATCATCTTTAAGAAAAAGAGAAGAAAAGGGTATAAACTTAAGAACGGCCACAGGCAGCGCTTAACCCAACTGTTAATTAAGAAAATTTCGTAAGAAATGGCGCATAAAAAAGGAGCAGGTAGTTCCAGAAA
>DASWHX010000168.1:0-3720 GCA_036397995.1 Cyclobacteriaceae bacterium
ACCTGTAAAACCAGACTCGGTTAAAGGTAGATTCAAATTCATGAAGCGGATTTATTACCGGATACTGAATGCAATTCCATTCATTGGCCGTAAGAAAGAACAGTTTAAGGCACTTTCAGGAGTGAGTTTATCTATTGGTCACGGAATGTTCGGGTTGTTGGGCCCAAATGGCGCTGGCAAAACCACCTTGATGCGGATCCTGTGTGGAATCATCGATCAGAGCTACGGTAAAATCTGGATCAACGGCCAGGATACCAAATTGAAGCGGGAAGAACTGCAGGGACTTATCGGTTATCTGCCCCAATCATTTGGTACTTATGAAAACATGACTCCTTATCAGTTCCTCGACTACCAGGCCATTTTAAGAAAAATTACTAATAGAAAAGAGAGGGAAGACCGGATTCAATATGTATTAAAGGCAGTTCATATGGATGAACACAAGGACACTAAGATTGGATCTTTTTCCGGTGGAATGAAACAGCGGATTGGGATCGCGCAGATTTTATTGCACCTTCCAAAAATCCTGGTAGTGGATGAGCCAACTGCCGGACTGGATCCTCTGGAAAGAATCCGATTCAGGAATCTATTGGTAGAACTTAGTCGTGAAAGAATTGTCGTGTTCTCAACGCACATAATTGAAGATATTGCCAGCAGCTGCAACAACCTTGCTGTAATTATAAAGGGAAACATTGAATATAAGGGAAGTCCTGCCAGTATGGCTGAACTTGCAAAAGACAAGGTTTGGGAAATTGTTATGCCCGCGGATAAGTTTGAACAGGTTAGGGATAATTACCTGATTGTTCATCATATGCGTGAAGGTGATACCATACGAATTAAATGTCTTTCCAAATCCAAACCTGGTGAAACAGCAAAACCGGTTAGGGCCAATCTTGAAGATGCGTACTTATGGTTAATTAAAAGTAAAACAAATAATCATGGTGAGTTATCTGACATTACTGATTAGGATTGTCAATTACAATATCAAAGTAATTTTCGCCAACAAGTTTATATACTTTGCTCTGGCAGCATTGTTATTCTTTGGTTTCATAATAACGATCACCATCTTTGAAGATCCAAACTTCAATGAAGCCGTGATTTATGGCTTTCTTGTTTTCCCGGGACTCTTGTTGATTTTCTACCCGATGGCCTTTGGAATCCAGAATGATGATGATTCAAATATGCTGGAAACCATTTTTGGAATTCCCAATTACCGGTACAAGGTGTGGCTAATAAGGTTTGTCATTACTATCCTGGTTGCCTTTGTAATTCTCTACCTCCTCGGAGTGATTGCCGACTTCACTATGTACAGATTTAACATCTTACCAATGATAGGACAAGTATTGTTTCCGGTAACATTTCTGGCTTCTATTGCCTTCATGGTTTCAACATTAATCAAGAATGGCAACGGTACCGCAATTGTTATAATCATAATTGCCTTGATCTTCTTCATTTTCGCGGAAGAGTTGGAATATAATGCATGGAATGTATTTCTGAATCCTTTCAGCGAACCCCGCGACATGAGTGAATTCGTATGGCTTAGCATCATCTCAAAAAACAGGATATACTTAACTGTGGGAACAAGTCTCTGCATTCTTTATGGCCTGTTCAACCTGCAGTTCAGGGAAAAATTCATGCAATAATTTTCTGAAATTATTCTCTGAAGCTGGTGCGTTTTCCCCTCCTTCCGAAACAACTTATTAAATGAAAACAGACTGCAAAAGGAGGGGTAGGGGTGGTTTTGCTAACATTCAATCTCCGGGACTGTTTTCTTCACGGGGGGTCCCTTTCGGAGACCCCACGGTGACAGGCAAATCCCATGGATCAACTTTCCTGGGATTTTTTATGAGCTATTTCGCCTGCATATTGGGTAACTGGCAATACCCTGCCGAAACAATAAAATAGTTAACCTCAAATGGAGAGAGGTACTGAACAGGTATAGCTGTTTCTACTGTCTGCAATTGTTTGCATCTTGGGCACAAGGAACAAGCCATAGATCAACTCCTAAATCTTACATCTGTAATAAACACAATCAATGAGAATCATTGAAAGACATGGTATTTTAATCCTATTAATTAATTTGATTCCAAAATATTTTAGACCTATGACTGATCATTATATAACCTGGTGGAATGTAGAAAACCTGTTTGATATAAAAGATGCTCCTGAATCAAGAAGGCCACCCGATATAGCGAGGAAAATAAAAGCCGATCTAACCAATTGGACTCAAGATGTATTAGATCGAAAGATTCAGAATCTTGCCTCGGTGATCATGCAGATTAATAATGGACTGGGGCCTGATCTCCTCGGAGTTTGTGAGATAGAAAATGCCCATGTATTAAATCTTTTAGTCCAGGCAGTGAATTTAGGAGCAAGGAATTACCAGCTGATACATCACGATACGCTTGATAATCGGGGAATTGATGTGGCGTTCATATATGATGCCAACAAATATCAGTTCAATGCCCAGGAGTTCTTTCATCATGAGATAGTGAAGCGATATCCCACCCGTGAAATTGTTCAAGCTACGATAGCAACCCAAAAGGGAAATGAAATAATTCTGGTTGGGAATCATTGGCCCTCACGCTCGGGAGGACAGTATGAATCTGAACCATACAGGATAATCGCCGGTGAAACCCTTAGCTACTTCATCGAAAGAATTCAGCAAGTAAAAGGGAATGATGCGGCCATCCTGGTGATGGGTGATTTTAATGATGAACCCTTTAACCGATCATTAATGGATTATGCCCAAAGCGTTCGTGACCGGGATAAAGTAGTTAATGGCAGAAACCCTTATTTACTGAACTTAATGTGGCCGGTATTGGGAGAAAGAAATGCCAGTTACGTATTTGACGGAAGGCCCATTATGCTTGACCAATTCCTGGTGTCTAAAGGCATAGTGAAAAAAACCGGAAAATTTGATTTAAGTGATAATGCAAAACTGGAAAAATTTGCAGGAATGGTAAGAGGAGACTATGATATTCCTGTGCGGTTCGGGCAGGAGACACCAAATTTGAATGGCTTTAGCGACCATTTGCCTATCTCTTTTGTTCTTCAGGAGAAGTGAACACTATCTAAATGCATAAATAAGTTTGCCCTTGGATCACAGCTTCATTGAGAATAATGTCAGGTGCATCTATTTCACCTATGTTATTAATACGGGTTACTCCTGCCCTCCACCAACCCATCCGCCAACAACTCCGCTTGTTTCAGCACCGTATCAATAGCCTTCTGTTGCTTATCTGGAGGATAGCCGTATTTTGAAAGCGTCCGTTTTACCAATACCATCAATTTAGCCCGTGCGCTTTCCCGGATGGTCCAGTCTATCGTTGCATTGGCTCTTACTTTGTCTGCAATTTCTCTGGCTATCTCTTTGAGTGTGTCGTCTCCTAATACTTGAACGGCGCTATCGTTGACTTCCAGTGCATTGTAAAAAGCGACTTCATCAATATTAAGCCCAAGTTTTTCTCCCTCTTTGTCAGCTTCTTTGATCGCTTTGGCTATGCGTATCAGTTCCTGGATGATTTCGGCTGTGGTCAATAAATTGTTCTGATATTTCTTGATGGCTGTTTCCAGCATCTGCAATAGTTTCCGGCTCTTTACAAGATTTGTTTTTGCACGGGTTTTCAATTCATTGTTCAAAATCTTTTTCAACAATTCAATTGCAAGGCTCTTATGTTTCATGCCCTGGACTTCCAAAAGAAATTCATCGGATAAAATTTC
>DASWHX010000169.1:0-28196 GCA_036397995.1 Cyclobacteriaceae bacterium
CGAAGATAATTTTGAAATTTACTAATTCGTTTTCGGGGAATGTTTGCAATTTGAGCAGGACAACCGGAAGTGATGCAGCCATTAATCCTTTAACCACATCAATTAGCAGAACAATTGTTCCGGCTCTTTTGCCCAGGACACGAAATGTATTAGTGGCACCCGGATTGCCACTCCCGTGTTCCCGAACATCAATGCCATGATATAATTTGCCGAACCAAACCGCGGTGGGTACCGCACCCAATAAATAAGCGATCAAAATTCCGGCAGTAAGCAAAAAGATTTCCATTGTTTAGGTTCTTGGGGATACCAAATATACGATATTGGTTTAATAGAGAAAATTACCGGTTGCCGTCTTTTTTCTTTTTTCCTCCAAAACCATCATCAGTCAGATCTTCTTCAATCGGGGCCGCATTTAATTGGTAGGGTTGCTGGATATTCAGGTAATCATTTCGAAAACGGTTTACAAAGGTGAGTATTTCCGATTCATCTCCAGGGATAAACACAAATTCTCCAATCTTAGCTTTGCCCGCATTTGATTTGGTCGCGATAAACTCATTGTATGCAGGATTGGAAGAGTATGTTATCAGCTTATTATTCTCATAACTGAAATAATACCAGGAGTCAACTGATGCTTTCAGAAATAAATCAATGCGCTCACCGTCCAGGCGTTTAATAATTTCCAGAAATCCTTCAAACGAACCATTTATATCTTCTCTTAGAATATTTGACACTCCAATTCCACCGACACTATAGAATGCTTTATTAATATCAGACCATTTCAGATCTACATTGCTTAAAACGATGGGTTTAACTACGGCCGGCGAGATGCTTACCAGGGGTATGTACACCATGGCCGATTGTTCTTCATAAGTCTTAGCCACCTTGTCTCCAAAAAGGTTGGCAATTTTATAAAGCAGAGTTGTTTTATCGCCAAGGGCTTCCGGAGCGCCATACAGATTAATCGAATTCTTCAAATCGACTGCCATCAGATCAAACGCCGATTGAGGTATGTTAAAAATTATTGACATGAATGCATTAAAATCGAACTCGTTAGTTTCGAGATTTCCTGTACCGACACCCGCGGCAGTAATGCTTCTTGATTTATCATTTTCCAGAAACTGAAGAGTTCCGTCAAACGATATGTCGCCGGTTTCTTCATTAAAAGTAAATGACTTTCCGGCAAGGGTCTCACCTGATTCTTTTTGCGGAGATATGATAATGAATTGCGCGCTATCCTGCAAGTATTTCAGATTGCCGCCCGGACGGAAGAAATCTTCATCATCATAATTCCGCTTGTCGGTAACGAAGGTGCTATACAAGCTGAAATCATTCACATCGAAATGTAATCCCGCGGAAACATTAAGTCCATTTTCTGTAACACTATTATCAAAATCAAAAATCACTTCCTGTTGTTCAGCGGCAGACTGATACCGAATCCATGTATCATATCCCGATATTTTCTTTAGATCAAGTTTCACGTAACCATCAAGTTCAAGTGCCGGGCTGTTGGCTATCATTTTAACATCACCTTTATAGTACATGCCCGGGGAAATTAAGAGGTTGTCATCCTGTGAAATTCCTCCATTGGCAACTGTGTGGAATTCCTGTCTTCTTTTATTGGCAGACAAGTCTTCCAGTCTGAAGTTGGTCAATTTAATTGCAAAAGTATCTTCCGAAGCATTTACAAATTGATAGGTGGCTTCACCCTCAAATTTCTTCCTGGAGATAATAGTAATTGTACCATCATACAGGCGATGGTATTCATTCAAAGTATCAATAACTAAAGTGGTATTCTTAAGAGTACCAATCTGTGCATTCTCAAGTATAAGTACTTCTCCGCCTTCAGGAGTTATTTTAGCATCAGCGACTGTTATGAAAGGGATTCCGCTTACTTTTAATTCCAGCTTCTTAATATCATAAACTGCTTCCGTCGCGTAAAATGCAAGTGAGTCCAAATCTTTCCGGGTAGTGTAGAAGTAAGAATCCTCTAGCTGGAATTGAGCAGGTTTTGCCATTTTTACAATGGAACTATCCAAATCCCAAACTGCGCTTGGGATGGAGGTTTTAAATTGAGCAAAAGGAAATTCCAAAACATCATCACCGGCAACCTCCGGGGTTATTTCTGCAAAGTTTTGTGTGAGGTCAAAATTCAGTTTCACACCATCCGCTTTGAGGACGGGTTTTTCCGGATTGGAGGACTTAACTTCAAAATCTGCCTGCCGGGCTGAAAAATTATTCTGGTTAAAGGCATACCGGGATGAAACTGACTGTGATCCCCTTGTAAGGAGAGTGCCGGAACCCTTAATACCGCCTTTGGTTATGTTGGCAGTTCCATCCAGCGTCGCGGTGTTATCATAAATTTGAATTGGTGCCTTCAAATTAGTAATATACATACTGTCTTTTCTGGGCAGCCATCGGAGTTTATAGTTCTCCACGTAAAGTTTGGGAAATGAAGTGCCTAAGTGAGTTTCTTTCCGCACTTCCGCAACCGAGCCTTCAGTAGTTACAGAATCCACATAAAAGATAAAGTCATTTGAAATAAGATCGGTTGTGAGATATTTTATTTCTCCATTGCCACGGATTCCAGCTTTATCTAATTTCATCTTATTAAAAAATCTTGCCGTAGTATTATATAGCGGGTAACCTGAAGGAGGCAATGAATGTTCAAACCCTAATGAGAAGTCAGGCTGTATTTTAAGAGATTCTTTGAAATCGGGAAACATGCCGCTGCTGCCAAAAGTTCCGGTAAAACCAATTGATGATGGATCGCTATTGCTCAGGCTATCAAGCTTAAAAGGCGGCACAAGGAAATATACAGACCGGTTATAAACGCCGCCAAGATATTCGGGCCTGTTAAAATAGACTATCGAGCTGGAGCCGGTGCCATCAAATTTCGGATAATCGGGAAATATTTTTCTACCGGATTTATTATTTGCACGATTGATAAATAATGTTCCGGATGTCGCCGCCATAGTGCTGCCATCCTCCGAGGCAATAGAGTCTTCAGGAGTTATACCCGAGATGGCGTTGTCTACTTTTCTCCTCCTGCTGCCTCTTGAGTCCTCTTCCAGAACATAGAATTCAATGGAATCAATTTGATTCAACTCCAGAGTGAATGCGTCGTAATTAAATGTGAAATCACGACCGATGTACTCAAAATTGCCGGCAAATACTTTCCCGTCAAACTTAAAAGTGCGGTTTTCAAGCAATGTAATTGTACTACTATCGGGCTGAATATAAACATCCAGTATTTCACTAATATAAAATTTCTCAATCCCTCGCACAACAATTTGTTCATTGGCCATATCAAAGGTTGCATTCGAATTGGTATTAGTGAGGGATAGCATCCTGATATTGTCAAAATCTTTTTTGCTTTTCTGGGCATCCGTCGTGTGCAGGGCTTTTTCTTTTATTGTTACTTCCTGCGTATTTATATTGTAATCTATAAATCCTGCCCACATTAAATAGAAAAGAGAAGACTTTATGGTATTTCTCTCCAGACCGGTGAATTTCTCCAGAGATTCTAAATAGATGGGGGAGCCTTTTTTATTATAATAACCCATTACCATGCTTAGTGGATTGAACTTGTACAAGGCAATTGATCCCGTAACCTGATCGGGGTTATAATACTCCTTCGATTCGAAGACAGCCGGGATTTCATCCCTGGCATTCAAAATGGAAATTTCAAGACTGTCAGAGTTCACTTCCCACCTCACAATGTCAGCAATAAAATCCGTGTTAAAAAAACTTGCCGAGTATGGCGTTCTTTTGAAACCACCCTTATCTTTTTGAAGTATCAGATCATCGGTTTTAGTATTATAAGAAACACGCACAGTTGGGTGGGTGATTGAATCGCGTTCATGATAAATTACGATGGCTGCCCTTTCCGCCGTAATCAGACTGTCACCGAGTTCAAAAAGTCTGGACCGGGCTTTAAATTTCTTCACGCCATTTTTGGTGACTTCAATTTTAGACAACCCTTCAAAAATTGAACTACTTACTATTCTTTTGCCATTAAGTGAAAAACCGCCGGTATAGGATAAATCTTCATTGCCAATTCCAACCACTGGAATATTATTTCTGTATGAAATAAACCGGGGATAGGAAGTTTTGTTTGTGACAAGACCATTGAATGAGAATATCCCCTCAATTGGTTCAGCAACCTTGCCGGAATAAGTAAGTGTAACATTCTCGGCTTCAATAACCGGCCGTTTTGTGTCAAAGTTATATTTTGAAAGTGTTACAAATACTGTATCACCAAGACCGGTTCTTGACCAATCAAATTTACCG
This sequence comes from Cyclobacteriaceae bacterium, assembly GCA_036397995.1. Taxonomy (GTDB): domain Bacteria; phylum Bacteroidota; class Bacteroidia; order Cytophagales; family Cyclobacteriaceae; genus DASWHX01. The sequence goes on from DASWHX010000169.1 coordinate 4,291, forward strand.
CCTTCTCCAATAAACATTCCGTCCTTTATCGTAAAACTACCCGCTGTTTTGGAGAGAGTCAATGCTGAATCTATCTGCGTAGTAAATACCAAATCCAATTTCGAAAAAACAATTGTAGGTCCACTTACCGGAGGCTGAACGGCATCCTGGATTAAAACGTCTTCAAGAGTTTGAACCGGCTCCTCCTCACCGGATTTTTCATCACCCCATTCATTACCCCACTCCGATCCCCATTCTTCTTCTGCAGGCTCAGAGTCCCAGCTTTCGAAGGCTCCTGTGGCTGTGTTTACTTCTTTCTTCTGAATTTCCGCCTCTTCTTCAATTTCCAAATCCAGGATTGTGACGCTGCCAACATATTCAAAAGTATATTCATCATTAGTTACAATCAGATTAGAAAAGTTGGAGTAATAAAGAGCACGGAATTCAAAAAAATTACGCATACTGTTAAAGTAAGTCATCAAGTCCCGGCTTTCGAAGGACTTTATCACTTCCTCCGTCATATTCATGTAGCTCAGCAATTTGGTTTGATTTAATCCTTCCTGATCGATGGCCATTACCAGTGTTTCAAGATATTCCGATAGTCGTCCGTTCAGCTTGTAACCCTTTTCGCTCATTATTTTGAAATGGGCGATGAGCTTTGTCTGGAGGTCCAGGCCTAAATCCGCCTTCCAGATTCTGCCAACATCTGAAGCGAGTGCTACCAGGACATCCTGGTTGGAATTCTCCAATCGGTTTTGAAGTTCGGCCAGAAATGTAGCCGGTTCATCCGGAAATGAGGATGACCTTTGTGCCAGAGTTGTGTTAACGGAAAAAATACCACCAACCCAAAACAGCAACCCGATGATAACCTTTGAACTTATTATCTTCTTAATTGGCAAATTTTCCGGCTTTGATTTATTAAAATAAACGAAAATAACGCAGATCTTGGGGTTCAGCAAGGCAAAAAGTTTTCCATTATGCACAATTTAGGACATTCATTTTATACAAGTCCTACCTTTTTGTTTTGGTATAGTTACTTTATTTTTGCGGCTACTATGGCAAAGGGAAGAAAAAAGAAGGAAAAGACGCGATTCACAGAAAAGGAGTTGAAGGAGTTTGAGACCATTATCAATGATAAGCTTGACAAGGCCAGAGGTGAATTCAAAGTTTTAAAGGAAACCCTCAACAGAACCAATGATTCAGGGACAGACAATACCGCCGGCACACTAAAGATACTTGAAGACGGGGCAGATACACTTGAGAAGGAAAGTCTGAGCCAACTGGCAGCCAGGCAGCAAAAATTCATCGCCCAACTCGAAAATGCCCTGGTTAGAATAATGAATGGCACTTATGGCGTTTGCGTGGATACCGGCAAATTGATAAGTAAAGAAAGGTTACGTGCAGTGCCACACACCATGCATTCGATTGAGGCTAAACTTAATCGCGACCGATAGTTGAACTTTCTTAATAACCATATTGAGGCGTTAGTCTTTTGTTCTCCTTCACCCATAAAAGTTAAGGAATTAATGGAATGTCTTTCAGAAATGTTTGGAGCCGATATTCCGGAGGAAGATATAACAAAAGCTCTTGAAGATGTGAAGAATAAATATGAGGATGAAGCATTCTCCCTGCAATTGGTACACACCGGCGGAGGGTATCAGTTCCTAACCAAGCCTGCCTACCAATCCAGTATTTCGATTTTATTGAAACACCAGTCCAGGAAGAGGCTCTCTACCTCGGCACTTGAAACCTTATCAATTATCGCTTACAAGCAACCTGTATCCAAACCTCAGATTGAACAAATTCGCGGAGTCAATTGCGACTACAGTATTCAAAAACTTCTTGACAAAGGACTGATTGAAATTAAAGGTAAGGCGGACTCGGTAGGTAAGCCCATCATCTATGGAACTTCAGAATTCTTTATGGATTATTTTGGGATCAATGATCTCCAGGAATTGCCCACACCAAAAGATTTTCAGGCAGAGCAAAATACTATCGGAGAAGAAAAGTAAATTCTCCGCATTAATCATTTATCTTTTTAGCATTGAAGAGGAAAAAATCCGGCAACCCGTCAAAATCACCCCCATCTGAATTAATCCGGCTGAACAGGTTTATTGCTAACAGTGGAGTTTGCTCACGCAGAGAAGCCGATCAATTGATAGAACGGGGATTAATTAAAGTAAATAAGGAAGTAATTACTCAGCTTGGCTATAAAGTGAGACGCGGAGATGCGGTTTTTTATAAAGGTAAAAAATTATCTCCTGAAAAATACGTATATGTACTCCTGAACAAGCCCAAGGATTACATCACTACAGCCAAAGATCCTGAAGGAAGGAAAACTGTAATGGAGCTTGTTTCCAATGCCTGCAGTGAGCGGATACTACCTGTGGGAAGATTGGATAGAAATACTACCGGACTTTTGTTGTTCACCAATCATGGCGAACTTGCCAGGAAGTTGTCACATCCTTCAAATAATGTCCGGAAAATTTACCGGGTTACTGTTGATAAACCTATTTCAAAATCAGATTTAGATGCTATTGCCGTAGGAGTGAAACTTGAAGATGGACTTGTTGAGATAGATGACCTGGCTATTTTGAATACGCAAAAAACTGAACTTGGCCTTGAGCTGCATAGTGGAAGGAATAGAATTGTCCGAAGATTATTTGAATCATTGGGTTATGATGTTGTAAAACTGGATCGTGCTGTATATGCCGGCCTTACCAAAAAAAATCTTTCCCGCGGAAGATGGCGATTTTTGACAGAAAGAGAAGTTGGGATGCTGAACAAAGGATTATGATTGATCTCAGGCATTTCAAATTATGCCATTTTGAAAATTAAAATTCCCCGTTTCTAGTTTTGAAAATTCAGAGGGTGGTTCCCGCTGGTCAACAGTCACCCCATGCAGAAGCTTTGTGGTGATGAGTGGGATCGAACCACCGACACACGGATTTTCAGTCCGTTGCTCTACCAACTGAGCTACATCACCGGTAAAAAAATTCCGACAAAAGTATGATAATTTATTAACTGTCTCCAAGTATTTTAAGAAAATATCGGTAAAATTTGAACAGAATCGAATACTTTTATAAACATGCTTCTCGTGCAACAGATTACTTTCATCATCGTACTTGCCGTGGCAATTTTTTTCCTGCGACAAAGGGTTTTGATGATTCGAAGAAACATCCTGATGGGTAAAAACCTTGATCGTTCCGACCGATCATCAGCAAGATGGCACACCATGCTTCTGGTTGCCTTTGGACAGAAAAAAATGTTCAAGAATTTTATTCCAGCCTTCCTTCATTTATTGATTTACCTCGGGTTCATCCTCATTAACATTGAAGTACTGGAAATTGTTCTTGATGGAATCCTGGGAACACATCGCTTGTTTGCCCCTTTCCTGGGAGACTTCTATAATTTTCTGATCAATTTCTTTGAATTCCTTGCCCTGGGAGTGCTGGTTGCCTGCATAATCTTCCTGATTAGAAGGAATGTGCTTAAACTGAAACGATTCCACTCTGCGGAAATGACTGCCTGGCCCAGGCTGGATGCAAACCTTATTCTGATTATTGAATGTTTTTTGATGGTCGCGATCCTTTCCATGAATGCAGCTGATCAGCTTTTACAACAAGTTCATGCCGATGGCTATACTCAAACCGGATCGTTTATTTTTTCAGCCGCATTATTCCCACTCTTTGAAAGCTTGTCACAGACAGGTTTGCTGGTTCTTGAACGTTTTGCCTGGTGGTTTCATATAATTGGTATTCTTGCCTTTGCCATTTACATTACGTACAGCAAACATTTACACATCTTTATGGCATTCCCAAATACCTACTACTCTAATCTGGAATCCAGGGGAAAAATGGATATTATGCCCACTGTTACCAATGAGGTGAAACTGATGTTGGGCTTACAGTCGGAAAGTAGCATTCCACCACCTACGGAAGCAGAAAGGTTCGGTGCAAAGGATGTCACGGATCTTTATTGGAAGAATTTGATGGATGCATACGCGTGTACAGAGTGCGGCCGATGTACTGCAGAGTGTCCCGCAAACCTTACCGGTAAGAAACTTTCACCCAGAAAAATTATGATGGACACACGGGACAGAACAGAAGAATTGGGTAATCATAAAAGTAAAAATACTACTGACTCAAAATCTTTGCTTGGCGATTATATTACAAAGGAAGAAATTAACGCATGCACCAGTTGCAATGCGTGTGTGGAAGCATGCCCCGTCAATATTGATCCCTTGTCCATTATTCTGCAGTTGCGCAGGTATGTGACAATGGAAGAATCCGCGGCGCCTGCCTCCTGGAATTCAATGTTCCAAAATATTGAAACCAACTTTGCACCCTGGAAATTCTCCCCCCAGGACAGATTTAACTGGGCTGAACCTTTGAAGGAAAAAAAACAATGAGCGATTCTGCAATATCATACTCCGTCCCTACTGTAGCTGAAATGGCCGCCAAAAGAGAGGTTCCGGAAATTTTATTCTGGGTAGGCTGTTCAGGATCGTTTGATGACCGTTCCAAAAAAATTACGATTGCGCTTATAAAAATACTGAATCATGCAGGGATTAAATTCGCGGTGTTAGGCGCTGAAGAAAGTTGCACAGGGGATCCAGCACGGAGAGCAGGCAATGAATTTCTATTTCAAATGCAGGCAATGAACAATATCCGGATTCTAAATGGATACAATATTAAGAAAATTGTAACCGCATGCCCGCACTGTTTCAATACCCTGAAAAATGAATATCCTGAATTGGGAGGAAACTACGAAGTTGTTCATCATTCTCAATTCATTCAACAATTAATTGATGAAGGTAAACTAAAGATGAAGGAGGACGGAGAATTCAAGGGTAGCAAAATTACCTACCATGATTCCTGCTTTTTAGGACGCGCGAATAATGTATACGAAGCTCCACGAAAAGTATTGGAAGCATTGGATGCTGATTTAATTGAAATGAAACGTTGCAAAACAAAGGGATTGTGTTGCGGTGCCGGTGGTGCGCAAATGTTTAAAGATGCAGAACCCGGAAAGAAAGAAGTAAACACCGAGCGCACGGAAGAAGCTTTGGAAACTGGTGCCAAAGTAATTGCGTCGGCATGCCCGTTTTGTATGACCATGCTCTCCGATGGTGTCAAAACCCGGGAAAAAGAAAATGAAATAAAAATTCTGGATTTAGCGGAACTTATTTCCGGCAATCTGAATTTATAAAAGAAAGGAGACTACTATGTTTGTTGATTTTGAAAATTTGCCTGGTGACGCGAAGATTTGGATTTATGCCGGTAATAAACGTTTCACCGGAAATCAAAGAGAATGGATGTCCGAAGCTCTGCAGGAATTTCTTGAAAAATGGACCTCACATGGCAATGATTTAAAAAGCGGGTTCAAGGTGCTTTATGATCAAATTCTGGTAATTGGTCTTGATGAAAATGCTGCGGATGCAAGTGGTTGTTCCATCGATGCTTCAGTTCATTTCATTAAGGAAATTGGAGAGCACCTGGAAGTCAATTTTTTTAATCGAAACCTGGTTCCGTTTCTCCATATAAATAACTTAACCCTGGTGAACCTCAATAGCCTGAAAACTAAAATTGCCAACGGAGAAATTACCGGAGAAAGTACAATTTTCAACACCCTGTTAGCAAAAAAGAGCGATTTGAATCAAAGCGTAATCCCATTGAAAGACAGCTGGCTAAATCGTTACCTGAAAAACGAGGAAATCTCAACCTAGGTTGGCGGAATTTTTGCTCTGGTGGCAGCGAACATTCATCGCCAGATATGTGTAGATTTGTATCAATGAAGAATTTGGTGAAAATCATTCTTATTGCCGCTTTTATCACGGGCGCAAGCTTATCTTTTGGACAGAGCAAGGCGTTAAAGAAAGGGGTGAAGAAAATCACTAAGGGAGAATACGACCTGGCTATTTCTCAATTCCAAAAATATACAGACAGCCGCGAACTTGGTGGTGAGGCTAATTTTTATTTAGGCGAATGCTACCGGCTTTCAAACCGGGTTCATCAGGCTGAAGATTATTACAAGAAGGCTATCGAGCGTGGCTACCGCGCGGAAGAGGTTTATTTTTATTATGCCTTCGCGCTCAAAATGAATCGCAAGTATAAAGATGCCCAGATTCAGCTGGAAAGATTTTTGAATGTTGCTGAGAATAAAGAACTCATCAAGCATGCAAATGTGGAACTGGATAACCTGGCAAAGATTGATGAAATTTTGAATAAGAAAACTTACTATACGGTCGCTTCCCTTGAAGATCTGAATACTGAGAACGCAGAGTATAGTCCCGTATATCAGGATGGATTTCTATACTTCACCAGCAATCGAGGTGTTGATAAGATATACAAAGCTACCGGCACCGGTTTTACAGATCTTTTTCGTGTATCAACACAGGGAGCCAATGTAGAGATTCGTTCGCTTGAAAATCTGGGCGAAGAAATTAATCTCTTCAATGTAAATGAAGGTTCTGTAACATTTACTCCTGATGGCCGTACGATGGTTTTCGCAAGAGGAAATTCCGGGAAGCGTAAAGGTTCTGAAAATGTGGATCTATTTATTACACGATTCAGAAATCGTGAATGGTCCGATGCAAGGCCGATAAATATTAATGACAACGGTGCCTGGGATTCTACACCGGCGTTTAGTGCAAATGGCAGAATTCTCTACTTTGCTTCCGACAGAAAAGGAGGCTATGGCGGAGTTGACCTGTACGCTGCAACTATTGATCGTACCGGTAGATTTACCCGGGTTAGAAATCTTGGCCCGGAGGTAAATACGCCTGGCAATGAAATGTTCCCCTACGTGGCTGATGATGGTAATTTATACTTCGCTTCAGATGGTCATCCCGGAATCGGGGGCCTTGACCTATTCGTAGCCAGGCGAGTGAATGGGCAAACCACCATCGAGAATCTGGGTGTTCCTATGAATTCCAGCGCTGATGACTTTGGTCTTTACCTCTTCAAAATTGATCGCGGATTCTTCAGCAGCAGCAGAGACGGTGGAAAGGGTGATGACGATATTTACACATTCCTGAATGATGATCCTAATCTTAAAATTGTGAATTACTTCCTTACCGGAGTTACTAAAAGTCGTGACCAGGAAGGAAATGAAAAAATACTCCCCAATGTAGCTGTAAAACTACTCCGGGATGAAAGACTTGACACTCAGGAAATGGATGAAATGGTTACAGGTAATGATGGTAAGTTCAATTTTAGAATTTATCCGCATGAGAATTATATCCTGGTTGGCGAAAAACCTCCAACAGATGTGCGCTACTTCACTACAAGACTCAGCTACACAACAATAGGCAAGGGAGTACCACAGGAAGAATTGAAAGAACTGGTAACCAATATTACTTTGGATACAACGCTAGTGCTTGACCAAATCGTAATTGACAAGGCTATTGTTCTGGAAAACATTTACTATAATTTTGGAAGCGCTGATATCCGGCCTGATGCCGCCCAGGAACTTGATAAGCTTGTAAATATCCTTCTTGACAATCCTGAGATTGCCATTGAGCTCAGTTCACATACCGATAGTGTTGACACAGAGCAATACAACCTGCGACTAAGTTCTAATCGCGCCAAGGCTGCCGTAGATTATATTATAAGGCAGGGTATTAGTAAGGATAGGATTATTGCCAAGGGGTATGGGGAATCCAGACCTATTGCGGCTAATACAAACCCTGATGGCAGCGATAATGAAGAAGGTCGCCAAAAAAACCGGAGGACGGAGTTCAAAGTAATCCGCATTGATCAAATTCAAAGCCGCCAGGAAGAGCTCTTCGATGAAGATCGCTTTTTTCAGGAAGAAGGAAGCGGAGCGAAAAAGCAGGGGCAGGGCAACTGAAGTTTCCTAAGTTTGAGTCGATAGTAGCCTTCTGTTATTTTACAAGCAGTATCGCTCTTTTGTAAAACCCTTAATTGAAGCCTTGCCGATTGCTTAATTTATAAAATTAAGGAAACAAAATGACTCAAGACATCCATTGGGAACAGCGGTATTCCAATTTTCTTCAAACGAGTGATACAAATAAATGAAGGTGCAGCCATTGAAGTCGTAAAGCTGATTATAGAAGTCAAATTCTCATTCTTCATCCTTATATATCATCACTTTTGCCCGGCCTTTCTCGTTAATATAACCTCTATACATCCCAGGCGTATTGAAAGTGAGCGCAAAGTTTCCTTTTCTGTCAAGAGCTATCAGACCGCCGTCACCATTTTTCCCTACCAGTTTTTTCATCACAACTTCTTCAGCAGCATCCCTGACTGATTTTCCTGTATATCTCATTATGGCAGCAACATCATGAGCAACAACACTTCTGATAAAATATTCACCTGCGCCGGTGCAGGAGATTCCGCAAGTAGCATTCTCCGCATAAGTGCCCGCACCAATGATCGGTGCATCGCCAATGCGACCCCATTTCTTGTTAGTAGTTCCCCCCGTGGAGGTTCCCGCAAAAATATTCCCCGATTTATCCAGCGCTACCGCCCCTACTGTACCGAATTTGGTATCCGTGAACGAATTGTGTAAACCAGTTGCTGCGTCCCGCGATTTGGCCCGCAGGAGTTGATCATATCTGTGCTGGGTGTAGAAATACGCTGAATCCGCTGTTTCCAGTCCTTGTTCAATAGCAAAGGTCTCAGCGCCTTTTCCCGACATCATCACATGTGGAGAGTTTTCCATCACCTCGATTGCAGCTAATATGGGGTTTTTTATAACTTTAATTCCGGCAACCGCACCGGCCATTCCGGTATTGCCATCCATAACCGCCGCATCCATTTCATTTTTTCCTTCTGAGGTAAATACTGCTCCTTTTCCTGCATTAAAAAGTGGCGAATCTTCCATAATTATAATAGAAGCAATTACGGCATCACGACTTGAGCCGCCGGCATCCAGTATAGCATACCCGGCATTAAGCGCTTCCTTCAGTTTTTCCCGGTATTCATTTTCCAATTCCGTTGTCATATTCTGGCGCAGGATTGTGCCCGCTCCACCATGAATTATCAGTGTAAGCGGTCCTATTGTTGAAATCTGATCCTCATTGCTATAAGGTTCCTGGCAGGAATTGTTGGTTATCATAATTGTAAAAAGTAATGCTCCAAATAATTTTTTCATCACAAAGAATTTTAATTACCTAAAATTAACAAAGCCCGGTTGTTTTTAACGCTTTCACCAATCTTTTTCAACCGGTATCTTCCGGCTGTTTCAGCTAAATTTTTTAGATCTTCCAAATAAAATCCACTTACCATCAATATCCCGCCGGATTTTAGATGAGCAGCATAATATTTCATTTGATCCAATAAAACCTTTTTGTTGATATTGGCCAGAATAACATCATAAGATTGATCATGCAGAGCATCGATGGAGCCATGAAAGATCCGGGCTCTGGTATCATTTACCTCAAAATTTTCACGGGTATTTTCCATGGCCCAATCCTCAATATCAAAACAGGTAATTTTACTTGCACTAAGTTTGGATGCGATAATAGACAATATACCGGTACCACATCGGGCAAACCTCATTTCTTGTTCCAGTTTTCTTTCTCCACCTCTTCTACTTTCCACTCCAAAATTTCATTTTCATAACGGTTGAAAAATGCTTTCCAGTATTTTGCATATCAAATTCGCATATTTTGAACAGAACCCAGAAATCCTGTTTCTGTTTCCTGGAAGGACTTATGCCTGTAAAATTTCAGAGATAGCCGGTGTGCATTGTATGATGACTACCGCATAATCAGCCATCTGGTAGAAGTACTTATTCAGGAAAAGATTTGGCAATGTTTACAAACTCGATGGATTGCAGTGAAGCTCCGCCAATCAGACCGCCGTCAACATCCTGACAGGCAAAAAGCTCAGATGCATTGGAAGCTTTGCAACTGCCTCCGTACAAGATAGAAAGATCTCCCGCGATTGTCTTGCCATATTTCTGCTGCACAAACTGACGGATTGACTTATGCATTTCCTGGGCCTGACCTGAGGTTGCATTAACACCGGTGCCAATAGCCCAAATGGGTTCGTATGCGATCACTGTCCTTCCAAAAGATTTTTCATCAAGATGAAACAAACTTTCCTCAATCTGGTTAGACACATAAGCAATGTGCTCTCCTTTATCCCGCACTCCTGATGATTCTCCACAGCAAAATATAGGTCGTAAATCATTGGTCAAAGCCTGGTCGACTTTTCTCGCCAGCATTTCATTGGACTCAGCAAAATATTGTCGCCGTTCACTGTGCCCCAGGATAACATATTTTGCACCGCATGAACGGATCATTGTGGCACTAATTTCTCCGGTGAAAGCACCAGATACATGTTCACTGCAATTTTGAGCCGCAAGTTGCACCCTGGAATTATTATTCATCAAATTCTTCAGCCCATACAAATGGATGGCAGGTGGCGCTAATAATACCAGCACATCATTTCTTACTTCTTCATTTACCATATTAAAAACTTCGGAAGCCAGTTTCAAACCTTCATGTAGGTCATTATTCATCTTCCAGTTTCCGGCAACTATTTTCCTTCTCATCCCAGCAAAGATAAGAATTAACCAAAAAGTACCGATTATGGTTTAATTAAGTTCTTTATCTAAAGTGCATTCAATAAATCTCAAATTAAGGGCTTTAGATATAGCAGAATTCATAATTCTGGAGTTACTTTGCATTATTTAGAATTGATCTAAATAAGTTTGGAAAAGTTGGTTAATATCCTCAAAATGGCACTTCTTGGGACGATCCTTATCCTGATTAGCGGAATATTAGCTAATGTATATAGCAAGGCAAACGTGACACCAGACACAGCCCAAAATGCCCGAATGCTGATTAATTTGCTGGATTATATTGGTAAGGACTATTCAAATGCGGTGCAAGACGGTCAAATCATCAATGAGTATGAATATGAAGAGATGCTTGAGTTCTCCAGGCAGAGTAAATTTTTTTACGGTGAAATTTCTGAATCAGTTCCCAGGCAAGATTCTTTGAACAATCAATTCGATTCCTTACTGCACATGATTGTTGAAAAGTCAGATTCAAAATTCATCGCTGAACTGGCTGCACAAATTAAACGCGAAATTCTTGCACTAAACCTGGTTGAAATCTCTCCCGATATCTGGCCAAGCGTAATCGCCGGACAAAAGCTTTATATGGCTCAGTGCAGTTCATGTCATGGTGAGAAAGGAGATGGAAAGGGATTAGCCTCGGCTGGACTTGAACCGGCTCCAACCAATTTCACTGATGTTGAAATAATGAATGCGTTCTCTCCTTTCCAGGCCTACAATGTTATTCAGACCGGTATCCCCGGAACAAGCATGATTTCCTACTCGGAGCTCAACGATAAGGAAATCTGGGATTTGGCATTTTACATCAATTCAATTCAGTTCGAGGAAAAGAATAATCATCAGAATCCTGAAATCCCGCTAGCTGAAGTTTCTTCCTTAACTAATAATGAACTAACGAAGAAATATAATCTGGATGAGGAAGATGTTAGAGCTCTTCGTCTATTTGTGCCATCACAATCTATGTCAGCCCTCGCGATTGCACGACAATATCTTAATGCAACGGTCGAGTCATATCGTAAAGGAGAAAAAGAAGAAGCAAGGAACAATTCGCTGAAAGCATACCTGGAAGGTATAGAACCTGTTGAGCACCGAATTAAAGCATCTGACAATTCCCTTGTTAATAAATTAGAGAAAAGCATGATGGATATTCGATCTGCCATCTACCAAAACAAAGATGTAAAAGAGATTGAATCGCTTACTTTAATCGCATATGCAAATATTGAGAAGGCTGATGAAATTATCAGCGGTCAGAAAAACAGTATCGGCTTTACAGCTTTTATGTCAGCATCGATTTTGCTGCGCGAGGGTTTGGAAGCATTCCTTATTATAATCGCCATAATCAGCATTCTTCGATCCATGCAGGCAAATAAAGCGGTGCGTTGGGTGCACAGTGGCTGGATTACCGCCGTTGTAGTTGGAATTGGCAGTTGGTTTTTCACTGACCAGTTAATCTCCTGGGGAGCTCAGAGTCGTGAATTAATGGAGGGAGCTATTGCATTGTTTGCTGTCTTTGTACTGATCTATATCGGGTTCTGGATGCATCGCAAAACTGAAATGAGCCGGTGGAAAATTTTTGTTGAAGAAAAAGTGAAGGGTTTGGTGAAAAGAAATAACCTGATTGGTCTGGCTGTATTTTCTTTCATGGTAGTTTTTCGTGAAGCTTTCGAATCTGTCATTTTCCTTTCTTCCTGGAGCCTGGAGTCTGGTAAAGAGAATGAAGCTGGAATCTGGTCAGGAGTTGCCATTGCTGCAACATTGCTTGTGCTTATTTGCTGGACATTGTTACGGTTTATTAACCGAATTCCGCTGAGGCAATTCTTTGTTTATTTCTCCCTGGTTGTTGTTTTTATGGCCACAATTCTCGCTGGTGAGGGTGTTCATGCCTTGCAGGAAAGCGGCTATTCTACGGTAACGTCACTCCCTTTTAATCTTCGTCTGGGAGTATTTGGAATTTACCCTACAATTGAAACGTTACTTGCTCAGTTTGCTGTTATTGGTTTGGTCATTTTCTTATGGAAACTAAATCTTGGAAGTTCGAAAGTTAAGAAGCCAGCAAAATAATTTTCAAACATCCCTCTTTCTTATTTGCGAAGATATCATATGCCTTCCTGCCTTCAGTTAGAGACATCCTTTGCGTAATAATACTCTCAGGACTCACTTTACCTTCCTGCAAAACCGGTATAAGTTTATCCATATAATATCGCGCCGGGCAGCGCCCGACTTTAAATGTTACATTTTTCTCATAGGCTTCGGCAGGGTTGAAGTAAAAATCATTGCTTGTACAGACTCCAATTGTTGATATAATACCCCCTGCGCGCAAGAGGTCATACGCATTTCTTCCTGCTTTAAAGCTGCCAACTCCTTCCATCACTGCATCTGCTCCCCTGCCCTCCGTAGCCTCTCTGATTATTTCAGTTACATTTTCATCTAATGAAATCGGAATTGCTCCCAGTTCTTTTGCTTTTTGCAGGCGTTGTTCCACGGCATCGACGGCAAAAATCTTTTCTGCACCAAGTAGCCGGCTTGCCGCTATAGTCATCAATCCGACCGGGCCACAACCAAGTACCGCATAAACTCCATAGGGTTTAATTTCTGCCTGCTCTGCACAATAAAAACCGGTAGAAAAAATATCTCCAAGAAATAATCCATCCTCCCATGAAAGGTCATAAGGTATTTCTACTAATGTTGAATTCGAAAGTGGTACCTTCACATATTCAGCCTGGGCACCATGTAATCCGCGTCCTTGTTCCACCCAGCCAAAAAGACTTCCCTGCTCACACCGGCTTGTTAGTCCGAGTTTACAGTAATAGCAATCACCGCAACTTGTAGTGAATGGACTCATCACTCGCTGCCCGACTTTCCATTTGCTGGCAGGGCCGGCCTCCATCACTTCGCCAACAAATTCATGACCAAGTATCGTTCCCTCATCCAACCCCTTCTCCCTGCCATAATACACATGCAGGTCCGACCCGCAGATGGAAGTCCGCTTAACATTTACAATTACATCATCGGGATCAACAATTTCCGGATCAGGAAATTGTTCTACTCGCACATCCTCAATTCCATGAAAGGCTATGCCTTTCATTAAACAATTCCCTGGGCAATCATGGAGTCTGCAACTTTGGTGAATCCTGCAATATTGGCTCCGGCTATATAATTTCCTTTTTGTCCATATTTCTCTGAGACATTCAGGCAAGTATCATGGATGTTCTTCATTATTTCCTGTAATCTGGCGTCTACTTCTTCCGCCCTCCAATAAATACCACTGTAATTTTGAACCATTTCAAGACCTGATGTAGCCACTCCGCCGGCATTCGAAGCCTTACCGGGACTGAAAAGTACACCGTTATCCAGAAAAATGTCGGTAGCTTCTTTAGTGGTTGGCATATTTGCTCCTTCACCAAGTAAAGCCAACCCATTTCTAACAAGGTTAGAGGCATCGGTCGCATTGATCTCATTCTGAGTTGCACATGGGAATGCGCAGTCAGCTTTAATATCCCATAAAGGATTTGAGCCGGCATCGCCTGGCACTGCGGTGAAAGTCGCGCTTTTGTACTTATCGGCATATTCGCTGATTCTACCTCGTTTCACATTCTTCAATTCCTTAATAAAGTCAAGCTTTTCCTGATTTATTCCCGCTTCATCATAAATAAAACCTGAAGAATCTGATGAAGATACCGGTTTACCGCCCAACTGAATTATTTTCTGTATGGCAAATTGAGCCACGTTCCCCGAACCTGAAACCAAACAAGTTTTCCCTTTTATATCTTTGCCAATGTTTTTAAGCATATTTTGAGCGAAGTAAACCAGGCCATATCCCGTGGCTTCCGGTCTGATAAGGCTGCCACCCCAGCCGGCACCTTTACCGGTAAGAACTCCGGTAAATTGATTTTCAATTTTCTTATATGCTCCAAATAAATACCCGATTTCTCTTCCTCCTACTCCGATGTCACCAGCCGGAACGTCTGTCCGGTGACCAATATGTCTGCTTAACTCTCCCATGAAGGCCTGACAAAAACGCATTACCTCTGCCTCCGATTTTCCTTTGGGATCGAAATCAGACCCTCCCTTGCCACCGCCCATAGGCAGGCCTGTCAACGCATTTTTGAACACTTGTTCAAAAGCGAGAAATTTTAAGATGCTCTGATTAACAGAAGGATGAAACCGTAATCCACCTTTGTAGGGACCAATAGCGCTGTTCATTTGAATCCTAAATCCACGGTTGATCTGAATTTCATTTTTGTCATTTGTCCATGTAACCCTAAAGGTGATTACCCGCTCGGGCTCAATCATTCGTTCCATGATTTTTGCATCCCGGTATTTCTTTTCTTTTTCCAGTACTGGACCTATAGTTAAAAATACTTCCTCAACTGCCTGATGAAATTCTTTTTCGCCAGGGCTTCTTTTCAAGAGGTCGTTTAGAATGCTTGATTCTTGCATTTTGGTGGGTTTTTTAGTTGGCTGTAAAGATAATATTTGGTATACGATATTAGAATTTCACTATGAAATTTATTTTAAGGGAGATTATCAAAGTTTAGACTTTAAATACCGGGCGGTGTAGCTTTTGGTCACTTTGATTAAGCCTTCCGGGGTTCCTGAGTAGATTATATTCCCACCAAGTTCTCCGCCTTCAGGGCCTAAATCAATAACCCAATCCGAACATTTTATTACCTCCACGTTATGCTCAATAATTACAACCGAATTGCCCTGGTCTACAAGAGCCTGGATCGCAGTGAGAAGTTTATGGATATCATGAAAGTGCAGGCCGGTTGTAGGTTCATCAAAAATGAATAGTACGTGATTGCCGGGATCGGTTTTGCCAAGAAATGAAGCCAGTTTTACCCTCTGGGCCTCACCGCCACTTAAACTATTGGAAGATTGTCCTAACCGTACATAGCCCAGTCCTACTTTTTGAAGTGGCAATAATTTAGAATACACTGAATTTAACTCTTCAAAAAATACCAAAGCTTCGTCAACAGTTAGATCGAGAATTTCCGCGATGTTTTTATCATTATAGGTCACTTCCAGAATTTCAGATTTGAATCTCTTGCCATGACAACTTTCACAAGTGAGAAAAATGTCGGCCATAAATTGCATTTCAATCTTTTGTGTCCCCTCTCCCTGACAAGCATCGCATCTACCTCCATCCACATTAAATGAAAAGTGTTTGGGCTGATAACCGCGCTGCCTTGATAAGGACTGGTCGGCCATTAATTGTCTTATGCCGTCATATGCTTTTACGTATGTTACGGGATTAGACCGTGATGATTTACCTATTGGATGTTGGTCCACAAATTCTATCTGGGTGATTTTCTTGTAATCTCCTTCCAGTTTATCGTACTTTCCGGTTTGTTCCGCCACCGTTCCCAAAATTTTACCAATTGATGGATACAGGATATTTTTTACCAGTGTAGATTTTCCTGATCCGCTAACACCTGTTATAGTGGTTAATACTCCCAGTGGAATTTCTACATCAATATTTTTAAGATTATTCTCCCGTGCGCCTTTCAGCACAATTGATTTCGACCATTTTCGTCTGTTTTTCGGAACTTTTATTTTATCAATACCATTCAGATAACGCAAAGTATGCGTTAATGGATGGCCATTTAATTCTTCCAGTTTACCCTGAAAAACTAATTGGCCGCCCAACCGTCCGGCCTCAGGGCCAATGTCAATAATCTGATCTGCAGCAAGCATAATTTCCTCTTCATGTTCTACCACAATCACAGAATTACCCAGGTCGCGAAGGTTTTTCAGCACTTCGATGAGTCTGCCGGTATCCCGTGGATGCAGCCCGATGCTGGGTTCATCCAGAATATACATGGAACCCACCAAGGCGCTTCCCAGTGAAGTTGCCAACTTGATTCGTTGAAATTCTCCACCGGAAAGGGTGTTTGTCAGCCGATTCAACGTCAGGTATTCAAGTCCAACTTTTTGCAGGTATTCCAGCCTGCTTTTAATTTCCCGGATCACCCTGCCGGCAACTTTCTGCTGAAATTTGTTCAGCTTCATTTTTTCAAAAAAGGAAGTAAGTTCATTAACCGGCAATAATACCAGGTCAGTGATTGACTGATTTTGTATTTTAACATACGAAGCATCTTTCCTTAGTCTGGTTCCCCTGCAATCCGGGCAAGTAGTTCTACCCCTGTAACGGGATAGCAATACCCGGTATTGTATCTTGTGACTTTTCGTCCGTACGTAATTAAAGAAAGCATCAATTCCTTTGAAATGCTTATTGCCTCTCCAAAGCAGATCGATTTCCTTTCTTGATAATTCAGAAAAAGGCCGGTGTATTGGAAAATCAAACTCCGCAGCTTTTTTTACCAGGGGCGTAAGCCACTTCTTCATTTTTTGACTGCGCCAGGGAGCTATGGCGCCTTCATAAAGGGAAAGGCTTTTATCCGGGATTACCAGATCTTCATCAATTCCCAGAATTTTTCCAAAACCTTCGCATGTTCTGCAGGCACCAAAGGGATTATTGAAGCTGAAAAAGTTGACCGAGGGAATTTCAAATTGCATCCCATCTCGTTCAAATTTATCCGAGAATGATTTAGACATCCTCCCTTCCATTTCTACTCTGCATTCGCCATGTCCTTCAAAGAATGCGGTTTGTACAGAGTCTGAAATTCTAAACTGACTGTCCTCGTCATTTTTTACCACACCCCGATCAATCAAAATATTAATCTCCCTGGTTCGGCTGTTTTTCTTAACTTTTATTAAATCTTCTATAAAGACCAGCTCTCCTTCAATAACAACTCTGGAATATCCTTTGCTTAATAGCAATTTTAATTCATTGTCAAGAGTCCGGTTGTCGGGGATTTTCAGCGGACATGAAATCGTATACCGTGTATTTGTTTCCTGGGAAGAAATGAAATCGACAACATCAGAAACGGTATCACGTTTTACTTCTTTCCCACTAACAGGACTTATTGTAGCACCTACTCTGGCAAACAGCAATTTTAAGTAATCATAAATTTCGGTGGATGTGCCGACAGTTGAACGGGGATTTCTGGTATTCACCTTTTGTTCAATGGCAATAGCCGGACTGACTCCGCGGATGTAATCTACCTCGGGTTTTTCCATGCGGCCAAGAAATTGCCGCGCATAGGAACTAAGACTTTCCACATACATTCGCTGTCCTTCGGCAAAAAGCGTATCGAATGCCAGTGACGATTTCCCGGAGCCAGAAAGTCCGGTAATAATAACCAGTTGATTGCGTGGAATGGCGACGCTCAGGTTTTTAAGATTATTTACGCGAGCTCCTTTTATTATGATGAATTTTTTCGGATCAAGTGAATCCAAAGGACTTTTTTCTGTCAAAACACCCGTTTTCTTCATCAGGGTGCAAAGATACGAAACCAATTAGCAATTAGTTATACTGCAATTAGATTAAGATGGAATCTCATGAGGCCAGTAAAGCCTTTCCGGAAGTGTTAACATGCCGGCGGTGTCCGCTGATGCCGCAGATCATTGCAGAGAAGAAATTGCTCAGGGAGTCTTCTGCGCAAATCCGCATAATCTGCGGGAGAAAAGAAGTTTTCTGCGCAAATAAGTTAGTTGATCTTTGGGAGGGGAGTTATTTTTCCAATGGCGGATGCTGGAACTGACTCCAGAATTCTTTTTCGGTACAGTAGGGTGTTTCAGACAGTCTTATAAATGAACGTCAAAATCGAATTTAGAATTTTGAATCTGTTTCTCTAATCAATTCAAATTTACCGTTGTAAAGCATTTTCCAATCATTCCGGTAATAAGAATAAACCGTGTCTAATTTTTCATTAACTCCATCAAAACTTTCATAAACAACAGTATCCTTAAACCGATAGTTTATTGAATTATCACTCTTAATTATGACCAACTCTTCTTCATGTTTCGAATTTAAATTTAAATGTTTATTCATTTTAAAACAGTGTTTCTGGACCATTCTTGCTGGTTTGAATTGTCTGTCCATGAATAAGGTTCGTGCCATTATCATTGAGTTTAAATGTTAAACAAAATTTTTCTCTCAGGAATTCTACGCGGACCGAATGTTTAGTTTAGTGTGTCATAGTAATTCGTTTTTTTGGTCAATTGTTATTTTTCATTTTCAATTTTCAGAATCAGGTTAGAGCGATATCTAATCTTAATTGGTAAGTTGAATTTTATTATTCCCCCGGATTCCTACCAGGTAACAATTTTTTATTTTTTAACCTTTGGATCAAAGAATTATCTCTATTCTTATTTTGTTCCTTATCAGATAAACCAAACCTGCCTCCATCTGGGTTTGGGGAAAGGAAATAATAAATACCCTCTTTTGTGGGTTCCTCAAAATAAAAGTCGATATTGTTGGAACCGGAAATTTGATCATAGTCTTCGACATCCTTGAGGTCGACAGCCGACAGATAATATGGCTCAAGCATGGAAAGATTAAGACTTGGGTAAGTATTCATTATTGGGGCAGGAATAGGAAAAACTTTGGGTTCATCTTCAGGACCTCCAATAGTATAAAAGGTGACTACGTATGGTTCATTTGAATGATCGTAATAAGACCAATCAGCCATATAATAGTCAAAATCTCCGGTATGTGTTAATGTAAAACCAGAATTGTCGGCCGATGTAATATTCACGTCAAATTCCGGGTCCTCCAGAGTAGTCAACAGGTCGCCCTTCTTAATAACGTAAACCTCTTTTGAATCTGAGCCAAATCCAATGATAGTGGTATAGGATTCAAAACCGGGAATATAAAAGTATTCCTGTTGCTCAGTGTAAGATAAAAGATAAGATCGGGTTTCATCATTAACGGAAAGGTTGCCGTATATATAATTATCAAAAATGTTTTTTTGTGTGGCTACTTCATTCTTAGACATTTCTTCTGTTTGGGTTAGATCGATGTTGATGTTTCCCGCCTCTGCATTTTCGATCCACTTATACGAAGCAGTTTGGCCGGATATCAGCCCGATAAATATATTGGCCGGGTTCCATTTTGTAAATAACGGGTAATTGAACAGGGGTGAAAAAACCTGACTCTTAAATCCATTACTAACAATTGCAAGATCGTGGGCTGGGATATTGGAGAAAGTTAAATTCTGATTATAGCCCTCTGTTTCATTGTAAGATGGGAGGATCCAATTGCTGCTCTTGCATCGTTGTACGGTTATTGCATAAAAAAACTTGTTGTTACCATAATGAGAAGCCACAAAGATGGTGGCATTAAAATCCCAGCCATCATAATTATTTGGATAAATAAAATCCTTTGTTGAATTATTATTCAGTTCATGATACTCAACCGCTTCGCCGTCCATATCATAAATTATTATATAACCAGTACTGTTTTCTTCGAAATAATTCTCTGCTTGCACGGTCAACATTAAGTTTCGGATATTAAAACTAACGTTAGCAAAAGCAGAATTACCTTCACTATCTGAAACGATGGCTTTGATTGCATGTTGTCCGTCCTCGTAATCTCCGGTATTGATTTCAAACTGATAAGGATCATTGCCTGAAATTGTTTCAATCATCACATCATCAATTAAAAAATCAATCTTATGGACTTCACGATCATCCGTTGCGTTAAATTCAAGTGTAAAATCTCCCCTTATTTGCTGATTATCATCCAGGTTGGTAAAAGAGATTATAGGATCAGTAGTGTCTTTTGATTTGTCCTGGCATGAAGAAAAAATAAAAAAAATGCAGGTAATGAGTAGAGTGATTTCGTTAAGAGTAATTTTTTTCATTTGAAATAAAATTTAAAAAGGTTAAACAAAAATTTTCTCTCAGGAATTCTACGCGGACCGAATGTTTAGTTTAGTGTGTCATAGTAATTCGTTTTTTTTGGTTAACTGTTATTTTTCATTCTCAATTTTTAAAATCAGGTTAGAGCGATATTTATCTGAATTAGTAAGTTGAATTTTTTCGTTCCCGGTGTTTTGGGAAAGTAAAAACCGATACCATTCGAATTGGCTGAAAAAATCTGCCAGAACCTGATCGGTGAATCGCCATCCTCTTCGGGCGAAGACTGCGTTTCTGTTGAAACCTTACTTCTTTCTAACCAACGCATTAATAATAGCCAGGTTTTCTACATCGGTTTTAGTTAAGTTATTGTTTACTTCCTTGGTTCGGGATATCAATTTCTCCGGTTCATTATAAAAAGCAAAAAGATTGAAATATGCTTGATAGAATTCATTATCAAAAGCATAATTGTATTTGGCGAAAATCAGATTTTTCAAAATGTTAAGTTGATCCGAATTAAAATTATTCAATTCTCTTTTGGTTACAGTATGACCTTTGAACAGCTGATAAGTGATTTTTTCAAAGTCTTTATTTATTAAATAGTTTACAATAACTTTTTCCTTATTGTCAAGTATTGATCTGAGATAAAAAAACTCGTTATGGCCTTCCTGGATATTCTCTCCTATGACCTTCCAGTGCTCATGTTTTTTAAGGATGTGGGTTGTATCATTCAGGTCTTTGGAAAAAATCAGGTCTGTATTTTCAGGCAAATTGCCGTAATCCACTGCGGCCATGAGAAAGTCGTAATCATAATGCGAGAAGTAGAAGTTAACGCGGAAGTCTTCATATTGAGGTTCAAATTGATTTTTATAAGGTTGTCGCAATTGATCGAAGTTAATTTCTTCAACTGAATCCTTTCTTATAATAAAATATCTATACAAGGTGCATCCGCCTCCCCAAGCACATGACTCACAAAGGATTTTTTCCTTTGAAAGTTCATGAATTTTCCAAATCTCTTCTAATGACCTGTATTCTTCTTTATAATCTAAATAAGGGTTTAAGTCTGCAAATACTGAAACATTCCCGTCTTCTGCCAATTCTAATAACTGGTCTGATTTATTACTTCCAAAGTGGAAAGTTCTTGGTGTAAAAGAACGTGACTCGAGTAGTTTGTTTAATCCTCTTTTTCCAATGTTAAGAGAAAAAACTCTGTATATTTTATCAATATAGTCGAATTGAAATCCTCGAAAAGTGTCCTTAAAATAATGAATATCCTTATCAAAATTAATTCCAGAGCTATCGAAAAGCGTTGCATTTAGGTAGATTAGTCGATCTCTTTCGTTTTTCTTTCGAGGTGCATAATAATTAATTCTAACCTGATGTAAAGTATCAATATCCTGTACAATCAAATACTTAAGTGTATCACTATCCTTAATAATATTATTTTGAGCAAAAAGAGCTTTACTAAGCAGCAATATGAGGATAAGAAAGAAAGAAGAATATTTCATATGACTTTTTTTAAAAATCCTAGATATAAATTAATAGAGGCATCTACCTCATCACCGAATCCTTCCTCAACCATTAAGATGCCGGTAGTTCTACCCGCCTGAATGATTTCCTTATTTTCAGCATTACTCATCCAACCCATGGCAATATGACCTGCTGCAGGGTTTTGATTTATTGTTATATAAACCATAAACCCATTATCAACATACGTATTAATTTCTGATTTAGGTATCCCAATAAAGTTTTGACTAGAAACAATATAATCATGAATCTTATTTGCAACTGTCCCCGTCGCCCAGGGCAAATGGCCTAGGACATAATAGCTTAGGTCTTGCGCAAAGAAATTGCAATATGTAGCGCGCCAACCATGTATTTGAAGCCAACCCATGGTTGGTAAAAGTTCACCAATATCTTTAGTATTTGAAATTGTATTCAATACAGACCATGGATTATCCTTTTTCACTGTGAAATAACCAGTAGGTGTTACGGCGTTTAATTGGTACTTATTTTCATTATTATCATAAATCCAAGGCCAATTGGACGCT
Source organism: Cyclobacteriaceae bacterium (assembly GCA_036397995.1). GTDB lineage: Bacteria > Bacteroidota > Bacteroidia > Cytophagales > Cyclobacteriaceae > DASWHX01. The sequence continues at coordinate 26,580 of DASWHX010000169.1, forward strand.
ATTTCATTTTCATGAGTATAACCCCAATCAACTATTTCATTAACTACTGAAGTTAAATTATCTGGTCGCGACTCAGGCAAGCCATGAAAAGTAATAGCATCTTTAGGTTGCGTTGGCCCCAATACACTTTTTTCTTCAGGAGTAAATTCATAATAGTGACAGTCTCCATATACGCAATGCGCCCTATGATATCGGTCATCGGTATTTAACATTTCATTCCCTTTTTGCTCTAATCTCTCACGATATGTCGGGTTCAACGCCTCTCCAATGGCGTACAGGCCGCTGCTAATTGTTTCTGTATAGCTATTTTCTTTTTTCATGATTTCGTCCCTGATATACCTTCTTACTAAATCCGGTATCCCTTCATCCATTAGCATATCACTAAAATTCAAAGCATCCAGTACATAATTCCCATTCCCCTGGTCAAGAAAAAGCATTAAGACAGCAGGTTGAGAAAAATACCTGAGAGACCAATTTATATAAGTCCCCAAACTAAACAAAGTCAGCCCACTCTCATCCCTTCCTGTAACTCCCCCTTCCTCAAATTCATCTTCACTCATAAAATCTATTTGGATTATTAAATCCTGCCCATTCACTTTGCGGTTTGCTGATAAAGTCCTTCCTTCAGCTTCAATTCTATTCCGTTCCTCAGTGCTTAACTTACCCAGCGGATCATAAACGGATGGTTTATTCATTGCTCCTAAATATGCAGCTTGGCAAAAAAAGAGACATATTAAAAGTATTTTATTCTTCATTTTCGTTAATTCTTTGATTAATCACTCCTTCAATGTATTTGATTTTCTCGGGTGAACTTTCCGGAAGCCCACTATCATTCCTGATGCTTTCCACAAGTTCTTCAAAAGGTTCGCCTTCTTTGAGCTCATTTAATAACTCAATCGTTGGTTTCAACTCTTGAATAGGGATATCTAGTTGAATGAGATGATTCCTGGCTTCATCTATTGATTTTACCGATTGGCTCAATCGTGACCTTATATTTTCTGGTTTATCCACTATTGCGATATGAAGGCTAATCCCTTCCCCGATAAGCTCGTCATTTTCACCTCTTATCCTGGGTGGATAGAAATTCTCACTTTCAATTATGCCTTCAATCGCTTCTATAAATGGCTGCATTTGTCCTTTTATGCTGTCAATAGTGGCTTCACTTGCTTCTATTTGGTGAATTATTGCTGCATATACCAAGCTATCTAAACCAGTTAAATTTCTCTCTTCTTCCGTATTCCCAACCGGTGTATTTCCTTCACCTGAGACTCCTTTTTTCACCTCCCCACCTTCCACCGTATAACTATTCCCAGCACTATCAGTAATGGTTACAGCTTTATCTTCTCCATTCTCATCTTTGGGAATTTCATGCGTCGTTGCATTGCCGGCGGTGTCCAGCACTACGATTTTTCCGTCATCGTTGATGAAGACAGAGTCAATTTCATTTTCGATGGTGATTTCGGTGGAAGCGATCGCGGTTGTTGTTGCTGAGGATGTTGATGTTGTTGTCGTAGTTTCCGTAGTCTCCGTCCTGTCTTTTCTGCCGTCATACACGAACGGACTGTCAGGGTTATGAACCGTTACTATTTCTCCGTGGGTCATCTGGTAATCTTCATT
>DASWHX010000170.1:0-5383 GCA_036397995.1 Cyclobacteriaceae bacterium
TAACTGCACATTGACGATAGAAAGCGGCAGCGCAATTTATTTTCATAATAATTCTTCGCTCTTTGTAGCCGGTACATTATCTGTTGAAGGCAGTAATGACCAGCGGATTCTTTTTACCAATGACCGGCTGGATGAACCTTATCGCTCAACTCCCGGCCAATGGAATGGAATTTACTTTTTGGAGGGAAGCGCGAATAACAAGATCGATTACGCGATAATAAAAAATGCTACCTATGGAATCTGGCTGGGAACTCCGGATGATGATACAACCCCGGATTTGGAAATTTCAAATTCAATTATTGAAAATATTTCCAACACCGGGTTAATCGCTTTTACTTCTGATTTATTAGCATACAACTTGTTAATTAATAACTGCGGAGAATTCACCCTGGCAAATTTGGCCGGAGGCAATTATGATTATACTCATCTAACTCTTGCCAATTTCGGATTTAGTTTTTTTCGAAATTCACCATCAGTTGCTTTCTCAGATAATCTGGACTTGTCAGATGGTACCCAGATTAAAGCAGATCTGAATGTATCAATGGTCAATTCTATCATTTGGGGAAATCTTCAGGAAGAGTTGCTGTTCAATTTTCAATCTTCAACTTCAATAACTTCCTTCCATCATAATCTGGTAAAAACACAGCTCGACACTTTTGCAATTAACAACTTAATTAATACTGATCCACTTTTTATTAATCCTGAAATTTTTAATTATAAAATTGATTCGTTATCGCCAGCCATAAATGCCGGTGTGCCAACGTTTGTTACATTTGATTTAGATGGCAGGCTTCGCAATGGGAGTCCTGATATTGGCGCTTATGAAATAAAGAACTGATGAAATTCATTACTTATTTACAACCAGGGAATTCGCGATAAAATCATGTAACGCCTGTCTCTTCTCGGTAAAAGCGGCAATGATATAACCTAAACAGAAAAAGAGTCCTGACAGATACTTGCCAAAATATCGCAAAGTAGCTTTTACAAATGAAAGCCGGTCTCCATAAATATCCGTAACCTTAATATCCATAGCCATTTTACCAAGAGTAGCCTGTCTGCTGCCGGATTCCAATAACGCGAAGTAAAGCCAGCCAATAATAAAAATTCCGATGTAAGCAGCAATTCCCAATCCTGCCAGAATACCAATAAAAGTTAACTTTTCAGGCTCCGAAAAATCCTTACCAACAGCAATGCCAAATCCCAGTAATCCCAACAAAGGCATAACGACAAGGCTCTGAACAAATCCAACAAGGATCAGATCAATTACATAAGCAAAAAATCGTTTCAAAAAACTGGCGTATTTACTTTTATCTTCCATGTTAAGTGTTCATAAATGAAAATGCCGCAATCCCAAAAATTATGGCAAATAAGGTAAACAAAATAAGGGCAATTCCAAACCAAATCAAATTCGCTTTTGCCCAGTTTGCCTTTGTCGGGTTCACATCAGACTTAAATGCCCAAACAAAAAGCATTACCTGTCCTAAAACCGGAATCATGGTGATGAAGATGGTAATTATCCAATCCCATAGTGAGACAGGAATGGTTTTTTCACCCGAAATTTGGCCTTGTTCAAAAGGTGTTTCCATACAAATTGAGAAATTATTACAAAGTAGGCAATCAGTAATTAAAGGTAAAATTTCCTACAATATTTTTCGAAGTCGAAAACTGGTAAAATAGGTGCGATCATCGCGTGAGTACTCAATCCTTATTAACCGGTCAACCTTTGAATTAAAGAATCCAAGCAAACTATCAAATTCCATCCCTTCGGTTGTTTTCCCATTTACCGTTAGAATTTTATCACCCACCAGTAAGCCTGCTTTTTCAGCCGGGGATTCCATCCGAACTTCAACAATTCTAAATTCATCCAAATGAACTCCGTCTGCAATAAGAGTTAATCCGCTTAAATTGTAGTGAGGTGCTTTGCCATAGGCCTTGTTCTTCTTTATATAAAGTGAGTTGGATTGGTAATCAAATATTAAGTTGAACTGGGCAAGCAAACCACCGCCAATAGTTCCGTTTCTGTAAGAAAATCTTAGCGAGTCTGGATAGCTTTCCCGGTTGGGAAACGTGACCACCGGCTCTTTTATGTTAATTTCACCAAACTGAATATTATGTATACGAGCTACTTTTCCATAGATTAATCCGCCCAAGCCGGAACCCAGACTACTTTCCACATTTTTTTCCGGAATTTCAAAATTCACATTGTCATTACTTAATAGCATTAGAGTATGACTTGACCCGGTATCAATCATTAGCTTCGCGTTGAGGCTCTGGTTGGAATTAATTGAAATCGGGGTAACCAGGTAAGGTTTAGTGTTCTCAATAGTAATGTCAAGTTTTTCATACCTTGAGGGAGAATCAAAATATTCCCTATCATAGATCGTTATTTTTTTTCTATTGAAATTTATTTTAACGATAAATCTGCTCAGCAATTCATATCCCAGGATGCCGTGAATTTCTGTGCCCAGGTAATTTCTTAATTTCAGATAATCTTCTTCAAGAACGAATAAAGCGTGGCCTTTTCCGCGGACGCCTGGAAGCTCAAGCGTAACGTTGGTAGCAATTTGAGCATCAACGATTTTTTCACCCCCAACTCCTCTAATTGAAAGGGATCGCGAATAAGGAAGATTGATAATGTCGGAAATTGTCCGCTCCGTGAGGATGGCAGTTCTCACGCCGGTATCCAGAATGAATTTCAGAGGAAGGGCATCATTTAAAATTACAGGAACAACAATCAGATTGTTATGAAGCTCAAACGGGATTACAGCTTTTTTCTGCCCATCTTTCAATTGGAATCCCAACCTGCTTTGAGCCAGGCAACTCAGAGAAATTACCAGGTTAAATGCAAAAATCAGGATTACCTTTCTCAGAAAAATTTCACGTCGATTATTCACTTTAGATGCCTGCCAATTGTATGGGTAAATTACAATAAGCAATCATTACAAAAAAGAAGCCAAAATGATTATTCCCTATTCATGGTTTATAAAACCATTCGTTTCCTGCTTAAAACCCCTCGCGATTGCTTGTGAAAGGCCTAATATAATAATAACAGTTATGAATGCGGTCCAGCTAAAAGTAATTAAAGCGGAGAGTGCGGAATTTTTAAAAGGCATTTCAAGAATGAGGTAGAGGTTGCCAATGAGAATGGAGAGGCCAACAGAAATCAGCGCCGATGGTCCAAGCTGCTGAATCCAGTAAAACAACATCCTGAGGGTAGATGCACCCTGAAGTTTCATCGTTGAAAATTGTCTGACTTTTGACTCCAGGGTATATTGTGCAAGTTTGTTCCAGGAAGCGTAAGAGAAACAAGACAAGGCCACTATATCAAAAAGATAAATCCTGAAACCAATGGAAGTTTCTTGTGAAGTAACCGACCAAAAAATTGCGAAAAGAGAGGTAACAAAGATTAGTCCACCTGCCAGTGTTTTACTGAATGTTGAAAATCGAATCGAATCACTCTTAACTCCGATGGCAGATCCAAACCAAACGGTAAAAAGAAAAAATGTGAAGTGAAAAAACCCAAGTATTAATATGCCAGGCATATACTGTCCTTCAGGAATTAACAAATTTGTCTTATGGAAATAGGTGAAGTAAGAATCACTAATTACCAAACCCAAAATTACTCCTGCAAAAATTACAAGGGCAGCTTCCGTAATTTTCCGACCTCGCATCAGCAAATCTTCATCGCCCAGTATTATTCTTACCTTATACTCTCCGGTGTTTTGGGGTTGCCCGTAGAATTGTTCCAGCAGTGCGGCACCAAGAAAAATGAGTACAAGGCTTGGCCATAATTCATGGAAATCAGAGAAGTCTCCTGAAGAAAAAAATGCCAAGTGAATTACAGAGGCACAAACCCCGGCGGCAATTGCAAATATCTTTAGCATTGCTTCCCAGGGACTTCTCCTGATTGCCCTAATTGCAGCGATAAAATAGTTTTTTAACACTTTTTCTGATTGAGCAGCATAAAGAAATCAAGAAGTATACCTCAAAATGAAAAGTTCTGGAATGCCTCAGGAGGCCATTTTTTGGAAAGAATCCCTGGCTTAATGTTCAAAGGTGAGACAGAATTTCGTTCAGATGTGAACAATCAGGTTTCATCTTTGGAAATCCATTTGGTAGTTTTAACGGGAATGAAATTATCCATTTTCAACAAGAGACCAGATGGCGTTGCATCAGCAAGCAAAAGCTGCCTGTTCTCAGTTTTCAGAAAACCTTTCTCCACCATCATATCCAGTTGTAAAATCAATGGCGAATAAAATTTATCGACATTCAAAAGTCCGACAGGTTTCTGAATCAGCCCTAATTGAGCCCAGGTCAGAATTTCAGCCAGCTCTTCCAGAGTTCCAAACCCCCCTGGTAAAGCAATAAATCCATCAGCCAGCTCACTCATTTTTTGTTTTCTTTCATGCATGCTGTCCACAAAAATCATTTTTGTCAATCTATCGTGACCGACTTCTTTCGCAGCAAGAAAGTGCGGGATAACCCCGGTAATGAGTCCGCCTCCCTGGAGGACATGATCAGCAAGGATCCCCATCAAACCAACGTTACCACCACCATACACGATTTCCAATTGCCGCTCTACAATAAGCTCTGCCAGCTCAATAGTTGATTTCCGGTATACTTCAGAGAAACCTGAATTGGAGCCGCAAAAAACACAAATCTTTTTCATTTAATGGAATGAATGTCAATTACTTTGCAACATTAAATCACAATCAAATATGAAAAAAAGAGTTAATATATCATCGGGAGCTGAATGGGAAGAAATTGTGGGATACTCCAGGGCGGTTCGAATTGGCAATCAAATTGAAGTTTCAGGAACCGTTTCTTTAAAAGATGGAGTTCCATTCGCGAACGGAAATGCCTATAAACAAACCGTCAGGATTCTTGAAATAATTAGAGATGCCATTGAAAAAGCAGGGGGTAAGCTGGAGAATGTAATAAGGACCCGGATTTTTGTAACAGATATTTCCAAATGGGAAGAAATCGGCCGGGCGCACGGAGAATTTTTCAGTACGATTAAACCGGCAACAAGCATGGTGGAGGTAAGCAAACTTATAGGAGATGATTACCTGCTTGAAATAGAAGCGACTGCAGTACTTACTTAATTGTATTTTACATACTCTCGCCATTTTTCAAGGACAGCCACAAAATCTTCCGGCAGTTCTGAGTCGAACTGAACAAATGTATTTTTTGCAGGATGAACAAAACCCAGCGATTTTGCATGTAAAGCCTGTCGTGCCATGAGTTTGAAACTGTTCTTAACAAAGGAGTTGTATTTTGAAAATTGACTCCCTTTCAAAATTTTATCACCCCCATAAGTCACATCATTAAATAGCGGATGCCCGATATGTTTTAGATGCGCGCGGATCTGGTGGGTTCTCCC
>DASWHX010000171.1:0-12734 GCA_036397995.1 Cyclobacteriaceae bacterium
ATTATATTTCCGGTTTCATTTATCACAGCAACATTACTTCCAAGAGCGACCAAATCCGGTTTTATCCTTCCGTCTGAAGTCGGGCCTACTCCGCTGAATGAAGAAATATTTCCATTACCGGTTACCGAACCTACTGTAAGAACGGTCTCAACATCTCCAGGCGCCAGTACATTTCTCCAATTAGTATTTCCCTCATTGCCTGATCCGGTTACTACAAGAATACCTTTGCTGGCCGCGATGGCTGCTGCCCTGCTTATTACCGTAGTATTACCATCCAAATCTTCATACGTATAATTCATGCTTGCATCGGTGAAAGTATTGTATCCTATCGATGCATTAATGATATCTACTCCGGCACTGTCAGCAAACTCCGCTGCCAGAAGCCAATTGTATTCTTCAATCCGGAATTCGGAATTTATATCTTCTGTAACGAAAAGCATATAGTCCGCTTCTGGTGCCGATCCGGTAAATCCTGAATCGAAAGCGCCCATTGTTGAGAATACCTCCGTACCATGATCGTCGTGTAAATACACATTGATGTCATTCACAGTATAATCAAAGGTGTACAGAATTTTTCCATTGGTATAAAGGTGGGTAAACTGGCTGATATTGTTGAGGTTCGTAAATCCCGCATCGGTCACCGCAATCAGAATTCCATTCCCCTTGAATCCATCATCATGCATTTCATCAGCGCCCATGTAGTTTATCTGGAAATCAGATTCACCTGCTGTTGTTCTGTTTTTAGTATTTTTTGATTCATAATCAACGGAGCGGCCATTTAATTTTGTTCCGGGAGCAACATATTCGACTTCAGAAACAAAAGCAAGGTCTTCAATAATAGTGATTAAAGACACATCCATTTCCACAATAGCGACATTGAACCACCTTGAGGTATAAAAGACATTGACGCCTTCATTTTCGAGTTCATTTACATAGAGTTTGGTTACGGGGAAATCTTGTTCGGTTACTGATACATTGTTTTTGATTCTCCGGGTCAGAGAGCGTTCTGACAAAAATGCTGATGGATTGTTAATAGTAAATTCTGAATTGTTTTTATCAGTAAAATGAATAACATATCTGTTTATTTGCGCCGATGTTGTTGTCGAAACAAATAAGATAAAAAGAACCAGGAAATTTTTAATTGCCCCCATTTATTTGGTCAAATATAGTCTTGCAACAGGATAACAAGTTCCCTGCCAAATCAATTTGGAGTTATTCTTTCGATTAAGGTTTTTTTCTCCATGAACCCAAACTCTATTTCCCCGGCACATAATGTGCACAGAATGTTATCCGGACAACAACAATCGGCATTTTGATTGTTCCTGCAGCTGGCATATTCCAATTGGTTTGTTTCCGAATAAATAAGGCCGATATTTTGCGCGTACACGGCAAATTCAACAAGGTCTTCCGTTATCTGCAGGGGATCCTGAGTATTCTGCCTGATTATTCTTGCTGTTTTGGGATAGGTGATGCCACCGGCGGTGAATTCCTTATCACGGTCCGCTACTTCAAAGTAATCGCAATACTCACCCCCATCCGGACAATCGTTCAAACTGTATCTTCCTTCCCATCTAAATCCATTGAGCAACGGAAATTGCAGTTCAACCGTTTCAATATTATCTATAACGGAGATTGCGGACCCAAATTCATGTCTGATAGTAAAATACTTCTTTGGAATCCAGTCTCCATTCAGATCCGGAATTGATTCAAGAATAGTAAACAAGCTTGAGCCATCCGCAAATACTTGCTTTTCGACTATCTCTTCCCGCAGAAGAAATTGTTCAACTTCCGGTTCTATCAACCGGCCCAGATAGCTTACCCGGTTTAGTTCGTAGGTTGAAATAACTCCAACTTCCAATGGAAGGAAATCCCAATCCAGGGATCCGCGGGAGTTCACAAAAGTTGGTTCCTGACAAGAGATGAAAATGATTAGTAAGTAACTAATCCATAATAATTTTTTGAGCATGTTGCTTAAAGCTTGATTGAATCCATCCGCCACCAATTACGTCATCGTCTTCATAAAAAACGGCAGCTTGCCCAGGTGCTATTGCATGAACTCCCTTTCCAAAGTAAACTTTAATAGTGTCTCCGGCTTGTTCAATAACGGCAGGAGTCCCATGATCATTGTATCTGACTTTAGTAATTGTATCCAGCCTTTTGCCATAAAGGTTAGGGTACTTATTTAAGGTGAGCTTTTTTACGTACATCCCGTCACGGGAAAGTTCGTCAAAAGTGCCTAAAACTACTCTATTTTTTTCTTTTTGAATTTCAGTTACATACACGGGATATCCCAAAGCAATTTTTAATCCCTTGCGTTGTCCAATGGTATAGAAGGGATAACCTTCATGGGTTCCTACCACTGTTCCATCTTCCAACACAAATTCGCCTCCTTTTACTTCAGCTTCTAAACCCTCTACTCTTCGCTTCAGAAATCCTCGGTAATCATTGTCAGGAACAAAGCAAATTTCATAAGACTCAGGCTTCTTTGCTAATTCACCAAAACCTCTTTCATTTGCCATATCTCTGATTTGAGGTTTGGTAATTTTACCCAACGGGAGAATAGTCCTGGACAGGCTTTCCTGGGAAACGCCCCACAACGCGTAGCTCTGGTCTTTATTCAGATCGATTCCCCTGCTTATGATATACCTGCCATTCTCTTCCCGGACATTAGCATAATGGCCAGTGGCTATAAATTCACAATTCAGTTTATCTGCCCGCCGCAAGAGAGCATCCCACTTAATATGCGTATTGCATAATACACAAGGATTAGGAGTCCTGCCTGCTATATATTCAGAGGTAAAATGATCAATTACAAAATCGCCAAATTCGTTTCTGATATCCAGAATATAATGCGGAAATCCCAGGGAAACAGCAATATTTCGGGCATCATTAATCGAATCAAGACTACAGCATCCGGTTTCTTTTTTAGTGCCGCCTGAGCCTGCATAATCCCAGGTTTTCATTGTCATTCCAATTACTTCGTATCCTTGTTCATGGAGAAGAATGGCCGCGAGAGAGCTGTCGATTCCACCGCTCATTGCCACCAGGACACGTCCTTTTTTACTCATTTTTTTACCTCCTTTCTAACGGGTTCAAAGCCCGCCGCGGAATTAAAAACCAATTAAACTCTATTAATAGTGAATGAATTGCAAATATATCCCAATGTTTTGTAAGATTGAATCATAAAAAAGAAAACAAACCCGACATGGGACTGAAAACATTGGTAAAGCTTAGCCAGGTAACCAATCTGAGTGACGCCAGGTATGCAGCGGGAATGGGAGTTCAGATGGTGGGATTCAATATTAATCCTGAGTCTGACTTTTACATCGATCCTGATAAGTTTAAGGGGATCATCGCCTGGATTTCCGGTGTTACATTAATTGGAGAATTTGAGGGGTCAGTATTTTCTTATAATGCCGGCTACAATTTTGATTACATTCAAATTTCAAACCCTGATTTTGTTAAAGCAATCACCGGATTAAAAAAGAAGCTTATCTTCCAAATTGATTTGGACATATATGATGAGGTTGCAGCGGAAAAAATCATGACTGAGTTGAAAGACAAGGTCGAATACTTTTTGGTTACAAAATCTGATGAGAAACTAAATGGAAAAGAAATAAAATCCTGGGCAAGATTATTCCCTATAATCTTAGGGTTCGGGCTACAAGAGGAAACCATAGAGCAGGTATTACAGGAGTATCCTATCAAAGGGATTTCCTTGATTGGGGGTGAAGAAAAGGTGGTTGGATTTAAGGACTATGATCAATTGGCTGGTATTCTGGAAAGACTTCAAACCGAAAAGGGTTAATTTAGGTTTGGTACAAAGGATAACTTATGTTGAATTTGTCTGGAATTTATGAGCTTGCTATCTTGAGAGATTAACCTTCTATTGATGAAAGATTTTCAAATCAAACAATCTGCCAAGGAATATGATGTTGTTATTGTTGGGTCAGGTGCTGGAGGCGGAATGGCTGCAAAAGTTTTAACCGAAGCTGGTGCAAAGGTAGCGGTACTTGAAGCCGGGCCAAATTTCAATTCTGAAACTGACGGTAACATGTTTACCTGGAGTTATGACAGTCCAAGAAGAGGCGCCGGTTCCAGGGAGAAACCTTTCGGAGAGTTTGATGCCTGCTACGGCGGTTGGTATCTTGAAGGTGAGCCTTACACGACTGCTCCTGGAACCCAGTTTAACTGGTGGCGGGCAAGGATGCTTGGCGGTCGGACTAATCATTGGGGACGGATTTCACTGCGGTTCGGTCCTCTGGATTTCAAAAGGAAAAGTCTTGATGGCCTGGGAGATGACTGGCCAATTTCCTACGATGATATTAAGCCCTACTATGATCGGGTTGACAAATTCGTGGGAATTTTTGGAACCAAAGAAGGAATTTATAATGAGCCGGATGGAATTTTTATGCCTCCGCCAAAGCCCCGGGGTTATGAATTGCTTGTTAAAAAAGCTTGTGATGAAATTGGGGTACCAATAATCCCGTCACGGCTGTCCATAATTACTCAACCCCTGAATGGCAGAGCACCGTGTCATTATTGTGGTCAATGCGGAAGAAGTTGTGCCACGCATTCCAATTTTTCCTCTCCTTCCGTATTGTTCCCGCCCGCCCACGCAACCGGGAATCTGGATCTTATAACTGGTGCCATGGCCAGGGAGGTGGTTGCCAACAGTGAAGGAAAATGTGTGGGTTTATCTTATATAAATACTTTGACTGGAGAAGAGTATTTTATTAAGGGTAAGGTAGTTATATTGGCTGCCAGTGCTTGCGAATCTGCCCGTTTGCTGCTGAATTCCAAGTCACCCGCCCACCCGAATGGATTGGCAAATTCCAGCGATGTTGTAGGTAGATATTTAACTGACAGCACAGGCGCAAGTGCCGGGGCTTTAATTCCTGCTCTTGTTGATGGCCTCCCGCATAATGAGGACGGTGTCGGCGGCATGCATTTGTATGTGCCATGGTGGTTGAATGACAAGAAATTAGAATTTCCCAGAGGATATCATATTGAAATCTGGGGCGGCCGTGGTATGCCGGGCTATGGTTTTGGTGGTGGAATTCAAAATCAGAATAATTATCTGGGCATCATAGATGAAAGTCCCCGGGAGAAAGGTGGCGGTGGATACGGTTTGACTTTGAAAAATGATTACAGGAAATTGTATGGAGCTGTTGTGGGATTCTCAGGCCGCGGGGAAGCAATTGCAATGCGGGACAACCGGTGCGAAATTGACCCGAACGTTGTGGACAAATATGGTATTCCGGTGCTTCGATTCAATTACACCTGGACTGAACATGAAGTGAATCAAGCCAGGCATATGCAGGATACGTTCGAAGACATTATTGACGCCATGGGTGGTATTTCCCTTTGGGGTAAACCTGGTGCTGACAGACAGTATGGTCTCACAAAACCGGGTGAAATAATTCATGAATTAGGTGTTACCCGGATGGGAAATGATCCGAAGAATTCGGTTCTAAACAAGTATTGTCAGGCCCACGACGTAAAGAATTTGTTTGTTGCAGATGGTGGACCTTTTGTATCTCAGGCAGATAAGAATCCCACCTGGACAATACTTGCCCTGTCATGGCGAACCTCTGATTATATAATTCAGGAAATGAAAGCGAATAATTTATAGCTATGGGAACAATTACCAGAAGAGAATCATTAAAGTATATTACACTGGCTTCTATCTCAGCCGGCATGCTTATCAGATGTACTCCCGAACACGAAGCCGGGGTTGCTTCTCCTGTGGTACATAATGCCAGGTATAAGCTTACTGAGGAAGATCTGAAACTACTAAATCAACAATTCTTCACGCAGGAAGAAATGGAAACGGTCAGGCAATTGTCTAATCTAATAATTCCGGCAGACGACCACTCTGGCAATGCGGAAGATGCAGGCGTTCCCAAATTCATAGACTTCATGATGCTTGACAAGCCAGAAATGCAAACTAACGTAAGAGGCGGCCTTCGATGGCTTGATTTTCAATGCCTAAAACAATTTGAAAAGGAGTTTAGAAGTTGTTCGGTGGATCAACAGAAGCAACTTTTAGATCAAATAGCCTATCCTGATAACGCAAAACCAGAAATGAGCCAGGGAGTCAGTTTCTTTAATCGGTTTCGGGATCTGGTTGCTTCCGGATTTTGGAGTAGCAAAATGGGTATGGAAGATATTGGATATATGGGCAATGTCCCTACCATATGGAATGGTCCACCACAGGAGTGGCTTGATAAGTTGGGAGTACAAGCCTGAAAGCAAAAGTCTTATTCCCACTTTAAGCGTCCTGCCTCAGAAATTTACCATATCTTTGTAAAACCTTTCTGATGGGCTCTCGTATACCCTGATTTATTCCAATTAATTGAGTAAAAAATAATAAAGCGGTGGTGGAGGTTACCAAATGCCCTAAGAGGGATATTAAGATGTTCAATTACTTTAAAAAATGTTAAAAGAGAGTATCAATTTAAGAGATGAAACAAAGCAGGATGCCAGAGATCGGGCCCATAAGCTCTTTCTTCATGGCATCATGAGCTACGTAAATGGAAAGATTGATGTCTTTGAACTGTGCGACCGTATGATACGTGTTGACAGTATCATACGTCATGTTCCCATAGACCAGATCAGAAAAGAACGTAAAGACAGTCTTAAGAATAAAATTCTGAAGAAGTTTGGTGCAAGCGATAACTGACTGGCCTGAATAAAGTCCGTGTTCCCAAATTTATTTTGGATCAAGAATATGATCAATTCTAACAATTGCATCTTCAAGATGATACCGGGTCTCCGTATCCCTTATTCGGGAAATTGCTGAAGAAATTCTCGATCTAAGCACTTTTAATTCGCCCCGGGCAATTGGTCTGATATCCGATTGAGTTAAATCCTCTGATGTACTTTCCTGATTTTCAAGGAGCCAACCCATTCTGTCAAGGTAAGCACGCTGCAAGTTTCGGCGGTAAGCATCTATTGAACCGGCTGTGGCAAGCTCCGACCATAATCCTTCTCTCAAATCCTGCATCATTTCCAGCAAAGTATACGTTTGGTTATTATTTCGGGCACCTGCCTCTGAAACCCGTAACATCCTGTCAACGCTTAATAACTGATTGAGGGTAGCAACCTGGAGCGACCGCACCCGCTCCATCATTCCTGATCCGGAAACCAGTCCCATTACTTCTTCATTAAGAATCCACACCGGAGTTGCAAAAGTCTCTTTGTGCAGCCATGCCATAGCTTCCTTTTGCAGGCTTTCTGCCGGAACACTGTAAACCTGGCCATTCTGATCATAAGTTTTGTGCGTTTCATACAAACCTCCTACATTATTTCTGACATGTCCATTATACCTGTTCCATTGGTTGACAACCTGGTTATACAATTCATCAAGGTCATCGTAGTTCTTTCCATTTCCCGAAGTCCATCTGATCAGGTTTGGAACGATTCGTTTGAGGTTCGCAATTCCATATGAGCTTGCCTGCATGGAATTATTCCCCAGATCTTCAGTTTGTGCACGAGGATCTGATCTGCTGGATTGACCAAACCAATACATTTGATCATTTTCATGCGACATTATCCAGGAATTTAAAGTCTCATTTTCCTCATAGGAAGAATTCGCTTCAGGAATTGGTTTATATGCCCATTCAATTGCCCATTTATCATAGACTCCGATTTGAGGTAATAAGGCGGCGTTGTCTCCTGGTTGAGCTACATAATTGAAGCGCGCATAATCCATTATTGATGGCGCTGTTCCCATAGTGGCCGTGAATGCAGGCGAGCGAAGGGAATCTACAGGATAGGAATAGCTGGCACCCATGTTGTGCTGCAACCCAAGAGTATGTCCTACTTCGTGGGCAGAAACGAATCGAATCAACCGGCCCATTACTTCATCTTCAAATTTTACTTTTTGTGCTAAAGGATTTACCGCAGCGGTTTGAACAAAGTACCAGTTTCGAAGCAGGTTCATCACGTTATGATACCAGATGATGTCGCTTTCGAGAATTTCTCCGGAACGAGGGTCATGCACATGCGGACCCTGGGCATTTTGAATCGGGTTGGCAGTATATCTGATCACAGAATAGCGCACATCCTCAGGACTCCAGTCAGGATCTTCCCCGTTTGAAGGCGGATCTTTTGCGGTAATGGCATTTTTAAAACCGGCTTTCTCAAAGGCAATATTCCAGTCGTTTACCCCTTGCTTGATATAATTTCTCCATTTGGATGGTGTTGCCGGATCTATGTAATAAACAATTTGCTTTTTGGGCTCCACCAGTTCCCCCCTTTTGAAAGCCTCCATATCTTTGGGTTCCAGCCTCCATCGTGTCACAAATCGCCGTTCGGCAGCCTTTTGTTCATCCAGGCCATAATCAATTTGTCTGACTGAAAAATATCCTACTCTTCTGTCATGGTTACGCGCCATCATTGGCTTTCTTGGTAAAAGTACCATGCTCTGATTCATTTCAATTGAAAGAGAATTGGTATTTTCATTCGATGGAAGTTGGGTTGCTTCAAACGTAAGGATATGTCTGATTTCCGTATTTAGAGGAAAGCTTTTCATCCACATTACCATGCTTCTTTTTTTATCCAGGCTTCTAATTCCAAAGTCCTTTCTACGATCAGCATTCAAAGGGCCAATCATTGGAACATCAGTGGTGAATAATTCATTTACTTCAATAATATAAGCGGATGAATCTTTGCTTAAGGCTTTAATCTCAAATGACATTATGATTGGTTCGAAGTTGTTATTTCGAACCGATTCGTAAATAGGAGTTTCGTTGCTGGCCACACTATTGTGTGAAACTGATCGGAGAAGCAATAGATCATCTTTTTTTTGCCACCTTAAAACCTGTTGACCTCTTGCCTTCATTCCCGCTCCGCCAAAATTAAATCCTTCTATTGTTCCTGAGATTCTTGATACAACTAAGATTTCTCTGTTTAAAAGACTATCAGAAATTTCAAAAAGATAATTGCCATTTACATTATGCACCGTGAATAGGCCAATATCTGTTTTAGCATCCCTTGTAACAATTTCAGAATAGGACTTCATTCCATTCTTTGGCTTTGGAGTTTCCTGTTGAACCGGTTCTTTATCAGTATTTTTTTTGCGTTGTGCCAGAAGTGGCAACTGAAATAACAACAATAAAATTAAAAATGAAGTGGCTATTCTCATGGCATCAGGGTTTAGATTTTAAATAATTAATTAAAGCAATAAAAATAAATGTGGAAAGTTAAAGAATTGCTTTTTTGTAAACAACTTAATGATTGCTCGGGGGAATGGCATTAATTTTGGTGTTATAACATATAAATTTATCAACTACATTTGGTTTAATATGCATCACCCCTATACCCAACATGGCAATATTTGGAATTCATTAAGTGCCGAGAAACAAGTGATATATCTTGTATGCTACTCCTCAATATTTTTAGATGGAATCCCGGTCCGGGCAATAACAGAGATTTGTGGCTCGGAACCCGAAGAAGTTGAAAGTGCCATTACAAAATTGATTAATGAGAGAAAGATTACTAAAAATGGTGAAATAATAAGCTGCGTTAATCTCAATATTTCCAACAATAAATTTGATAATGATGAGAAAATTATCACAAGAATTATTCGGGAAAATGGCTTCTGGATTCACCTCATGAAGAAACTACCCATTATTAGATTTATTGGCATTTCAGGATCCCTGGCAGCTCACAATCCTGTCAGGCAGAAAGATAGAAACGTTGATATGGATTTATTCATTATTACCTCCCGATATTCGTTATGGATTTTAGCTTTCTTTGTGAAATTATATACCGGACTTAAAATAAATAAGCTTTTTAAACATCCACTGTGCATTAATTATATAATGGATGGCACTTTTTTGAAAATACACAATCCTAACTTCTACGTTGCCTCAGAAATTGTTAACCTGAAGCCCTTATACGGCAAGAAAATGTATAATCAGTTTATTGAGGCCAATAAATGGGTATATAACTATTATCCCAATTTCTCCCCTAAGGCCAACTTTAACTAGTGATGAAGTTTATAAATATTTTCTTTTTCGTTTGCTATCAATTATTGAGATGCGTAAAGAAGTTTTCATTCAGTCCCATTCTTAACATTAGCTTTCATTTCAGACCCCTTGAAGGCAAAAGCCTATATCGCATTAATCCTGATCTCAATGGGTATAATACTTTCGTGCAGGAGAAATATAGATTCCTGGTTAAAAATAACTTTTCCGAATATTACGACGAAGAGTTGATCAATATGATGTTCCCGGAAGCAGGTAACTCAAATGAACCTATTTTGAGGAACGGGAAATTTATAAATAAGAACGAACTTCCTGACGCCAAGGCAGCACAAAAGCTGGAAAAACTCTTCAAAAAGTATGAGTGATTATTACCGGCAAGTTGCAAAATACTATGATATTGACGCGCAATCTTTTGAAAGCAGATATTGGGAAAATGAAATTTTGCAAAAGATTCGTCAGGAATTCAGAGAGCAGCTTTATTGGTGTGATTTTGAGAATGCCCTGGAAATTGGATTTGGGACCGGATTAGATATTGTTCATTTTGCGAAAGCCTATCCTGAACGGAAAATATTTGGGATTGATGTGTCCCGGGAAATGTTTCACCATTGTAATCAGAAATTACAAAAAGAGAATATTACCAATGCATTTATTGCCATAGGAACACCGGAGGAAATTCCCGAAATTTTCAAGAACCAGAAATTTGAACTTATCTATGTTTTTTTTGGTGCACTTAATACAACAAGAGATTTACAGCAGGTTTCCATTCAATTTCACAAATTGTTAAGTAATAATGGCAGGCTGGTATTAACGTTCGTCAACAAATGGTACCTGGCAGAAATAGTTATCCAAAGCCTGAAACTCAATTTCAGAAAAGCGTTTTCAAGATTTAAGCATACCTGGGGTGGATATTCAAACGAAAAATTTCTGGAAAGCAAATGTTACAGCCCAGTGGAAATAAGAAAAATTTTTGGAAAAGAATTTGAACTTGTGAAAAAGCATGGGTATTCAATATTGTATCCTGCATGGTATAGAAACAGATGGGTGTCTAAAATGGGGCGGAGATCAGCTAATTTTCTTTGGAATGCAGACCGAATGGTAAATAGAACGTTTTGCTGGAAGTTCGGCGAATATTTTCTTTATTCATTAAGGAAACGCTCGTAAAGTTTAAAGTGATATGCAGCATTATTCCTGACATTAGCCAGGGAATTTCTATATGTCTCAAACCCATTTTTTCCTATCCGGACCCGCAAATTGCCGTCATTCATAAGTTTCTGTATCAATGAGTATAACTGCCCCGTATCTTCCGCATCCATTAGGTATCCATTTTCACCATTAATAATAAAATCTTCAATGCCCTGACCTTTAACACCAATAACCGGTGTAGAGACAGACATAGCCTCAAGGTATACCAGGCCAAGAGATTCACGGTAACTCGGTAAAACAAACAAGTGAGCAGCTGACATTTCCGCGATTACTTCAGAGTTTCTCAAAAATCCTTTGAAGCATACAAATTTCTCTAACCCGGATTGCCGAACAAGGTTTTGAAGATTTCGCTTCTCAGGTCCCTCACCGATAATTCTGACTTCTACTTCATTCCCAGCCAGGTAAAGTAGCTTTGCCGCGGCGATCAGTGTTTCAAAACCTTTACTGGGTATTAGCTTTCCGCATCCAACTATGGTAAACGGCTTACTTAAGCTTTTTTCAAATTTGTAGTGATCGATGGGAAAAGGAATTATTTCACTATTAATCTTTGCCTCGGCCACCGCAAAGTAATTGTTCCGCAGGTTTTTAGATACGAATACTATTAAATCTGACTTTTTTATTTCCGTTTCAAGAAATGTCCGGTATGCCCGAATGTTACCCGATAAGCTTTGAATTTCATTATCATGAAAGGTCACGATGGATTTACAGGTATTCGCTGCTTTAAATTTATTTGCCACATACCCTGTGAATAACATGGAGTGGGCATGAATAATCTTCCCACCCTGACGGAGATATTGATTTATCCGTTTCCTGACAGCCATGTAAAATAGCCACCGTTGCAGAGGGTTAAGCAGAAAGTAAAATCGCTTAACAAATGGCAACTTAATATAAACAGGATGATGAGTTATGACATTATCGTACGCCTCACTGTCAATGTGGAAAAGAGTTGTCTTGAATTTTAGTGAAAATGGTACAGGGACAATGATTTCTACCTGCACACCGAGTTTAGTAAGTTCTATAGCCAATTGGCTTTTAGATTTGCCATCCATTGGAAATTCCGGACTGGGAAATTGTGGTGACAGAATAAGTAATTTCAAACCTCTGAATGATTTACCGGTATTCTTAAATTACTTTTAATAATGCTTTCTATATCGAAATGCTGCCAGCGGTAACCTAAGTAGATATCTTTGTAATTAGTATTTAACCTGAGCGAGGTTTGAAAGGCTGCAGTTGCCGCGGATCCGAATAATTTCTTTGCCTGTTGGGTTGAATAAGGTTGAACAGGAATAGTTACTGATTCAGAAATAATTGCAACAAAATCTTTCATCTTAATATATATGCCAGGCATACAGATGTTGAAGAAAATATTATTTACTTCTGCATTGAGGCAATGGTAAATTAAGCCTGCGCAGTCTTGCAGGGAAATAACGGACATCCAATTATTTCCTTCACCGATAAGCGGTACTTTGGATTCATACTTTATTTGGTCAAGAAAGAAATGTTTAAACCAGGAACCCTGGCCTACAATCCAGGGAG
>DASWHX010000172.1:0-3358 GCA_036397995.1 Cyclobacteriaceae bacterium
CTTTAGAGATTTGCTTTTGTGAGAAGGCGGGTGAAAAGGCAAGAAGTAGGACAAAACAAGTAAAGGTCTTTCTCATAAGTTAGATTTAATTACCCCCAACAAGATATTAATAACCTGATTAATCTATTCGGTAACCATAAAATTACCAATATTGTCTTTTAAGTCTGCGGATTGACCCGCAATTTTTGTTCCTAATTATCTGGCATTATTCTTTCTTTAGGTAATTTATGAAGTTCATTTCTAAATACTTAGCAACGCTTGTTGTTGCAATTACCTTGTGGGGCTGTGCCAGGCCACCCTCTCAATCAGCAGATACAGTCATTTCTATGCAAAAAACTGCTTGCTACGGCGCTTGCCCGGTTTATTCTGTGGAAATCTTTGATGACATGAAAATCACCTATTTGGGGGGTGAAAATGTGCCTGTGGTGGGTGAACAAACCGGCGAGATTTCCCGTCAGCAACTGGATGAATTAATTGAGGCATTTACAGATTCGAATTTCTTTGATTATGAATCTGATTACATGGGGCATGTGACCGACCTGCCAACCACCTATATCCAGTTCACTTATGAAGGAAAGTCAAAGAAAGTTCGTGACTATTATGGAGCCCCGCAGTCGCTTAAAGATCTGGAAAATAAAGTGGAAGAACTTGTGAGAAGTATTTTCTGGAAAGAGGATTAAGCAGAACTCTTTTCTTCGCTGCTGTTTCCATTTTCATCTTCTCCCGGTAATATCTTTCGAACTTTTTGATTATCCGTGGCAACGTCAATCATCTTCACCCAGGAAACAATTTCTCCGGTTTTTACCGACTCATACTCAATCCCTGTTTCAATTTGCCTTACAATACACTTACCCATTTCGTATCGAAGAGACATTACCATGTCACCTTCAAATAGCGGCTGGTTGTTTAAGTCCATCAGCTTTGGGGTCTTATTATTTAAACTTTTTTTCTTTTTGAAAAACCCAAACATTTCAATTTTTTAAAAATTTCTCCAAAAAGATAGGGCATATTAAATTAGTTGCCAATAAAATGTGATGTTTGGCGAATACCTTGTTCAATCCGTTTGCTGATAAACCATGCTGCCTCGTTCAATATTTCGCTTACTGAAGAGTCCCGGATTTCAAACTGAACTGTTCCGGTTTGCTGAACTGTTCCAGTTTGCTGAACTGTTCCGCTTTGGTAAGCATGAAGATTTTCCTGAATGGGTTGGGGATTCAGTACATTGCTAATATTTTGGGTAAAATATCCGCAATAAATAAAAGTGATAACCAGAATTATGAATGTTACAAATCGGGGGTATTCTTTTATCAGGTTCATTATAATCAGGTTCTATTACCTGATTATACTCTGCGGTAGTATGTTAGTTGAAGGAAATCGGTAAATGAACGGAATTCAGGGGTGAATAAACAAATTAGCGGAATTATTCATCTTTGAAATCTAACGGATGCTGCTGGCAACATTTTCAACTTCTCTCCAGACCCTGAAAAAGTTCCCTGAACAAATTTTTGCTATATCTTCTTCAGAATAGTCTCGCTTCAGTAATTCAAAGATAAGGTTTGGGTACATGGAGACATCTTTTAGTCCGTTTGGCAGAGAGTCTCCCACTCCATCAAAGTCCGACCCAAGCCCAACATGATCAATACCAGCCAGACTCACCACATGGTCAATATGGTCTGCCACAACACTTACATCCGAATACATGGGATGAGCGGCATTATAATCATTTATATACAGCAGTGCCAGGGAATCCTTTTCATTAAGTTCATTCTCTGCCAGCCACCTTTCAATATGCCGTTCGTTTTCCAGCTGTTTTCGCACCGAAACGCTATCCAGAAAGGTAGATCCAAAATTAATCAGGATAACACCTCCATTTTCACCTAATTTCTTAATCATATCATCGTTCATATTCCTTTCAAACCCCGGAGTAAAAGCCCGGCATGAAGAATGAGAAGCAATGGCTGGAGCTTTGGTAATTCGCATTACCTGGTAAAACGCGCTATCTGAAACATGACTGATATCGACCATTATTCCAAGCTGGTTCATTTCAGCGACGACCTCCCTGCCAAAAGGACTAACTCCATTCCATGTCCTCGTAGTGTCATAGGAAGAATCACAAATCTCATTATCACGAGCATGTGTCAGGGTAATATATCGAATGCCTCTGTCAAAGAAATGCTTCAAATTGCCGAGATCACTTTCTACCGGTGCTCCATTTTCCATTCCCATGGGGAGTGAGATTAATTCATTTTTGAAATTTTGTTCAACCATATCCGGAGAAAAGGCGAGCGCAAATTTGTCGGGATCTTTGGCAACCAGGCCTTCCACCATATCAATTAGCGAGTCTGCCAGGGCTTTACTTCCGCCGGTTTCCTGGTATTCAGAAGGTATATAGATAGACATGAAAGGAGCATCCAACCCGCCCTCTTTTGACCGGATATAGTCAAAGTCACCTTTTTCTGTACGGATTGAAATATCTTCCATTTCTTCACGAAGCCGATATGGTATATCTACATGGCCGTCAGCAACAATATATTTATGAGCCAGCTCCAGACTTAATTCTCTTAACTCATCATCGGTAAGAACATCTTCTTTAGCAGGAGCGGTGCAAAGGGAAAAGGTAATTACCACAAAAAGAAATGAAAGGATTCTCATAGTGCTTATTCAATTTAGACAATCAATTTACTTTAACTTTGGAAAGATAACCAAAATTACGGGCAAGGCAACAATTTAGGATTTCAGGCAGCTTCACTCCATGAAAGAAGAAGACTTACCTCAATTCACCATAAATGAATTAGCTTTAAGAAACGGAACAGATCGGGAAGAGGTATGGGTGGCATATAAAGGAATTATTTATGATGTGACCCGATCAAGGCTTTGGTTTTCAGGAATGCATTATGAACACTGGTCCGGACAGGATTTAACTTATGAGCTAAAAGACGCCCCGCATACTGAACTGGTTTTTGACCGTTTCAAAAAAGTGGGTACTATAAAAAAGTAACATGATATTAATAGCGGATAGTGGTGGATCGAAAACCGACTGGAGACTTCTGGATGGGGAGAAGATCGAACAGTACCGCTCCGAAGGGATGAATCCTTATATTGTGGACAGGAGTAACCTGGAGAAGACTGTGGAAGCCCTGAGCGCAAGTATTAGAAATAAAGAAATTACAGAAATATTTTTCTATGGTGCCGGATGCTCAACCCCTGATAACAATAACAAAATTTCAGAATCGATTCAGAAATACTTTGCCAATGCAAGGATTTCGGTAAATCATGATCTTCTTGCTGTTGCCAGAGCACTATGTAGTAATGAAAGAGGAATTGCCTGCATCCTGGGTACCGGGGCAAACTCTTGTTT
>DASWHX010000173.1:0-1827 GCA_036397995.1 Cyclobacteriaceae bacterium
GCCCTCAGGGAAAAGCATGGATTTGCATACTCTATTGATGCAAACTATAATCCTTTTATGGATACCGGCCTTTTTTCAATTTTATTTGGAACCGACCCCAAACAGTTGGAAAGATCTGTACATATTGTATTTAAGGAATTGGAAAAACTTAAATCTAAAAGCCTGGGTAAGGTTCAGCTGCATCGCGCTAAAGAACAATTAATGGGGCAACTTGCGATGGCCGAGGAAAATAATACTTCTCTTATGCTAATGATGGGTCGCAGCATGCTTGATTTAGATAAAATTGACAGCCTGGAAACAGTTTTTGATCATATTCGGAAGATTAAAAGCAGGGACTTGCAAAATATTGCCCATGAAATTTTCGAATTCGACAGCTTAAGCATGTTAAAATTCGTTGGTAATGCTTAATTTTATATCCCATAATGGAGTTCTTAGACGAAAAGTTAAGCCGTTATGCGGAAATGCACACCTTTCCTGAATCAGGACTGCTGGCGAGAATTAACCGGGAAACATTTTCAGAAGTTCTAATGCCCCGAATGCTTTCGGGTCATCTTCAGGGTAGAATTCTTTCTACTTTCTCAAGAATGATCAAACCGAAGCGCATTCTTGAGATCGGAACTTATACAGGGTATTCAACAATTTGTCTCGCAGAAGGCCTTTTGCAAGATGGAAAAATAATTACTATCGACATTAACCAGGAACTTGAAGTACGCGTAAGGAAATATTTTAAGGAGTCAGGATTTGATGATAAAATAGATTTCAGAATCGGCAATGCTTTAGAGATTATTGAGGAATTAGATGAAAAATTCGACATTGTTTTCATTGATGCGGACAAAGAGAATTACACCAACTATTACCATCTTGTTTTCGAGAAGGTGAATCATGAGGGGTTTATTGTGGCAGACAACGTACTTTGGAGCGGAAAAGTTTTGGATGAAAATACAGCTGATCCGGAAACAGCCGCAATTATTGAGTTTAATGATCAAATATTAAAAGATAAGCGTGTTCACCCGGTACTAATGCCGGTTAGGGATGGGCTGATGGTAATTCAAAAACTAAATAAATGAAAAGGAGTGTAATCGTCATCTTGCTTTTATTGCCATTTATAGTATGGGGGCAGAAAATTGAGGTTCCCACTCAGTTGGAATTTGCAGGGATAAAGTTAAAAATAAAGGAAGATGCCAGAGGAGAAATTCAGGAAGATATAAATGCTCTTACTCAAAATGAAAAGTTTTTTCTCAATAGACTTTCCAAGGTTGTTGAATACTTTCCAATAATTGAAAAAATATTTGCAGAGGAAGGATTACCCGATGATTTTAAGTATTTAATAATTCAGGAAAGCGCGTTTATTCCCGATGCAGTCAGCTCTTCGAACGCGGTGGGATATTGGCAATTCAAAAAAGAAACTGCACTGGAAGTTGGAATGAGGGTAGATTCACGAATTGACGAAAGGATGCACATTATACCCAGCACTCGCGGCGCAGCAAGATATCTGCAAAAAAATAATTACTTCTTTAATAACTGGCTGAATGCTTTACAAGCTTATCAGATGGGAGCCGGCGGCGCATTGGAAGCCCTGGGTGGCGATAAAGACAGCGGTGCAAGTTCCATGATTATTGATAAGAAAACTTACTGGTACGTCAAGAAATACCTTGCTCACAAAATTGCTTTTGAAGCCGGGTTGAAAATGTATAAGCCGCAAGGTAATTCACTGGTAGAATTTACCAGGGGGGAGAACAAGTCCCTGAAGGAAATAGCAAAGGAAGTTAATGTTGAAGAAAATTTGCTGGCTAGTTACAACAAATGGCTGCACGTGAAGAAAATTCC
>DASWHX010000174.1:0-3429 GCA_036397995.1 Cyclobacteriaceae bacterium
TGACCTTTCTGCGCTTCTCTCCCTAAGATTTGAAGCAAAAAATCTTAATCTTCTTTGAGTATCTCGGCGGGATTAACCAATGATAATTTAATGGATTGATACGCCACCGTTAAGATAGCGAGCAGAATAGTAATTCCACCCGCAATTAAAAAATTCCAGGGTGAAATTGGTGAATGGTAGGCAAATCCTGAAATCCATTCATTAGTAAAATAAAAGGTTACAGGTGCTGCCAGGAGAAAACCAATGGATGATAATTTAATGAACCGACTGCTGAATAAAATAAATATGCCCGGCGCAGAAGCACCTAATACCTTTCTGATGCCGATTTCTTTTCGTTTTTGTTCTGTTGAAAAGGCTGCTAATCCAAACAATCCCATGCATGAAATGAAAATGGCAAGACCCGTCAGTGACTTAAAAATCTTTTCCATGGTCATTTCAGTTTTGAACATCGAATCGAAGTTGGAATCCAGAAAGCTGTAGGTAATTGGTACATCCGGTTCAAATTCCTTCCACAATTCCTGAATAATTTTAACCGCGGCTCTTTCCATGCCCGGCTGAATTCTTATTGAAACATAATCTTTGAAATAATACGTATGAAGGAATTCCATACCCAGCGGCATAATTTCCCGTCTCAGGGATTCATAATTAAAGTTCTTTACAACCCCAAGGACCGTTACTTTTCTTTCATCCACATCTCCTTCATTAATAATTATTGTTTTGCCTATGGGTTGCGTTAAACCAAGTTCTGCAACAGCAGCTTCATTAAGAATTAATCCCGAAGAGTCAGAGGCAATTAATCCTGAGAAGTTTCGACCATCAATCAAATCCAAATCAAGAGTTTTGATAAAAGAATCATCTATTTCATGCCATCTAAACCCAATACTGGTTTGAGAACCTTCCACTTTATAATCTCTGATCCTGAATTCATTTAATGCAGGTATTCCCGTTGAGAAGGATGCGGCAACAATTGCCGGGTATTGCAGCAAACGTGATTTAAACTCTTCCCTCCTTTCGTCTATTTCCCGGTCATTTTGTATTACCAGAACATTTTCCTTTTCAAACCCAAGATCTTTGCTTAGAATGTATTCGACCTGGTCCCGGATAACCAAAACACAAATAATTAATCCTACTGAAATCATGAATTGAAATACAACAAGTACATTTCGAATCGAATTTCGACTAAGGTTTATTGCTTTGCTCTTTAAAACTGCAACCGGTTTTAGGTTCGACATAAATATTGAAGGATAAAGACTTGCCAGCATTCCCGCAAAAATGGAAATGAAAATTAATGCCGGAATAAAATATGGACTATTGTATGGAGTATAAAGAAACTGCAGGTCCATTGTATTCCTTAAATAAATCATAAATAATTCCGAAATTCCCAACGCCATCAGCATTGAAATTAAACTCACTAACACACTTTCTCCAAGGAACTGAATTAATAAGCTGCGATAATGGGATCCAAGGGATTTTCGAATACCAACTTCTTTAGCCCTGCGTGAAGATAAAGCTGTGGACAGGTTCATGAAATTTACACAGGCAATCAATAAAATTAAGACAGCGACCGACAGGAATACATATACAAGGCGAATGCTTCCGTTTAGAGATATTTCCTTTAAGTAGTTGGATTTAAGGTGAATATCAGTTAATGGCATAAAGCCAAATGACATCGGTTGACCAAAAGTTGCCAAATCCCGGGCACTATAACTTATATATGGAATTACGTAACGGTCTATTATCGAATTCAGTTTTTCATTTAAGCTTTCTGATTTTGCTTGCTCATTGAGAAGTACGTAAGAATACATTACGTTCCATGTCCATACCTGGGAGTTATCAAATTCATCTCCAAAAGTTTTAGAACTTATTAATATTTCAAAATTCTGGTGAGAGTTAATTGGTATATCTTTCATGATCCCTGTAATCTGCCAAAGAGTTCCACCATCCCTGCCACCAAGGATATTTCTACCCACTATTACATTGCTTTCATAAAATTCCCTTCCAAAATACCGGATAGCAGCAGATTCTGTCAAAACAATTGAGACTGGATTCTTCAGAGCAGTCAACGGATTTCCAACAATCAGTCTGTCCTGAAATACGCGGAAATAATTTTCATCTGCCATAAACACATTTGTTTCCCTGAATACATTCGATGAATCGGAATCCGGCCTTAATGTAAAATCATTCCATTTAAAAATTCTGGTTGCTGCTTCTATTTCCGGAAGCTCATTTAGCAAAGTTGGTACAAGGGTAGGCGGCGAAGTTGCATAGCGGGCAGTACCTTTTTCGGAATTCCAGGAAGAGTTAATTCTGAATATTCTTTCATGATGTGTCCAGAATCTGTCATAGCTGAGTTCACTGAGCAAGTACAGGAATATAACAATACAGCTGGCAAGCCCTATGGAAAGTCCTGCTATATTAATCAGACTAAATACCGCATTCCTCCTTAGGAACCTGAAGCTGGTTGTCAGGTAATGTATGATCATATCATTCTTCTCTTAAAGAATTAACCGGATTTGAAAATGCTGCCATAATTGACTGATATGAAACTGTTCCCCAGGCTAACAAAATGGTGAGCGTTGATGCAAGCAGAAAATAAGTGGCTGATAATTCAATTTTGTAAGCAAATCCCTTTAACCACCAATTCATCAGGTAAGCGGTTATTGGAATTGCTAAAATTATTGCGAGTAAAACAAGCCGTGAAAATTTCCAATTCAACAGGAAAAGGATATTTGTAATAGAAGCGCCCATAACTTTTCGAATTCCGATTTCCTTCTTTTTCAGTACAGCTAAATAGGATGACAACCCGAATAAGCCGAGGCAGGAAATAAAAATAGCCAGAACGGTAAATAGTGAAACTACTCTGGCCATTTCTTCATCTTTCTTCATAAGTTTTCCAAAGTTATCATCAAGAAAAAAGTAATTTAGCGGGTTGTTTAGAAGATTGCCGTTCCATTCCCGGTTAATGAATTCAATAACATTTTGATATTTCCCCGGTTCAATTTTAATTGCCATTTTGTGACCTTGTTCCGGATGCAACGAGATGGCTGCCGGACCAATATTATTACGCAGAGATTCAAAATGAAAATCTTTGACCACACCAATTACAACTTTCAAGTCATTCAAAATTGTGCCAACCGGATCCTTAAGGCTTAATGCTTTCACCGCGGCCTCATTTAATATTATCGAAACACTGTCCGATGAAAGGTTTTCATCAAATCCTCTTCCTTCTATCAGCTCAAATTCAAGGGTATTTATAAAATCATGATCACCACGAAACCAATTTACCCGCAATGATTCCTCAGATCCCGGTACACTAAGGCTCGTTATGCTAAAACTGTTATCAGATCCGGGCAGCCGGATTACTGCAGAAATGTTGATCACTCCGTCAAGATTCTCCAGTTTATTCTTAAGATCTTCAAAACTGTTACC
>DASWHX010000175.1:0-13454 GCA_036397995.1 Cyclobacteriaceae bacterium
CCGTCGCTACATTTAATTCCAATGCAGAGAATAATGGGAGGTATTACAGTTATGTCCGTGAGGATATTTCTGTACCGACATACTTTCGTTTACGCCAGACAGATATTTATGGAGTAAGTGAAACGTATAATCCTGTTTATGCAGATTGTAATTTGAATGATTCTGAGATCTTGATTTATCCAAACCCCTCAAATGGAAAAGTAACATTAGCTAACCTGGTTACCGGCACTCCAATTATTATCCAGAATTTAAAAGGTGAAATTCTTATTGTTACCTATGCCAGATCGAAGGAGGAAACAATTGATCTAAATTCTTTTCCTTCAGGTGTTTACTTAATTCGCATTCGGGATGGTAAAAAGGAAGAAATTTACAGATTGGCTAAGCAATAAACCTCAAATCAGGATCGCCTGTTGCTTTTACAGTCATAAATCATGGATTCAATCCATTGTATTTCCATTTTGGAAAATTTACTGAAGGAAAATCAAGCCGTGGGTAGTTGCGGTACTACGGATTAACGGCAGTTTCCGCCTTCTTACCCTTTCTTCTGAGTTCATCAACGGAAATTCTTCCGCTTCCGTAAATGAAGAAGATGATCAGCAATGCGAGTACAATTGCCGCAACAGGCAGTTCCATATTTTGCATGGTAAAATACTTCTGCGAGTTAAACACAACTGCACCCGCGAGGATGGGTAGGTTAAGAAGACACATGGCCCGGGTAAAAGCACCCATTACAATAAGCAAGCCACCGACAAAGTGAATAAACAGGATGTACTGAGCTGCGTGTGCTGCAATAAATGCCCAACCTATCGATTCAATATCTGCGGTAAATTGTTGAAAATTGCTTGTGAACTGAACGCCTTTGTAAACGATAAAAATTCCTAACAGAATTCTTATGAAGTCCATGCCTGCGGGTGGATGGCGTGAATCAAGCCAGGCATTGATACTTTTGATTGTGTCCATTGCATCTGATCTATGTCCAATGAATGTAGGAATTTGAAAGATATGAAGCAATGAAAATGAAAAATTTCTGGTATGGAAATAATAAAATGTATTGTGATGCCGAAGGTCTATACACCCCTGAATAAATAACTATACATTAAAAATTCCGCTAATGCGCAAGCAAGGACCCAAAGTTGCAATTGCGATGAGATATATAATCTTCATTTTTAGTTTATGTTTATTTTTTTTTGAAGTGAAGGATAAGGTGTTGAAGGCTTTCCAGAAACTCGGAGTATGTTTTCAAATCAATTTCAGGATTTTCAAGGGTGGGAATAGTAATTGGAATTTCATCCAGATTTCTGTAAAGTTCCGGGTATTCTTGCCTCAGTTCCATTAGAAGTTTATTTATCTCCCTTAGGATTTGATGTTGATTTTTCTGAGCAGTCAAATCTTGTAAGTTTAAAGTTCAAGTCAAATACTTAACAAACCATTTCGCTTATTACCTTGCAACTTCCTCCAATTCCCCCTCTCCGGGAATGCCTGGTTTTCCATATAAGCGTTACATCATCACCGGCGGAATTGATAATTTCTCCTTGTTATGGATGGTAATTCATAAATTTTTCAAAAGGAATGTTCTTAATTCTACTATTTAAAGATAGGAAAGTGTACGGGCTTTTGAAAGAAAATAATTACCCTTCAAAAATGATCATTATCAGGTTCTGAGAATATATATTCCGGCCCAGATTATTGAGTGAGGGGTTTATTAACCCGCAATAGCCACTCTTTATTGATTGCATTCAATAAGACATTGCCGTCAGCGCTTTTTTATTGATACCATGTTCTGCCAGGTTAGACAGCTCTCTATCAATAGCTTTTTCCTCAGATAAGGTCTCGTAGAAAAATGTAGCAATGTCGTGTTGTCCTATTTCTCTGGCATATGCAGCTAATGATCCCAACCCGGCAATTTTGTAGTGATTGAGCATTTGCAATGAGCTAATGATGGATGCATCTCTAACTTCATTATCCAGACTTCTTTTTATAAGGTCTCTGGTTTGCTTGAAAATTGCCTTGCAACATTCACTTTTTTCGCCACCGGGTCCTGCATCCACTTTTTCGAGTATCTCTTCCATTCGCTTTACCTGGTAATTAACACCTGCCAATTGCCGGTCAATCACTCTTTTTAGCTCACGACTGCTGGCCTGCTTTTGTATAGAAATCAACTCCTTTTGTTCCTGATTAAAAATATCAAATAGCTCGTGTCCTTGTTCAATAAACAAGTCATTGAGGTTTTCTATCTTTTTCATAATTAAAAATTTGTGTTATTGAATCCTTTAAAACCAATGTACAGGGATTATCTCTTATGCTCAATGATATTCGTCAGGTAGTGAGCTTGTATCCAGAATGATCTCGATGCAGGGTTATAGAAGCCATTATTCGGGCTCAAATATATTAACCCGGAGAAGAGAAATTTTGGATGTTTAAAATAGAAGTGGAGGTGTAGCTATTGAAGTCCGGGAATGAACCAAAAGTCTTGATTACTTCCGCTTTGGCCTTTTCATACGGATCAACTTCCTGCGCTACTGAATGCACAGAAACAAACAGTAAAGGAATCATGAATAATGTTCCCAATACCGTCCTGAGTCTTAATCTTCTCATGGTTTAGAGGTTTAATTATAGAAATATGTTTCCCATGGATGTAAATATTAAAGGCAAGACCTCAAAGCAGCTCCTTGAGAATTTTCCATCAAGATATAAAATTTCCACTTTAGATAGAATGTTTCCAGATAATCTTCACTTATTAATCTTAAAATCTTAATGCTTACGCAAATTAATTGGGAAAAAGTAACACATAATAGTCTACTCATTAGATGAGGGTCGGTAAAAAAATTTCAGAAAGCATTAGCAGAATGCAGGGCTAGTCAAAAAAAATCGCAGACATTTTTCCAAAGGGGGTAATGAAAGCAGATAAAGAAGAGGAACGCGAGGGGACACTTATGGAATTCATCATTCGTAATTCTTAAAATATATTTATCAATGACAGAAACTATTTTCATTTTTGAGAATTCTGGTAGATACTATATTCTTCTTCACTTCTATTTGCATCTTTATCATTTTTAGATTCGAAAGATTCGAAATATTGACATAATTTTTGGGGTTGATCTCAATTGCTCCCTTAATACAATGATTTTACCAATCAACCGGTTTTTCAGTATCATCAAAGGCTTCAATTTTTTTCTGCATGGTTTTGTCAAACAAATCAATGGTCTCTTTCAGGAAATGCTTGCATATATGATGATATATCTTGAGTTCCATTACTCTATCCAATCAAATAAATATTGTTCATTGTGCTCAACTTCAAATTTGTGGAGGAATTCAATGTATTCTTCCTTGAAAGTTTTCTTTTTGTGATGCTCTTTTTGGTTTTGAATATATTTACAAACATCATCAATTTGAGAGTGACTGTATGAAAATGCTCCAAAACCTTCCTGCCATGAAAAATTAGATAGAGTGAATTTTTTCTCTTTTATGAATGCGTTGGATGATTTCTTTATCTCTCTGACTAAATCAGACAAGCAACAGGTGGGTTTCAGACCAATGAAAAAATGGATATGATCCGACATTCCGTTAATGGACAACATTTTTTGTCCCTTGTTTCGAACAATGCCGGAAATGTATTTGTAAAGCTGTTCTCCCCATTCAGGTTTAATAAGGCTTTCCCGTCCTTTAACTGCAAATACGGTTTGAATGTATATTTGAGAATAGGTTGACATAATTAGTTTTTTATTTGTTGTTCATCCCGAAGGGATGTGATGTTTATAGAAAATATCTGCAAATACGGTTTGAATGTATATTTGTGAATAGGTTGACATAATTAGTTTTTTATTTGTTGTTCATCCCGAAGGGATGTGATGTTTATAGAAAATATCCAGAACAGAAACCATACGACCCCTTCGGGGTCGAACGTCAATACGGCATATATTTTTCTATAAACATTTGACCCCATAGGGGTCTGTATTATTCCAATGTATTTCATTGATTAAAAAATGTCTATGTGAATAAACTGTAAGCCGTTGCCAGAATGTTGAAATCATAATTGACTTCAATTTGCGTGGCTTCGCGCCACCTTATAGCAAAAAAATCCTCTAACATAATGGATATACAATGATTTACAAGATTTGATTGTAGCCTTGTCAGGAATCGAACCTGAATCTTGGGTTCCGGAGACCCACATACTATCCATTGTACTACAAGGCCGGGAATTTCAATTCCAAAATTAAAACCTTTTGCGGGAAATCAGAACCTTATTCATAGCGCTAATCTGTTGCGGACCAACCCGGCAGCAGCCACCTATTATATCCGCTCCAGCTTCAAGCCATTCTTCGACTAAATTATTGTCCAGTATATCCCTTGAGTTTTCCCAGGATTTATTCTCCGCATTAAATTTTTCTCCTGAATTTGGATACACTATAATCTTTTTCTCCCAACCTTGGTTTTTGATTTTTTGAATAAGACCTTTTACATAGCCTGGCCGGGTACAATTTACCCCGGTGGCCCAAATTCCCGGAACGGCCTTGAGCATTTCTGTACATTCTGCTATTGGGGTGCCATCACAAATATGCTCCTCATCCCGGCAGCTAAAAGAGATCCAGGACGGCGTGGCTGTCGACTCCAAAATTGCCGCGATTATTTTGGCCTCCGAAAAGGAAGGAATAGTTTCAAATGCCAGTAGATCAGCGCTTCCAGAATCCAGTAATCTTATTTTGGCTTCATGAAAATCGAACAGTTCCATTTCATGGATAGTATAATTACCCCGGTATTCTGATCCATCGGCCAGGTAAGCGCCGAAAGGTCCAATACTTGCCGCAACAAGGGTCGTTTCCTGCCTGCAATACTTTTGGGAGTACCGTTCAATTGCCACCCGGGCAAGCTCAACAGATTTGAGAATGAGCGCTTCGGCTTCAACTTTATCCAGACCTTTGTCCTTAAATCCTTTCAAGGTAGCCTGGTAACTGGATGTTGTGATAATTTTAGCGCCTGCTTCCAAATAGTTAAAATGCGCTTGAATTATGGCCTCAGGATTTGTCCGCAGAACTTCTGCCGTCCAAAGGGAATTATTCAGGTTGCAGCCCAGCTCTTCCAATTGATTGGATAATCCGCCATCCAGTAATATTGGGTATTCAATTATGTTCGTTTTTCTGCCCAAGATAAAGATTGAAAAGTAACTTTCCAATCGAATACCAGAGCCTGACCGAATCTCTAAACATGCATTTATGCCTCAAATACCGGATTTTTGACTAATCTTTCACCTATCCTGGTTGGAGTTATTTTCAATTTGAAAAATTGGAGAATCCGGTTTCATTGCCCTGGAACTACTTGTGGTTGGATTATCTGATTTATTGCGCTACCTTTGTATAATAATTGCGGATTTTTTAATTCACTGCCTGAAAGGATTCATTCCATAATGTAGTATTATCATTTCCCCAATTTCAAATTTAGAGTTTATACCAACGGGGACACACTCATTATGATAACAGGCTTATTATTTCTAACTATAAGAAAGCAATAATAACATTTATGCGGTTTCCGGTGGCTTTAGTACGCTTAACAATTAGTAACAATAAATAAAATGAAAGAAGGAAAAGTAAAGTTTTTTAATTACAGCAAAGGGTTTGGTTTTATTACACCCTCTGATTCAGGTGACGATATATTCGTACATGAATCCGGTTTGATTGATCGGATTAAAGAAAACGATAAAGTTAAATATGAAGAGGAGCCGGGCAAGAAGGGCATGAATGCTGTTCGCGTTGAAGTAATCGGCTAGATAATATTTCAATGAATTAAGGAAAAGCTATTCATTTTTTTGGATAGCTTTTTTTCTTGATCCCTTCTTTAGAACCACATCACATCTACTAATAAAATATTTAATAAGATCGGGCAAAAAGTCTGCCTGTTCTGCACTTTATAATAAATTAACAATTGAATAAATTTCAAAAATTAGGACTTTCATTACCAGTAACAGAAGTCCTTAATCAAATTGGGTTTGAAACACCAACCCCTGTTCAGGAAAAAGCAATTCCGCTTTTACTAGGTAATGATCCGACCGACTTTATCGGGTTGGCTCAAACCGGAACTGGAAAAACAGCAGCTTTTGGGTTGCCATTAATCGATCTAATTGATCACACCTCAAGTGCTACGCAAGTCCTCATCATGGCGCCGACACGTGAACTTGCACAACAAACTGCCAAACAGCTAACCCTGTTTTCAGCAGGAAAGAATGAGCTAAATATTGTGGTCGCTTATGGAGGAGCTGCAATTAGTAATCAAATAAAACTTCTGAAGAAACCTGCTCACATCGTGGTGGCAACTCCCGGGCGTCTCCAGGATCTTATAGATCGAAAAGCGGTGCGTCTAAACAATGTGCGCTATGTCGTTCTTGATGAAGCTGATGAGATGCTAAATATGGGTTTCAAGGAAGATATTGACAAGATACTTTCCTATACGCCGAAAGATAAAGTAACCTGGCTTTTTTCGGCAACCATGCCGGCGGAAATCAGGAAGATCGTAAACAAGTATATGGATAAGCCGATCGAAATTTCCATCAATACAGCCGAGCTCATTAATAAAGATATTTCCCACAAATACGTAGTGACTACATCGTCCAACAAAATACCGGCACTAAGGCGGTTTTTGGATATTCAGCCTGACATGAGGGGAATAATGTTTTGCAGAACCAGGCGCGAAACTCAGCATATTTCCGATGAACTGACTAACCTGGGTTATGGGGTTGAAGCTTTGCATGGTGATTTGTCGCAGGGACAGCGTGATGCGGTGATGAAGAGATTCAAAATGAGATCCATGCAATTACTAATTGCAACCGATGTCGCGGCACGTGGCATTGATGTTAACGACCTTACCCATGTAATGCATCATACACTTCCTGATCAACCGGATATATATACGCATCGCAGCGGAAGAACGGCCCGCGCGGGTAAGAAAGGAATCTCGCTCGCGTTTATTAATCCCAGGGAAGGTAAGAGAATCTCTGAATTGGAAAGACGAATGAAAGTTAAGTTCGAACGAATTGAGGTACCGGCAGTAGAAGAAATGCGATACAGCAGGATAAACAGCTGGGCAAATCTTATTATCAACACACATGTTGATGATAAGGCGGAAGAAGTACTTCAACACCTTCATGGCCAATTTGCGCACTTATCCAAAGAAGACATCCTGCGAAGATTAATAACAACCCAGCTCGACCATTTAATTTTTCAGCACAATGATGAAGATTTGAATGAAAAGTCTGATGCCGGCGCCAGAAATGGTAAAAAGGATGCGGCTTCAAACCGGTATTTTGTTAACATCGGAATTATTGATGGGATGACTAAAGGAGATTTGATCCATTTCTTATCTGACGTTTCTAAGGTTGACCGGAAACATTTTGGAGAAATAAGTATGCACAAGAATTATTCTTTTTTTCAGATAAGCTCGGCTGTGGATAAGAAAATAAGCGATAGTTTTATGGGAGTTGAAATTGAAGGCCGGCAAATCCGGGTGAATCTTGATGAGAATAAACGATCCGGAAGAGATTCTTCCGGAGGAAAAGGTAGGATGTCCGGAAAGCGGAGTTGGAATTCAAAATCATTTAAACGAAACATTAAAAGGAGGTAATTTATGGGAAGACAAAATCAGAATGCTTTTATAAAAAGGAAGAAGGAAGAGGAAAAACGCAAAAAGAAAAAAGAGAAGCAAGAGAAAAAAGAAGCGAGAAAGCAAGAGCCTTCAAGCAGTAAATTGGAAGATATGCTTGCCTACGTCGATAAAGACGGAAATATAACCAACCAACCTCCTGAAGGTTAGCATAGCATTATACTTTAGGTATAATATACATAATAGTAAATTCCTAGCTGTGATCCAGATATCGAAGTACTACGGTTTCATCTTTAGACAACCCTTGTATCTTTCTGGCTTTACCAGATGAATTCCATTTTGGCCGGAACATTCCTTCATGCCAATCTCCAAGAACTACCGGATGAATATAAGAAGATCTGCAAACCGCAACGGTATTGCCAAGGTCTGAAGCAACAGTTTTAATAACCTGGGTCGCCACCTTCTTTCGCGCGGTGATGGTATCCGGATCAATCTGGAGTGATAGACGTGAAGCTGCTTTCCATGTCGCAGCCCACGTCCTGAAATCTTTGGCTGTTACTTTTTTATCGGAGGGAACAAGCGAATCGAGATACTCATTGATATGATAAGATTTGATATCAAAATCTTTTCCCGTTGAGTCTTCATATCTAAATAAATCCTGCGATTTATGTCTGCCACCTACCTTACCGGATTCGTCAATTAAGATGGCTAAATCATCCTCCCAAATTCTGATGTTCCAATCCTTACCTGATTTTCCCCGGAATTCAAGTATAGCATCAAGCTCGCCTTCAGCCGTTTTACTCCGGTCAATTCTCATGTGGCCTTCTTTAAGCGTAGTTAAGCCATAGCTATTATTTTTCCTGGCATATTCATCATTTCCAACTCTGATGTGATACAGATCCATTAACTTAATAACCAGTGCGACTACTTTATCTTTTGGCATACCAGTAAGAGAAAGATCACGATCAATCTTCTTTCTAATATCGGGCAGGAGAGAAGCAAACATTGTCAGACTCTCAAATTTTTCAGCGCTTCTGAATTCGGTCCACGAGGCATGATATCGATACTGAAGTCTACCTTTGGCATCCTTACCTGTAGCCTGCAAATCACTTTTAGGATCGTGAGAAATCCATACATCCTCCCATGCCGGTGGGATGACCAATTTATTGCATCGATCAATTATTTGGAGATTCGTAATCCGCTTTCCTTTCCGGTCAAAATAATCCCAACCCAATACCTTTTCACTTTCCCTTATTTTTTTTCGCCGCTTGCGTGTGATCCCTGTTTTGATTGAACCCATGTTTGTTGAGATATATTTTTAACACAAGTATGCAGTATACAATATACTGCTACTTTCTTATTAAATGCAATGGGTATTCGTATTTACCTGGAAATGAGACTCTATTTTTCACTAAATTAATCCCTGAAAAAAACAAGACAGGTTAGATGCAATTACCCATACTTCAGGATATTGTAATCATTCTCGGGTTATCAGTAGTTATAATTCTTCTCTTCCAGAAACTCAGGCTGCCGGCAATTCTGGGTTTTCTGTTAACCGGTATTATTGCGGGACCTCATGGTTTGAATTTAATCAGCGCAACACATGAAGTAGAACTGCTGTCCGAGATTGGAATCATTTTTCTTTTGTTTGTTATTGGAATTGAATTCTCCCTGAAGGGATTGTCAACTGTTAAGAACACCGTACTTATAGGTGGGCTGTTTCAGGTTGGTGGTACCATTGCACTAACGGCATTGTTTTCCTATATGCTCGGCATGACTATACCATCTGCAATTTTTATGGGATTTCTTATTTCACTTAGCAGTACTGCCATTGTATTGAAGTTGCTGCAGGAGCAGGGCGAACTTACATCACCTCATGGCCGGATTTCAGTAGCCATACTTATTTTTCAGGATATTATTGTGGTTTTGATGATGTTGCTTACACCGCTACTTGCCGGTGAGATGGAAAATCCAGGAACAACTCTGGCTATTCTTGTTGTTAAAGTTGTGGGAGTGATTGTGGTAGTTATTGCTCTGGCTCGCTACATAGTGCCTAACCTCTTTACTTTGGTGGTCAAATCCAAGAGTCAGGAATTATTTATTCTCACTGTGGTAGTGATATGCTTTGCCACTGCCTGGCTCACCTCTTCAATTGGTCTTTCCCTGGCATTAGGTGCGTTTTTTGCCGGACTCATAATTTCTGAATCTTCTTACAGCCATCAGGCCACTGCTAATATTCTTCCATTTCGCGAGATTTTCATCAGCTTTTTCTTTGTGTCTGTAGGCATGTTGCTTGACTTGTCATTCTTTATTGACCATGTAGTAAATATACTGCTGTTGGCCATTGGAGTTATTTTCCTAAAAATAATTGTGATTGCAATTACTGTTCTGATTTTGAATTATCCACCACGGACAATAATTCTTACCGCGCTTTCTCTTTTTCAGGTAGGGGAGTTTGCATTCTTACTTTCCACGAGTGGAATGAAATACAATCTTCTTTCCCAGGAATTTTACCAATACTTTCTCGCGATTTCCATCATTACAATTGGGATCACGCCCTTTATCATGAAGTTTTCATCCTCCATTGCTCAATTTATTTTGCATGCGCCACTGCCGGGCCGCGTGAAAAGGCGACTTAAAGTGCTGACTCACCATAAAGCGGAAACCACCGCCAAGCATGAAGATGAGTTAAAGGATCATCTGGTTATTATTGGTTATGGAATTAATGGAGAAAATGTTGCCAAAACTGCACGCCAGGCAAAAATTCCCTATGTTATTGTCGAACTTGATCCCGTAGCTATCAACAAAGCAAACAGAAACAAGGAGCCCGTTGTTTTTGGAGACGCATCCAACGATGTCATCCTGAAACACGTTCATATTCAGGAGGCCAGGGTAATAGTTATTGCAATTAGTTCTCCCGAATCAACAAAACGAATCATGCGTCGCGTTCGGGAGTTTACTAAAACGGCCTTTGTAATAGTGCGCACGCGATATGTAAGGGAAGTGGAGGAAATTGTCGGATTAGGTGCGGATGTGGTTATCCCGGAAGAGTTTGAAACCTCCATTGAAATTTTCACACGGGTATTGAAGAAATACCTGATGCCTAATAATGAGATAATGGAATTTGTTAATCAGATCCGGTCTCACAATTACGAAATGCTGCGAAGTATTCCCGGATTCAGTGTAGTAACTCAGGCAAATATACCCGATATGGAAATTGCAACTCTGCCGGTACACCAGGGCGTCAATAAAGTTGTTGGAAAAAGCGTTCAGGAATCCGGAATCCGGAGTAATTTCAACATCACCGTTCTGGCTATCAAAAGGGGTGAGAAGTATATCACCAGGGTTACACCGGAGACCATAATCACCCAGGATGATATTCTCTTTTTGTTCGGAAGTCCGAATTCCATCATCGCGTTAAACAAGTTCCTGATGCTTAATTAAGATTTCTGAATCCGGAGATTTATTCGTCTTTCAGGCTATCTACCGGATTTGCCAAAGCCGTTTGAATGGCTTTAAAACTCACAGTAGCAACCGCAATAATAAGTGCGCCCAGTCCTGCCGCAATAATTATTCCCGGGCCGATTGATATTCTAAAAGTAAATTGCTCCAGCCAATTATTGGAGAAGTAGATGCCAACCGGTGCGGCGAGAATAAAGGCAATTATTATCAGCTTTCCAAAATTCAGGGACAATAGCATAAACAGGTTAGTTATACTGGCTCCTAAAACTTTTCGAATGCCGATTTCCTTAACCCGCTGCTGGGCGATAAATGATGATAGTCCAAACAATCCCAGGCAGGAAATAAAAATAGCAATTACGGTAAAGTAGCTGGCCAGATCGGCTATCATCATTTCATCCTTATAATCCTGCTCAAATTGATCATCCAGGAAGGTGTACTGAAAGGGGTATCCGGGATTAAGCCGGCGTGTTACTTTTTCAATTTCCTGGACAGTTTGTTGTATGTTTCCACTAATGCGGATAAAGGCAAGCCTTCCGATTGCATTTGACCTGATAATAAGCGGTTCAATTGCTTCATGAAGACTCTCCATATGAAAATTTCTTACCACACCAATAATTTTACCATTGATACCCCATAAGGAGAAATTTTCACCGACCGGATTGTCCTTATTCATTAGGCGTGCCAGCTGTTCATTAATAATAAAAGAGGTAGAGTCCCGGTAAAAATCTCCACTAAAATCGCTACCACTTATCAATTCCATTTTCATGGTCTTAAGAAAATTATGGTCTGTTGACAAAACGGATATTTCTATTTGAAAGCTGGGGTCTTTTCCATCCCAATTGGCCCCGCCTGTAGACCGTCCCACTCCCAAGGGATTCTGGTCGGAACTGGCTACGCTGGAGATGCTGGGAATTCGTAATAATTCTGTACGGTATGCATCAAAGTTTTGCAGGATAGCTCCTTCAATTGGAACATAGATAATGTTCTCTCTGTCAAGGCCAAGATTTTTATCAAGAATAAACATGATTTGCCTGAATATGGAAACAGACCCGATAATGAGTACAATGGAAATAGCAAATTGAAATACTACCAGAGCTTTGCGGAGTGTTGCACCTCCGCCAACCTTAATAATGTGACCTCTAATCACATGGATAGTATTAATACCGGAAAGGAAAAATGCCGGATACATTCCTGATAGTAAACCTGTAACCAAAGCAATCCCCGTGATCATCAACCAATAAGTAGGGGCGCTGAAATCAATTTGAATAAACTTACCGGTGAGTTGGTTGAAACCCGGGAGGATTAGTTGAACAATTAAAATAGCAAAAAATGATGCTGTGAAAGCTATTGCCAGCGCTTCAGTTAAAAATTGAAGCGCAAGTGAATTGCGGCCTGCGCCCATAACTTTTCTCACTCCTATTTCTTTAACTTTAATGGCAGACCTTGCTGTTGCTAAATTCATGAAGTTTATGCAGGCAATGATAATAATGCAGATGGCTACAATCAGCAATGCCCGAACGTAATCAATCCTTCCTCCCTGTGCTGCACCATTTTCAAAATTGGAATACAAGTATTGATCTGAAAATTTCTGGTATACTATGCGCTCATCACCGCCCTGAATATTATTGTTTACTTCATTCAATACTTTTTCACCAAAAGCATTAATATCTGCGCCGTCTTTCATTAATACCACCATTTGGAATCCGCCATTATTCCAATTTTCCACCCAGGAGTTTTCTGAAATATATCGCTGCGCGGGGATCAACCATTGGAATTGTAAGGAAGAATGAGGAGAAGGATTTTCAAACACACCGGAAATTGTAAAAGTATTATTACCCAGAGGAAGGGTAGACCCTAAAATGTTTGATTGCCAATTTTCACCGTATAATTTAGCCGCGAGATCTTCAGAAATTACAATGGAGTTAATTTCATTCAACGCGTTTTCCTTACTTCCTATAATAAGAGGAAAAGAAAAAATCTTCAAAAACTCCGGTGATACATACCGGCCCGTTTCTTTAAAAGATCGATCTTCAAGTTTAAATAAAGCTTCAATATCCCAGCCAATCAAGGTCACCATATCAATTTCCGGATAGGTTTCTTCCAGAGCAATTTCCAGAGGCTGAGGAATTGCTTCGGTATTAAAATTCTGTCCATCATCCTGGTAAATAATTCTTTTCAGCTGATAAATATTAGCTGACTTTTCATGAAAACCGTCAACTCTGTATTCATCTTCAACCCAAAGTAAAATCAGAAAACTGCTGGCAAGGCCAACAGTCAGTCCAAGGGTATTAATGAATGTGTAAGATTTTTGCTTAAGCAAACTTCTAAATGTTGTTTTGATGATGTTTCTGAACATAGCGGGTAGCATTAAAGTTGAACTTGAATATTTGTGATTGTATGAAATT
>DASWHX010000176.1:0-9098 GCA_036397995.1 Cyclobacteriaceae bacterium
TTTTTACCCAAAACATTATTAAAGTAATTTGTGAAAGTGAAGACCTTAAACTGCTAATAATGTATTGGTTATGGAATTCTAATAATAATGCAATAACTCAATTCCCTCACGTTTCGTAAAGCTTTAAGGGCAAACTTGGTAAATGTCAGAGATTGATTGGATTGTCTTATCGGTAACAATTGGGTTTATAGTAACCATAGGGGTTTATAAAAATCGAAAATCACAAAGCTTAAGTAGCTATTTATTAAGTGATAAAAAACTCAATTGGAGGGCAGTAGCCATTTCTATTATAGCCACCCAGGCCAGCGCGATTACTTTTCTTTCCATGCCGGGTCAGGCTTATAGTGATGGACTTGGGTTTATTCAAATTTACTTCGGGCTGCCGCTGGCAATGTTGGTTCTGGCTTACATAATAATGCCCCTGTATAAAAGGTTGAATATCTACACCGCGTATGAATTTTTGGAAATGCGGTTTGATCTTAAAACCCGGGTTCTCGGCTCTATTCTCTTTTTAATTCAGCGGAGTCTTGCTGTTGGATTTACCATCTACGCTCCTTCCCTTATATTTTCGA
Source organism: Cyclobacteriaceae bacterium (assembly GCA_036397995.1). Taxonomy (GTDB): domain Bacteria; phylum Bacteroidota; class Bacteroidia; order Cytophagales; family Cyclobacteriaceae; genus DASWHX01. The sequence continues at coordinate 573 of DASWHX010000176.1, forward strand.
ACATTCTCGGTTGGAATAGCCTGCTGACCAGCCTGCTTATTGGTGTACTCATAATTATTTATACGGTATCCGGCGGTGCCAAAGCTGTCATGACTACTCACAGGCATCAAATGCTGATTATTTTAATTGGAATGTTCGTTGTAGGGGGTTTTGCTCTTTTCAAATTGCCTGTGGGGGTCAGGTTTCAGGACACTTTTTTAGTAGCTGATACATTTGGAAAATTAAACCCTGTGAGCTTAAATTTTGACATCACGGAACGTTATAATATCTGGTCCGGCCTGATTGGAGGTTTTTTTCTGGCTTTAGCATATTTCGGAACTGATCAATCCCAGGTTCAGCGATATCTATCAGGGAAAACAACTCAAGCAGCTAAGAGAGGTCTGCTTTTCAATGGTATTATCAAAATTCCACTTCAACTGGCAATTCTCTTCCTCGGAATTCTTGTTTTTACCTTCTATCAGTTCGAAAAACCTCCAATTTTCTTTAATCAAAAACAATATCAAAAGGTAGCTGAAAGTGAATATGGTCTTGACCTCACTTACCTTGAATCCGTACATAACGAACTTTTCATTCAAAAAAAAGAAAAGCTTAAACACCTCCTGGATAACTCAAGTAACAATTTAACTACCGAATTAATAACCATTGAGCTACAGTCAATTGAAAAAAGAATTGATGAAGTCGAAAGTGAGGCGGCAAGATTGATTGCCCTGAATAGTCCTGGTACTACGACCAATGATAAGGATCAAATCTTCTTAACTTTTATAACGAACCATTTACCTATAGGCATGGTCGGATTCCTTTTAGCGGTGATCATTTCCGCTTCAATGTCGTCAGCCTCTTCTATTTTGAATGCTCTGGCAGGAACTTCTATTGTAGACATCTATCAACGCCTGTATAAGTCTGATAAAAAAGACGACCATTATGTTTCTGCAGGAAGGAAATTCACACTCTTATGGGGCTTGGCCGCCATCGGATTTGCCATTTTTGCCAATTTCACGGAAAACCTGATTCAAGCCATTAATATTGTTGGGTCTTTGTTTTATGGATCTGTGCTTGGTATTTTCCTGGTAGGCTTTTTCTTCCAAAAAATTAGAGGTAATGCTGTTTTTATTGCGGCGATATGCTCTCAGGTGCTTGTGTTTATACTCTACCTGGGCACGGATATTTCATTTTTGTGGTTTAATCTTATCGGCACTCTCTTTGTCCCCTTAATTGGTATTATTCTCCAGATAACTTTTTATAAAGATGATAAACCATTTCATCCGCGAGGATATGCATCGCGAGGTTAATCTGGCAGGGTATTCTTGGTAACCCAATATCTATACCCAATTATTACCTTATCCAGAGCAGATAATTGATTTAAGTCTTTCTTGCTGTATCTGGGAAGGATAATCTTATTTATCCTGGCCAACATTCTAAATAAATTCCGGGCTAAATTCTGCATTCTATTGAAATAATAAATTGGATATTTTCTTATATTAACAAAGGGAACAATATTTGCAATATATTAAAGTAATATTCATATTGAACGAAAAATCACAGGTTAGATGAGGGAACCACAATTTCTTAAATTCCTGGAAGCATGGCATCAGATAATGATAATTCTGGCTCTCGGAGCAATTGTAGTGGCAATTTTGTTTTTTGTATATCATAAATTAAGAAGCTCGGCTTTTAAGCAGCCTAAGGCAAAATACGACTATCTGAAGTTACATGAAATAAGATACTATTGGTATTCGGTTTTATCCATATCAATTGCAATCGGCATGGTTGCCAATACTTATGATGATGAAACTGTAAGCTTAAGCATCGTCTGGTTCTTTGTTCGCTGCTTTATCAGTATTGCTATTGCTACTTTGTTCGGGTATGTCATCTACCTCATTCTAAAGTTCTATTATCCTACAAAACTTCAACGAAAACTCATGAAGCTTCGGTATCAACCCAGAATCTCGAAGACTGGAAAAGAGATGCAATTATTAAGTGAAGAGGAGGAAGATGTCCATCTGGATGAGGGAAGGCAAGCCGAAGAAAATGTATTTTCTATTGATTATGATGTGTGGGTTGACACTGAGACCGGGGAAGTCAAAATTGAAAAGTATGCTGGAGAACTTGAAGCATTACGATGCAACACATGCGGTTTCCAAACCATGCAGTTGAACCGTGAAGAAATAATCAAATCGGCCACAAAGGAAGAGGCCGGTGAACTGCTCAAATATTACCAGTGTGCATACTGCAAAAGCAGACGAACAACCTCTCACCGTATATCACCAATCATAGACTCGATGGATCAGTTCAAACTGCCATTAGGAGCATCATATGTTGGCGAGCGAAAAGTAAAATCCATAATGATTCAGATTGTGGATACAAAGGGAGAATTGCGGGAATTCTTTTTTCAGAATACCGCTCAGGCCAGGCAATTCCTTGAAGAATTTGATTTTGACAGACTTCCGGTAGAGGAATAATTTTTCCATTTTTTTAAATACCGTACTCTACAAAAATGGCCTTTGTGGAATAAAATTGGGTAAAACCCATCGTTTTGAATTAATTTTCCGTATAGAATGAATATAATTTAAGTGAATTGACATGAAATATGTAGTTGGGTTAATCATTGTTACACTGGTCTCTTTTATTGGGATAAAGACCTACCTTCCGTCTGAAGAACACTTGAATGAGTCACCGCAATTTATTGTCCTTACAAGTGGAGATACAAGTAAAATCCTCAAGCCGGAAGCTCACTATGGCAGGGAAGCTCAATTGGTTACTCAGCTCCTACAACAGTATCATTTTAGAAAAACTTCAGTGGATGATTCCTTGTCGGCCATAATTTTCAAAGATTATATCGAATCCTATGATAATAACAAAGTTTACTTTCTAAAATCAGACCTTGACACTTTCGAAAAATTCAGGTTCCGGATTGATGATGACTTAAAAGCCGGCCGGCTGGAATTTCCTTATCAGCTTTTCGAAGTTTTTAAAGCCAGGTTTTTCGAAAAGAACGATTTTGTTATGGAGTTACTTGGGCAAGACTTTGATTTTTCCCTGGATGAATATTATGATTCAGACAGAACCAAAGCAGAATGGCCTCGAACTGAAAATGAACAAAATGAAGTGTGGAGAAAAATTCTCAAAGCTCAGTTGCTTAATCATAAATTGACAGGGAAGGACATTGCGGAATCAAAGGAAATACTTAGAAAACGCTACGAGGGATATCGCAAAGCAATTGCACAATATTCCAGTGAAGATATTTTTCAGCAGTATTTGAACTCCTTCACACAATCCTATGATCCGCATACCAACTATTTTTCTCCCGTATCGGCTCAAAGCTTTATGATTGATTTGAATCTCTCTTTGGAAGGAATAGGTGCCCGGTTAACAACCGATGGAGATTACACCATTATTGCCAATGTTGTTGCCGGTGGGCCTGCTTTTAAAAGCAATATGATTCATGAAAACGACAAAATTACCGGAGTTGCCCAGGGAGATGAAGAGAAATTTGTCGATGTAATTGGCTGGCGGGTGACCGATGTTGTAAAACTAATAAGGGGACCCAAAGGATCAATTGTCCGATTGCAGGTAATTCCCGCCGGAGAAGCTACTAATGCTATTCCAATCATTGTCCGCCTGATTAGGGAAAAAATTCAGCTCGAGGATGAAAAAGTTACCAGCGAAGTTATCCCTATTAATAAAAATGGAAAGGATTATAAACTTGGTGTAATTACTGTTCCTTCTTTTTATTTTGATTATGATGCTTACCGGAAGGGGGATATGGATTTTAATAGCACAAGCCGGGATGTGCGGAAAATTCTTGGGACATTTAATGAGGAAGCTGTAAATGGTGTTTTGATAGATCTACGAAGAAATGGCGGAGGCAGTTTGCAGGAAGCCATAGATCTTACAGGACTATTTATTAAGGATGGACCAGTCGTACAAGTACGATCACGAAATGGAAGTGTTGAGCAATATGAAGATACAGACAGAAATGTGGTGTGGGAAGGCCCATTAGCAGTTCTTACCAACAGGTTTAGTGCTTCAGCTTCAGAAATTTTTTCTGGCGCCATTCAGGATTACCAGAGAGGGGTCATAATTGGTGAGCAAACCTATGGCAAGGGTACCGTTCAAAATATGATAGATCTCTCAAGGTTCATGGAATTGGGAGAAGGCAAAGCAGGAGAGGTCAAACTTACCCAGGCTAAATTTTATAGAATTAACGGAAACAGCACACAACTGAAAGGCGTTACTCCGGACGTAAATCTTCCCTCTGCCTATGATGCATCAATCTTTGGTGAAGGCAGTAAACCCACCGCATTGAAATATGACGAGATTCAATCCGCGAAATTTTCGAAAACTGGTAAAGTTGATTCAGACCTAATCGCCAGGCTGAATAATAGTTACCTCGAAAGGCTTGAAAATGATCCTGAATTAAAGGGATTACAGGAAGAAATTAAAGAATCCAATGAGAATCGTAATAATACGGTTCAATCCCTTAAGGAAGATATAAGAAAGAAGGAGTTGGAGGAGATGGAACAACGAAGAGCGGCCAGGGCTAAACTTTCCGGAGCTATTGTAAACCCCGAATCCAAGAATATGAAATTAGTTGAAATGCATGATCCTTATTTAAAGGAAGGACTTCTTATATTGGCAGAACTGGTTTCATTAAATATTGGATAAAACTCATGAAGTTTGGAAGAGTGTCAGCTGAAGAACTTGATCAGCTTGAGCTTTCGTTACCATCAGATCACAAAAGTATCCGTGAACTTTCAGGAAAGAAAAGTAAAGCTCCAAAAGTCTATATAGGATGCGCAAAATGGGGCAGGAAAGAGTGGTTGGGTTTGCTTTATCCTGAAGGAACCTCTGAAAAAGACTTTCTGAATAATTATGTCAACCATTTCAACGCCATTGAATTAAACGGAACCTTTTATGGAACCAAAAAAGCACATATTGAAAAATGGGCGGAATCTGGAGTAAAAGGATTCAAATTTTGCCCAAAATTCACCCAGATTATCAGCCATAGAAAAAGACTGAAAGAAGCTGAACAAATAACTGAATATTACCTGGACGCGATAAATGCTTTTGGGGATTATCTTGGGAAAGCATTTCTGCAATTGCCGGAGAATTTCGGCCCCAAAAATTTCGATATTTTCAAAAGTTATATTCAGTCATTGCCCGGGGATGCCCCAGTGACCGTTGAATTAAGACATAAAGGATGGTTTGAAGACAAAACTATTTTTGATGAAACCGTTTCTATGCTTCGTGAAAATAATAAGGGAATTGTAATTACTGATGTTGCGGGCAGGAGGGATGCCTTGCATATGGCAATAACTACTCCATATACTTTTATCAGGTTTAATGGCTACGATTTACATCAGTCCGATTATTCCAGAATGGATGAATGGGCCTTGAGATTAAAGTCCTGGCTGGAATCCGGATTAGAGGAAATTTATTTCTTTCTTCATCAGGAAGACGAAAGACACACTCCGGAAACGTCATCATATTTTACAGGTAAAATCAATGAAGTATGTAACCTTGACCTGCGTCTCCCCAACTTCCTGAATCAATAAATATTACTTGTTCTTTCCTTCAGTTAAACCTGGATCTAATTCAAGGTCAATCGATAGTGGCTCAAGTTTGATCATTTCAGATTCCGAGAATGTGCTTTTCCAGATTAATTGCATGTTTGCAAACTGCATGTCAGTAACCTTGCCAGGTACATGAAATGTGGCGTTAAATTTTCCATTTTCGCCGCTGTGCAGTAATTGGTTTCTCTCTTTGCGGTTATCGTTGGCATACTCCTGGCCATTTTCAAGTTTCAAAGTAATTTTACCCGGCTGCAGTATTCCCATTTGAGTTCCCTGATATTGAAATTTAAAAGTTACTGAAGTCTCTTTGGTTTCTTTCTTAATCTTATCCAAATTACAACTGAATGAACCGGCCTTAAAGTCATTAACAGACGGAGGCAGTTGAAAGGGCTCACCTTCCTGGACTTTTCCATTTGCCGACACACGGTAAAAGCCATCCATCAGAACAGAGAATTTTTCCACATGGAAATTATTTCCGCCTGTTACCTTTAGAGTTTGTGATTCCGATGAGTGCGGATCTATAACAATATTTAATCCCTTAAACAATCCACCTCCGCCTGTTGGATGATATTCTCCAAATTCATATCTGAGTAGTGGTTCTGCCCCCTTAAAGTACAGAAAGTCATCGGTTTTATTGGTTATCTGCATTTTAACTAAAGTAAATTCCTGCTGGGAGTGGGCTTCAGTAATCTCGATAGTAAACTCAGGAGACTCTGCCTTTACCTTTCTGTAATGATTTTCATGCTTTGGATCATCATTTTTGCGCTGGGCTGATGCCTCAAATCCAATGGTCAAAAGAACGATAATATGCGTGTAAGCGATTATGCGTAATAAAAACATATAAATAATAGTTTAATGTAAAATGATATACCTATAACTTTGTAAAACACAAATATATAATTATAAAATATAATAAAATGACTCAATTTTCAGAATTGTTTTACAACCTGAGCCTATATCTGCTTATCCTGAGTACTTTGTTGTCTTTCTTTCTGGGTTCGGTAGATATTAGGTTTTTGGGCTCAAAAACTCTTTGGCACCTTATCCGAAGGTATGTAGTAGTTTCTTTGTTGACTATGGTGATTCTTTCAGCAATGCTAGTTGCTGCCGGCTTGTTGGTTACACTTGATTTCAGCTTGCTTTTTACAAGCCTCGGCTTAAACCTGGCTTCCGTCCTTATTTTCTTCCTATTCACAAATCCTGCAGAAAAATAGCCGGCGAATTTTTCATTTATCTTCAATTCTCTATTTTTAGAGAGAATGAAGAAGACAGTGTTGTTTTTTTTAATTTATGGGTTCGGATTAACCGTTGCCAATTCCTTTCAGCGTGCTGCAGATTTAGGTATAAAAATTGGAATTTTAAATAAGGGCTCATTCAATTCAATAACAGATGTAGAAGGAGTTATGGTCGGGCAGGTTACTATACAAAATGATAGTGTTAATACAGGAGTAACCGCTATACTCCCTCATGGGGATAATCTATTTACCAACAAGGTTCCTGCTGCAATTTATGTTGGCAATGGATTTGGTAAGCTGGCAGGAATAACGCAGGTTAATGAGCTTGGTAACATTGAAACTCCCATTATACTTACTAACACCCTAAATGTTTCCACTGCTGTTTCCGGAGTTGTCAGCTATATTTTGAATTTACCTGGTAATGAAAATGTAAGGTCAGTAAATGCTGTAGTAGGTGAAACTAACGATGGCGGGTTAAATGATATCCGGGGGAGACACGTTACCGAATCTCATGTTTTAGAAGCAATTAGCCTGGCCAAAACCGGGCCGGTTGACGAAGGTACAGTGGGAGCGGGAACCGGCACAATCTGCTTTGGGTTTAAAGGGGGAATCGGAACAAGTTCCAGAGTTCTTCCGCAAACGGTGGGCGGATATACCGTTGGGGTGCTGGTTCAAACCAACTTCGGTGGCGTTCTGGAAATTAATGGTGCGCCTGTTGGACAAGAGCTGGGAAAATATTATTTGCAAGATGCGGTTGATAATAATCCGGATGGTTCCTGCATGATCGTTGTTGCAACTGATGCACCTGTTACGAACCGGAATCTTGAACGGATTGCCAAAAGAGCGATCTTTGGCATTGCCAGAACAGGTGGAATTGCCTCCAATGGAAGTGGTGATTATGTGATTGCCTTCAGTACTAACAAGGAATTAAGGCTTGTAAATGATAATTCCAATTTAAGAAGTTTTATAGAACTGGATAATAACGCGATGTCTCCATTGTTTCTTGCCGCAATTGAAGCCACTGAAGAAGCTATCGTGAATTCGTTATTAATGGCTACCGTAATCCCCAATACCAATATACCGGAATTACCCACGGATAAACTGATGGATATTCTAAGAAAATATGGGAAGGTTAAGTAAATTTGGCCGAATAATTCAATAAACATAAATCATAACACATAGGTGTAATATGGACGAGAATGAACTGTTTTCTTTCTATAAGTGGATAACCAACATAGGATTGGTCCTTTTTGTTGCTTTTTCTTATTTCTTTTTTGGCCCTGTTGTTGAATTGCAGAGCGACATAAATAATTTACATGAACAAATTGAAATTGATAATGCAACTATTGACAACACAACAAATAACGCTACCAAAATTCAGCTGATTAAAGCCAACCTTGCCAGAGCCGAAAATGCCGGCAGTAAAACTATGACGCTTAATATTACGAGGATTGGCTCTTTATTGTTCATGGCGGTTGGGCTGGGCGCAATGGTATATGGCTTCGTAAATATCAGAAAAATAATTTCATCTGCCGACTCGGGGGAAATTTAACATTAGCCGCCTCTCCTTAAACTCTTAATTTCGAGTTTGGTATTCTTTTTCATCTAATTTTTTGAGACCTGGAAGGAAATTTTTTCTTTAATAAATTTCTGATATTATCCTGGACATCGAAGGTCACTCTTCAAAGAAATTGCAGAAATTCTTAACCATAGTTTAT
>DASWHX010000177.1:0-11309 GCA_036397995.1 Cyclobacteriaceae bacterium
TTCTGTGCAACAAATAGAAAACTATCAGGTACCATAAGGTTCCTACTATGAGGTGAATTCCAAACTTTGGAAGAGATCCATTAGCCAGTTCAAGACTTCGAAAGCTCCAAAAAGTCGGTATGATTGCAGAGACAAAAGTAATTTTGTAGGGAATGAAATAGATTACCGCAGGAATAAGTACGAGGATATTTATAACTTTGATTTGTGCGAGTCCTTCAATCTTGTTTCTGGCAAAGGCCCCAATGTAAAGGGCAATCAATGGAGCGGTAAAACTGAAATGAAGGGCAACAATAATTTCTTTCCATATTTCGAAATGCTCAATTCCACCCCAGTGTATTAAAGTAAAATTTACCAATGTTGATATCAATATGCCAACCAGGAGTCGGGAAGTAACCAGGTTGAACCCTGAAATGGGCAGTACCTGAATTGCCTGCCAAATATTTTCTTCTTTTTCTTCTAAAAATATAAAACCATAAATAAAACCAAACAAGGTAGCTGATTGCAGACAGGCCCACATCAAAATAACCTGCGAATAAGGTTCAATTGGAGGGTAAAGGTTCAAAATTGCAGGATACCCCCAGCGGATTATCGCAAACGAAAAGAAGGGGAAGAAAATCAGCAAGCGAAATATGGGTTCTCGGAAAGTGGAGCACAAATCAGAGTAACTCAATGTAAGTAAAGTTCTCATAGCAGCCTTGGTATGGTTATACGATAACAAACAAAAATGCTAATTGCTGTCCAAAAACACATATGTATATACCCAAGCAGAATTGAGATTACTTCCACCGCAACAAAAGCTGATTGCATCACTAAAATGCTTCCAAGTGATGGGACGAGTATAAAATACACAGGATTTACCCCATCGAAGAGAACAGTTACGGGAGTGGCAAACAAAATAAAAACCGGCAGCGATTTCATTAAGAAAGCAAGAAAATTTGAAGAAATGCTTCCTATAATAAAGCCAAGGCAGCAAAACATAACAGATGATAAAAATACGCTGATAGTTAAATGTATTGGATTAAAGCGAATTCCCACTGCGGACAGCGCCATTATGAATGATAATATTACTGCCAGAATGGAAAGAGTTATTACTTTGGAAATTATATAATTTGATTTTGAAATGGGAAGCACTGAAATGGCCTGGATGGTATTCTGATTCTTATCAAAAAGCCAAAGTACACCGGCAAACATATACCCCATAATTACCGGATCATTGTAAATAAGAACTATCAATGGTATGTGGGTATTCCCAAGAGGTTTTAGCAGGTAAAACAACCCTATATAGATAATTGTAATAATGGCAGAAATGTGAAACAATTTATTCCGGAAAAGAAGTGTGCTATCCAACCTGAGAAAAGGCACTAATGTGTTCATGATAATTGTTGGCCGGTAAGTTTAATAAAAACCTCTTCCAATGTTGCTTCTTTGGAATGGATTGTTTCGATAGTGTTGCTTTTAAGTATGGATTGAAACTGTTGAATTTCTCCAAGTTGGTCCAGAGGAAAGGTTAAAGGGTTTCCAGGATCACCGGATTGAGTCACAATTACTTTTTTTTCACCATGTTGCAGTTTAAGCTTTGATGGGGAGTCAAGAGCCTGAATCTTACCATTGCATAACAAAGCGACTTCGTCACACAATTGGTCAGCATCAAACATATTGTGTGTAGTGAGGAAGATTGTTTTTCCGCTGTCTCTCATCTCCTTTATTATTTGTTTCACTTTGCCCGCATTAATGGGATCAAGCCCGGTGGTCGGCTCATCAAGAAAAAGTACTTCAGGATCATGCAATATGGCCCGGACAAAATTGAGCCGGACTTTCATCCCCTTGGAAAAGCTTGAAACTAATTTATCAGCATCCGCTATAAGCCCTACACGGTCAAGCCAGTAATCAGAATTTTTTCTTTTGATGGGATAAAAGGAAGAAAAGAAATTTAAATTTTCCCTTGCAGTCAGCTTAGTATAGTGATTGGGTAACTCAAAGCAAACTCCAATTTTTTCATAAAATTCCAATCCCCAATCAGGAAGGGGCTTGTCTTCAAAAATAATGGTACCGGTATACCCCTTGAGAAGTTTATAGACAATCTTCTGAGTAGTGGATTTACCGCTTCCACTGGGGCCAAGGAATCCAAAAATTTTACCTTTTTGAATTGAGAAACTAATGCCTTTGAGGGTGTCTTCCTGATTATTGGGATATCTAAAAGATAAATTTCCAACAGTTAGCATTCCTGAAGTTATTTAAAGTGATTCTTAAGAAGACTCCATAATTTCTTCTTGTGTTCATTAGTAGAATCATTGGCAATAGTATCGAGGGATTCGGCGGTAATAATTGTCTTATCATCAATCGTAATGAGGGAATTCGGTTTTAGATTCGGTTTTTCCCGGATTTTTATACCAAAGGAAATCAGGGTGCTGAAATTCAAATCAGAAATTTTTATATCTCCGCTTATTTTGGAAATTTCCACATCATCAGGACTAAGATTCACTGAGGCAAGGATTTTGTCCAGTAATTCTTTCTGATGGTCATAATTGTCATCAACAGCAACCAACATCCTGTAAATACCGGATTTTTTTTCTTCCAGCCTATAAAGTTCGTCATTATAAATAAACCTGATGAGTTGGGGTTCCATTGCTAATCCAATTTAAAAATAGATTTCAGTTCCTTCGCATCTTCGGGTTTCATTCTTTTAGCCAACACTAAACGCAACTGGCGTCTTCTCAACGCACCGGCATATAATTCTTTTTCTTCATCCGTCTCAGGTACAAGTTCCGGAACTCTTTTTGGTTTTCCATTCTTATCCACTGCCACAAATGTAAAGAAGGCGCTGTTGCTCTTCCATTTCCTCCCATCCGGGATATTTTCTGCCCATACTTCAATATATACTTCCATCGATGAGGAAAATGATCGTGTGACAAAGGCTTTGAGCGTAACCACACAGCCCAACTGAATTGGGTTCTGAAATGAAACATTATCAACTGATGCGGTAACTACTATGCTGTTTGAATGACGCTGAGCGCATATCGCGGAGACAACGTCCATCCAATGCATCATCTTACCTCCCATAAGGTTATTTAAAGTGTTGGTGTCGTTTGGCAGAATCAGTTCTGTCATTGTGGCCAGTGAATGCCGGGGATTTTTGACTACATTTTCCATATCTTTATTTCTTCCAGCCCTTTTCGCCCAAAAGAGGAACGAAACTGAAATTATTAAATTCTTTTTTCTCTATTTTTCCAGTGGGTGTTTTTACTACTCTGATCATCTTTTGAAGATTTTTCGATCCAACAGGGATAACCAGAATTCCGCAGGGCTTCAGCTGGTCAATCAGAGCCTGTGGAACGGAGGGTGCCCCGGCGGTGACCAGAATTTTATCAAAAGGTGCCATGGTTGGCCACCCTTTTGTACCATCGGCATTCTTCAAATGGGGGCGGTACCCCATCATTGGAAGAAAGGTTTTGGCTTTCTCATATAACTTCTTGTGGTATTCAACGGAAAATACATTTGCACCTAGCTCCATGAGAATACAAGCTTGATATCCTGATCCCGTTCCAATTTCCAAAACCTTTTCACCTTCCTTAATTTCTAATAAAGCTGTTTGAATAGCAACCGTGTAAGGTTGTGAAATTGTCTGGCCTTCACCTATAGGGAACGCTTTATCCTGGTACGCATGTTCCAGGAAAGCATCATCAAAGAAATAATGGCGAGGCACCGCGTTGAAAGCATCCAGCAGCCTTTCATCTTCAATCCCTTTAGATCGGAGAGTTTTTATCAAAGACTTCCTTAACCCCCGATGTTTATAGCTGTCAACCAACATACTCATGCGAATTTAGGATTAAATTTTGTAAGGGAAGTACCTTTTTCTTGTCATAACATAAATTGTTGGGGGTCTCAAATTAGATTAAATTTGATTTTCAAAACCCGCGAAATGTTTACAGGCATAATTGAAGCAACAGGAAAAATAAAATCTATCGAAACCTCAGGAACGAACCTGGTATTCGAAGTGGAGAGTAAAATTTCAAAAGAGCTGAAGGTTGATCAGAGCATTTCCCACGATGGCGTTTGCTTAACAGTTACTAAGAAGGGAAGGGGAGTTCATTATGTTACTGCAGTTGCAGAAACTTTAAAAAGGTCTACGTTGAAACATTTGAAACCGGGATCAATGGTCAACCTGGAGCGATGTTTACCGGCGAGTGGAAGATTTGACGGACATATTGTTCAAGGCCATATAGATCAGACTGCCAGGTGCAATGTAATTGAAGATGCAAACGGAAGCTGGCTGATGGAGTTTAAATATGATGAAAACCTGGGAAACATTGCGGTGGATAAAGGTTCCATTTGCATCAATGGAATTTCGCTGACATGCTTTGATACAAAACCGGGATTCTTCAGAGTTACTATTATTCCATATACTATGGAAAATACAAACCTGGGCATTTTAAAAGCAGGGGATCACGTGAACCTGGAGTTTGATATCCTGGGGAAGTATGTACAACGGATTATGAAGGAGAAGGAAGCTTAATCTTTCCGGGCAGATATGGGTTGATTTTCATAAACAGGTAATACAAAATGATTGCAGAAATCGAACCTACCAGAGCCCCGGCAATCACATCTCCGGGATAATGCTCGCCTACATAAATTCTCGAGTAGGATACAAGTATTGACCAGCCAAAGATCCAAAATGCAGGCTTGAAGGTATGCCTCAATGAAACCCAAAGAAAGGTAGCCAAAGCAAAGGAATTAGAAGCGTGACCGGACGCAAATCCATATTTCTTACCACACCCATCTACGATATGAACAAGATTCATTAATTCTGGTTCATGGCAGGGTCTTAAACGCTGAAAGAAAGGTTTCATGAATTGCGAAGTAATTAAATCCGACAATCCTACAGTTATAAGTACAAAGGCAACAACCGGAATTGCTTTCCATTTCAGTTTCCATACTAAAAAAATCAGCAACAACCCATAAAAGGGAAACCAAAATTCCGTGTCGGTTATATAATACATGAAGGAATCAACCGCAGGATTATGCCATCCATTAATGAGGAGAAATAACTTCTGATCAATATTTTCGAGAAACTCCAGCATTTCAGTTTTGCAAAGGTATTCAATTAATAGGAAATCAGACTCAAGGCTATATTAGAGATTAATTACAACGAATTTTGGTTTCAAAATCCTTAAATTGGCAAAAGCTTCATCCAGAAAAGTTATGTCATCGAACCGGATTGCCGAAAAGAAAAAGACAGATGTTAAGATATTGAAAAAGGCGTATTCTTTAATGTGTACCTCTAAAAGGATGGCAGAAATATATGATGAGAACAAGGAAATATGCTCTAAGTATGTACACAGCACCTCACGGGGGCATGAGGGAGTTCAATTGGCGGCGGCCTTTCACTTAAAGCCGTATGATTATGCCTGTCTTTATTATCGTGATGAATCCATTTTGTTGGGAATTGGCCTGGAGCCCTATGAACTTATGTTACAGTTGATGGGGAAAAGGGATGATCCCTTTTCGGGAGGAAGAATTTATTACGGGCACCCTTCGCTGAAGCGTGAAGGATTTCCCATAATTCCGCACCAGAGCTCAGCCACCGGCATGCAGGCGATACCGGCAACTGGAATGGCTCAGGGTGTTGCTTACCTTGAATCTCAAAAACTCAGGAAGTTTCCAAAGCCGCCGGTAGTCCTATGTTCTATTGGAGATGGAGCGATGACAGAAGGCGAGGTTTCGGAAGCTTTGCAAATGGCCGTGCTTAAAAAACTTCCGATTATTTACCTGGTGCAGGACAATGAATGGGGTATTTCTGCTACTGGCAAAGAAATGCGTTCCATGGATGCTTTTGAATTTGCTCTTGGTTTTAAAGGTTTGGCAAGAATGAAAGCAGATGGTTCTGATTTTCAGAATTGTTATGAAGGCATTGGGAAAGCGTTTGACTTTGTAAGAAGGGAACGCGGACCCATTCTGGTACATGCCAAATGTCCATTGCTTGGTCATCATACTTCAGGTGTAAGAAAGGAATGGTATAGAAAGGAGGAAGATTTGAAGATTCATTCCTTGAGTGATCCATTGCCAAAGCTCAAGAAATTATTAATCGACTCGGGTGTCGGGAAATCTGAATTGAGTTCCCTGAAATCTGAGGCCGAAGCAAAGGTTAAAAAGGATTTTGAAAAATCACTGGCATCACTTGATCCGGTTCCTGAGGAATTTGATACGCACGAATTCGCTCCTACTTTGGTTACAGTGGAAAAAGGAAATAGAAGGCCAAAAGACGCGGAAAAAGTTGTAATGGTGGATGCTGCTTTGCATGCTATTGATGAGATAATGAAAACATTTCCGGAGTCATTATTTTATGGTCAGGATGTCGGAGGTACCCTTGGCGGTGTTTTCCGGGAGGCCGCAACCCTGGCTCAGAAGTATGGAGATGAAAGAGTTTTTAATACCCCGATTCAAGAAGCATATATTGTGGGGTCAACCGCTGGAATGTCTGCTACCGGTTGCAAGCCAATAGTAGAAATACAATTTGCTGATTATATCTGGCCCGGGATGAATCAATTGGTTGAAGAATTAAGCAAGAGTTGCTATCTGACTAAGGGAAAGTTTCCGGTTCAATCCCTTATTCGAATCCCCATCGGGGCTTATGGTGGCGGCGGTCCCTACCACAGTGGAAGTATTGAATCCACCTTGCTGAACATCCGCGGGATTAAAGTGATTTATCCATCTAATGCAGCTGACATGAAGGGTCTGCTGAAGGCTGCATTTCTGGATCCAAATCCTGTTGTATCCCTGGAGCACAAAGGATTGTACTGGTCAAAAGTTCCGGGTACAGGAGATGCCAAAACCTTTGAACCGGATGCTGATTACATTATTCCACTAGGTAAAGGCAAGATCGTTGTTTCTGCTTCAGAGGAAAATATAAGAGCAGGGAAGGCTTGCCTGGTCATAACATATGGAATGGGAACCCACTGGGCATGGAATGCGAGCAAGGAGTTTCCGGAAATTGTAACCATCCTGGATTTGAGAACGCTGAACCCATTGGATTGGGAACTTGTCGAAGAACAGGTGAACCGACACCACAGGGCGATGGTGTTGACGGAGGAGCCCATTTTAAATAGCTTTGCTGAAAGTTTGGCCGGCAGGATTTCCGGGAGATGTTTTGAAAATCTGGATGCGCCGGTAATGACTCTGGGAGCGGCCAACATTCCGGCGGTGCCGTTAAATGTTGATCTCGAAAAGATGATGTTACCAAGCGCGGAAAAGACTGCAAAAATAATCAGGCAATTGCTGGAATATTAACTTAGAATGGAAATCCAATTCCAATATTTAGTATCCAGGGTTCTATCTCTCGATTTAGACTTCTGTCGAATGGTGGTGAATTAAAGTTAGGGTCCAGGAAAAATCTTCTACCCACTGGTCGTGCCGGATCATAAAGTTTGTAACCCAAATCAAATCGGATCACCAGGAAGGAGAAATCAAACCGGATTCCGGCCCCTCCAGCCAGCGCAATCTCTTTGTAAAATTTATTTATTTTGAATTGACTTCCGGGCCGGTTAGGATCGTCGCGAATGGTCCAGATATTACCGGCATCAAGAAACAGGGCACCTGCCAGAATACCGGCAATTTTTTGCCTGAACTCAAGACTGGATTCGATCAAAACTTCACCCTGCTGTTCAAACCGGTAGGTAATTTTACCATCCGTGGAGTCATAAGGAGTATAAGAACCCGGTCCCAGACGACGGGGCCTCCAGCCTCGCACACTGTTGCTGCCTCCTGCGAAAAAGTATTTTTCATAGGGGAGAATCTTATTATTGGAATATGGATATGCGAACCCGGTGGAGAACCGAAATGAAATACTAGAATTGTTTTCCCTTGGTCTGTGTTTCCTGTAGTCAAGACTAGCTTTCACGAATTTGTAACCTTCCAGTCCGAATGTCTCCAAATATCTCTTATTAATCTCATACATTATTAAACCTCCGTTTTCAATCCACAATCTAAGCCAGGTTGAGTTCCGGGTATAACTACCGTACTGGTTAATATTGAAGGTTGGTGAAAATATTATACTCCCCACTATGGAAGGATCGAAGGTATTGATAAGATTATTACCGCGTTGTTGCAATTGAATCAGGTATGCTTCAAAGGCTGAATCTAATTCAGAATTTATTATGCTCAAGTCACCAATGGTCATCCGGTATTGCGCATTTCTCTTGTTTTCCCAGGTGTAAGTGTTGGATAAATTAAAATTAGATCTTCTATATTCAGGCCTGTCATTATAGGTATACCCGGTCTGAAGTCTTGTTTTTGGATTGAACCTTCCCAGTTTGAGCCGGTTATTTCTGCCGATGGGTAAAATAAACTGAGGAAAGGTAAAGGCGAGGGTACCACCTGCTTCGATACTTCTGTAAATTTCATTACTTGTTGCCGATGCAACACCTTCCAATCCGATTCTAAAACTTGTTTCAAAATTTTCAAGAGTACGAAACGCATTTCTTCTAAGGAGAGAAAGATTGTAAAAAGGACCAGGAAATCCCTGGGCATCACTGTAATTGATACCTACCTCATTCGAAATTTGAAATTCATCAAGGAGTGTAGCAAATATGTTGGCCACGAATTTTCCACCTGTAGTATCATAGTTGATGTTTATGAATTTGAAATTATTCATATTAAGCAATTGTCTTTGAGTATTCAAAGTATTTTCGTGGCTGTACAACTCACCCTTCCTTATAAAGATTCTCCTATTTGGAATTTTGCGGGAATAAGGCTTTTCAAAATATAAATAAGTAATTCCTTCAAACGGACTTTGTGTGCGCTGACCGGCAGGAATGTTGACCTGAGCATCCATCACAAAATTGACAGAATCCAAAGTAAAGACTTTGTGAGCGTTCCTGTTTTCGGGTACCAATATTTCAGTTCTGACCCAAAGAGTATGATTTCCAAATGAGGAATCTACCTGGAAGAGAATATATTGCCTGCTAAAATCGAAGTAACCTTTGTTTCTTAATAATGCTGTGATTCTCTCCCTTTCATTACTAAGATTTTCCTGCGTAAAAATGTCTCCTTTATTAATCCGGCTTTCCCGCGAAGTTTCTTGAAAAAGATGCATGATAGAATCATCTTTAGTTACGAATAATACGCTGTCTATAAAATACGGTTTGCCTTCGGCTACTTTATAAGTAACATTAACTCTCTTTTTGCGCGTATCTTCTTCATGATGAACCAGAGCGTCAAAGTATCCGTTGCTTCGGTAAAAGAGTTGAAGGCGAGTTGCACTATTTTTAGTAGAGATACTATCATAAACCGCAAGGGGTTCTCCAACGCGCATGCCCGTATTGCCTTCCTGTAATATTCGATCTACTTTGCTTAACCGTGAGGCTTTCCTGGCTTTTAACCTTGATACTTTTCCCCGCCGATCCTCTTTTGTAGCAATCTTCTTGTCAAACTTAACCTCAATTCTGGACTTCTTATTATTCAACCGTTCTGTTGAGAATCCATTTTCACCCCATTTGTAGATATAAACGTATGGTGTAAAAGGAAGTAAAAGAAACCTGCGATTTCTCTTCTGGGTAAAATATTGCTTTAATTCCTCTTTGTTGAACTTCCGGTTGCCTTCGATTTTTTGGTTGTACAGGATTTTCTGATCATCTTTGAGATAGCGGTATCCGATACAACTGTTTAGAAGCAGAAGAAGGGTAAGTATTTTTGAACAAAGTATGAAGCTAAAACCGGCACCTAAAGAAAAGCTGAAATTAATTCGCGCTTTATCTCTCAAAAAGAATCGGGTGGCGCATAAGCTTTTCTTAATTGAAGGAGCCAAAAGCGTTAAGGAGCTTTTGAATTCGCAATTTGATATTTCTTTCTTGCTATCCACTCAAACTTTTCTTGATCAAAACGCTGCTTTACTCAACAAATGCCCGTTTCCGCTTTTTATGGCAAAAGTAAGTGATATTGAGAGATCGGGTTCTTTAAAAACCAATAATTCTGCCATAGCGGTGGCAAAAATACCGGAGAACAAACCATTGGCTCCTAATAAATCGGAATATATTTTAGCCCTGGATGATGTAAGAGATCCGGGAAATCTCGGAGCGATAATCCGAATAGCGGACTGGTATGGAATAACTAAGCTTATATTATCAACGAACTGTGCTGATCCCTATAATCCCAAAACAATCATAGCCAGTATGGGTTCATTTACCCGGGTAAGCTTTCATCAAACAAATCTTTTTAAATATCTGGAGAAAAGTGCCTGCCAAAAAATTGGAGCAACCATGGAAGGTCAAAGTATTCATAAGATAAAAATAGCAACGCCGGCAATTATTGTACTAGGGAATGAATCTAATGGCTTGAGTAAGCTTGTGCTTGATTCTGTAAACAAGACAGTCAGCATTCCAAGATTTGGCCATGCGGAATCATTAAATGTTGCGATGGCAGCTGCCGTAATTTGTGATAATTTAAAAAGAAGTTAATTGTTCCTGCTCAGGTAGTTAATAAAATCCGGAATTTTTTCCACATCAATCTTCTTTCCAACAATGGTTTTATTCTCATCGAGTATATAGACTGTAGGAGTTGTACGAATATCATATTCATACCTGAAATTAGATCTGACATAAGGGTCGGCTCCATTCAGGAATGTTAAATTATTACTGCTCACATAACCCTTCCATTTTTCAAAATCAGTACTTATATCAACCGCAATTACTTCAACATCTATCTCCTTTAATGACGAATATTGTGAAAGAAGCAGGGGTGTCTTTTTCTTGCAATGCCCGCAATCATGATCGTAGAAATATAACACAATAAATTTCGCCTGGATATGTTCTAAATCGAGTGGGTTCATCTCGGTATCAACCAGCGATAGGGAAGGTGCCTGATTGCCAATCAGACCCGGCTTTATCTGGTTAACCCTGTTTTTCAATCGGTCCAGTAAATCATCATCAGTCCAGGAAGCTTTTCCGGTGAGATAATATTCTTCAATAATGTGAACAAAGACCTTATCAAAACCCATGATATTTGAACTTTCAAATTTGTTGGAAAGGGTTACGAGGCAATATCGAAACGTGGCCTCAGTTTTCATTGCCTGACTCAGAATCACATCAGCGGATGAGATAAGACTATCCGGATGCTGCATTGTTATCTTATCCAAATATTCGGTAATCACAGAATGATAAACAGGGGAGCGAAGGAGACTTTCATTTGCAAGATCAAAATTGTCGAAGTAATGTGTTTTATAATGAGCGAATCTGGCAAATTCGCGATCGTTACCTTCAAGACCAATTGAATCGGGCACTTTGGGTTTTTGTAATGCTGTAAGGAATTTGCCCAGGAAA
>DASWHX010000178.1:0-2616 GCA_036397995.1 Cyclobacteriaceae bacterium
ATGCGTTTCGGAAGTAGAATGAAATTTCGACCAATTGGGTTTCAGGGGATCTTCAGATTGAGCTTGAATTCCGGTTGTGACCAGAACTGATATTCCTCCCAGCAGGAAATTCTTCAGGTAATTCATATCTAATTGTTTTTATAACCAAGGTTAATTTACAAAAACCAATCGGAAATATCATGGTGCTACATTTTGCATGAGTATTCCGCAAAGCCAGGCACCATAAGTGCCAACGGCATACCCCAATACTGCCAGCAGCACTCCTACCGGAGCTAGTGAGGGACTGAAAGCGGCAGCAACTACAGGAGCCGAAGCGGCTCCGCCAATATTAGCCTGACTTCCTACCGCTGTAAAAAAGAACGGAGCTTTGATAAGTTTTGCTACCAGCAAAAGCAGCGCAACATGAATGCTAATCCAGACAATACCCACAAGGAAAAGTCCCGGATCATCCAGGATGGCTCCAAGATTCATGCGCATTCCGACCGAAGCAATCAAAACATAAAGCATAGCGCTTCCTATCTTGCTTGCCCCGGCTCCTTCCAGATTTCTCGCTTTTGTAAAGGAAAGTATCAAACCAATGGTAGTTGCAATTACCACCAGCCAGAAAAAAGAAGAAGTGAGACTTAGCTTTTCAAGGTAGGGAAAATTCACTTCAATAAATTCTGAAATAGGGGCACCAACCCAATGAGAAAAGGAAGTTGCACCGAAACCAACACCCAGAATAATCATGATATCTGTAAGAGTGGGTATTTTTGCTACTGATGCCTTGAAGTCATCCATTCTTTTCTGAACATGTTCAATAGCAGTGGCATCCGCTTTAAACAATTTATCAAGCCTTCCGGATTGGCCCGCTCCGTAGAGCAGGAATGCCATCCAGATATTTGCAACAATTACATCCACGGCGATCATTTTGGAAAACATTTCAGGGCTTGACCCGAAAATTTCCAGCATAGCGGCTTGATTCGCACTGCCACCAATCCAACTTCCTGCAACGGTGGTCATCCCTCGCCATACAGCTTCTGGTCCTACCCCACCAACAATGTCAGGGGCAATCACCGAAAAGATTAAAATGGCAATGGGGCCACCCAGGATTACACCAACCGTACCCGTAAAAAACATGATGACCGCTTTTGTACCCAGTTTCATTATTTCTTTCAGGTCAATGCTTAGTGTAAGAAGTACCAAACAAGTAGGAAGCAGATATCTTGATGAGACAAAATACAAGTTAGATGCCTCGCCATCGATCACGCCTAATGAGGTGAAGACGGAAGGGATAAAATAGCATAAAAGGACAGAGGGGATATAGGTATAAAATTTCTTCCAGAAAGGAGTTTGGATGTTATGCGTCCAGAATACCAAAGCCAGAATTACCATCAATAGTCCAATGACGACAGTATCATCGGTTATCAGAGCTTGTGAGGTTTGTTCCATTTAAATTTAGTATTTTCTGCCCCAATAAAATCATTTCATGGCTAACGACCAAAATGTATTGAAAATTAAACTCTTAAAAATATCCTGGTGTATTTCTGAATAATTTTAACCTATTTAGAATCAGGGAGTCGCTAGCCGTAATTTATTGCCTTATATTTATGAAAAAATCAGCACGAAAATAGGTATGAACAAGAGAAAGCCAATTATTCAATTTGTAATATTTCTAATTATCACAGCGATACCCGCCTGTAGTACAAATACACAGGTGAATCATGCCGGAAATTTGAGGGATATTATGATGGGAACGGACATCTCCGCAAAAATGGACCTTAATGAGTTGAAAGGGATCCCCCATCTATACGCTGTCGGTGCTCTTGAAAACCTGGGCGGTGAAATTTTAATCTATGATGGTTATCCGATTATCTCCCACTTTAAGAATGTATTATATGTAACTGACCATAGTTTTGATTTTAATGCAACTCTCATTGTTTATTCACAGGTGGAGAAGTGGCAGAGTATAGAAATTCCGGAATCCTTGCGAACAAGGGAAGGCCTGGAGACTTTTATTTCAGAAATCTCAGGTCCTTACGGGCTGCGTGGGAAACCATTTCCATTTCTGCTTGAAGGAGAAGTCTCCAATGCTTACTGGCATATCGTAAATGGAATTGGCGGCGAAAATCATTCAGATAGCGGTATCAGGGGAAATATAAAAAATGAGTATGTAAGGATTGTTGGTTTTTATTCTAAAGATCATCAGGGTATATTTACGCATCATGATTCCAACATGCATGCTCATGTAATTAACGCTGATGAATCAATAGCAGCACACCTCGCTGATATTGAATTGGGGAAAAATATGGTTTTGAAAATCCCGGATTAAATTTTGATGATTATAGTTACTTTTTAACTTTAAAATGCATGGAAGTAAGATTCTTCTCTACTCCGGACCATTTCCGGAAATGGCTTCAAAAGAATCATAACAAAGCGAATGAACTTTGGGTGGGTTATTACAAGAAAAGTTCGGGAAAGCAAAGTATTACCTGGCCGGAATCCGTGGATCAGGCACTTTGTTTTGGGTGGATTGATGGGATTAGGAAATCAATTGACGCGAAGAGTTATAAAATCCGGTTTACTCCCAGAAAACCAACCAGCCACTGGAGCAAGATAAACGTGAGCAAGGTAAAG
>DASWHX010000179.1:0-24364 GCA_036397995.1 Cyclobacteriaceae bacterium
CCTGGAAAATCTGTATCCGGATAAAAATACTTTTGCCGTAATTCTAAGTCATGACCCTAAAATTGACGATGCAGCATTAGAGATTTTGCTGAAAAAAGAAATTCCATATATCGGAGCTTTGGGCAGCAAAAAAACCCATGAAAAAAGAAAGACACGGTTACTGGAGAAAGGATTTACTGAAGCGGAAATTGCCAGGATACATGGTCCGGTGGGAATAAACATAAATGCTCAAACTGCAGGGGAGATTGCCTTGAGCATAATGGCGGAAATTATAGAGGTAAAGAATTCTTAGAAATCTGCATTAAAATGTAATGAAGTTAATTAACAAAGCCGGATAATTTGAACCTCATTTCCCAGAACAATTTCTCAGCATTAATAAACCAATAAACCATTACATGATGGATCGCTATTATTCCAAAAGCCAGTATTACAAGTATGGAATGGAACCATTCTTTGAGTTGAAAATCGCGATGACAGATAAATCGATTGCAACAAATCTCAAATAATTCTCTTCCGGGAATAATTCTGCCTCGCTTAAATAAAATGATACTATAATTTTGATAAGCAAGTAAATGTTACATTTGCGCATCTTCAGATGAACACAAAGAATCCCCTTTTCAAAGCATACCTGGCTCTGGCAATTGTCTGTTTTTTTTGGGGAACCACTTACCTGGCAATCAGGATTGGAGTGCAATTCGTACCCGGATTCATGATGGCTGGAATCAGGAATATAATAGCCGGCCTGATTACCTGTTCATACTTTGTTTTCATTGGAACTAAGATGCCGGACAGAAAACTTTGGGGAATAATTTTTGTCAGAGCTTTACTCCTGATAGTGTTGGGGAATGCCATGGTTCACTGGGCGGAGGAATCTGTTGAAAGCGGACTTGCGGCAATCCTTGCCGCTACCGTACCACTTTGGGTGGCGGGTATAAGCAGTATCGGATTCAGATCGGTCACATTGAACAAGAAATCCCTGGCCGGGTTGTTACTTGGCTTTGCCGGGGTCTTATGCATATTTATTACCGGAAAGGAAGACCTGTTTCATTTATCATCCATTTGGGGAGTTCTGGCAATGATGATTGCCGCTATAGGCTGGTCATTGGGTACCGTATATTCCTCCGTAAATAAAATTAACTTACCTGTCATCTTTACGGCAGGAATACAAATGCTGCTGGGTGGAATAATTTCAATAATGATTAGTTTTTCAATTGGTGAGCAAGTCTCGGTACTGGCAATTCAATGGCAAGGGTGGACGGCCATTTTTTACCTGGTAGCTTTCGGTTCTATCCTTTCTTACAACTCTTTCATTTATGCGCTGGATAAATTACCCGCAACCCTGGTAGGAATTTACGCATACTTAAACCCCCTGGTGGCAGTATTTCTGGGATGGCTGATACTTGATGAACGTATGGACGCATGGGTTGCATTCGGGATTCTCATCACTTTATATGGTGTTTATTTGGTAAATAAAGGCTTCAGCCTGAGGGCTATTACCCCTGATAAATAGTCTTGCGGTCATTTGTAACCTTTTTGCAAACAATGGGTATACATACATAGGTCCAGCCAAATCCGGAAATCCATGCTTAAGAATTATCTGCTGATTACTCTTAGAAATATCCGCAAACAAAAACTTTACAGTTTCATCAACTTAACCGGACTTGCAACCGGGATTGCCGCGTGTTTGATCATTTTCCTTTTTATAAGGGATGAAAAATCATTTGATGCTTTTCATAAAAAAAATGGCGTAATTTACCGCCTCTGTGAAGTGCAATCTTTTCCGGGTACATTAACACAAAATGTTGCTTTGTCTATGCCTGCTATGGGCCCGCATATGTGGACGGAATTCCCTGAGATAACTTCTTTTACCCGCTATTTTGGAGGCACTGATTGGATTTTCAATATTGGCGAAAAAGCAATCAAAGTACCGCAGCTTGCCCGGGTTGATTCCACCTTCCTGCAGATTTTTGATTTTGAATTGATAACCGGTGACAAAACAACTGCCTTAAATGATCCCTACAGCATTCTAATAACAGAAGAAACCGCTATCAAATTTTTTGGCACCACGGAAGTGCTGGGCAGACAGGTTGCGCGAGGTGAAGATAACTATCAAATCACGGGCATCCTTAAGAATGTTCCGGAAAACAGCCACCTTCAGTTTGATGCTCTGATTTCAATGAGTTCAATCACTTCTCAATCACCGGAGTTTAATGACCGGTGGGGATCGAATTACCTGGTTACCTATTTTATTATTCCAGAAGGAACAAACCTGGAAGCAATGGCTGAAAGATTTCCAGAATTTTTGGTTTCAAAAATGGGAGATGAGATTACGGAACTGTATCAGTTGTATCTTCAGCCGCTTTCCCAGGTTCACTTAGGTTCGATTGATACTCAACATGACTATCGTAATTATCGCAAGTTTGATGGAAAATACATTAGCATATTTATGGTTCTAGCCGGATTCGTTTTATTAATTGCCGGCATTAACTTTATGAATCTCAGTATTTATCGGTCAGTCAGCAGGTCTAAGGAAGTTGGTTTAAGGAAATCATTAGGAGCACAGAAAACACAACTTGTAGCTCAGTTTATTGGGGAGTCGGTAATTTTTTCCTGCCTGGCTTTGGTTACGTCGCTGGCCATTACCGCTTTGCTGATTCCTTCTCTGAACCTGATGACAGGTCGCACTATGGATCTTGCTTCGATCTTAACTGAACCATTCCCGGTTTTTGCACTCCTTGGAATAACATTCCTGGTAGGACTGCTGGCAGGAGTATATCCCGCATTTTATGTATCTACTTTTAATCCGGCGACAGTTTTGAAAGGCGGCTCCTCGAGTTCAAAACAAAGTGTTTTCAAAAGCGGATTGGTAGTGTTTCAATTTGCGTTAGCTATTGGAATGATTGCGGGAACTTTTATCACTCTTAATCAACTCCGGTATATGAAAAACAAAGATCTTGGTTTTGATAAATCCCGCATTGTATTAATTCCTGCAAGCCAGGAGTCGGATAATAAGTACAGAACTATTTACAATGAGTTTAAAAATTTACCCGGAGTGGATGGAGTAACGGCTACGGGTCAAAGACTTGGTAACAATTTGCATCAGTGGTCAGCGCGGGCGAAGAATGAGGAGGAATTATTAGACATTACCATTTCTCAAGTCAACGTGGATAAGGATTTTCTTGAAGTGTACGATATTGAATTGCTGGACGGCCGAACTTTCACTGATCAAATTCATTCCGATACAAGGGGACAATCCTTTTTAATAAATGAGAAGCTGGCAAAAGAACTCGGTTGGGAAAACCCGGTCGGCACACAACTTGGCTTTAGCGGTGTGGATTCTATTGGCACTGTGATTGGAGTGGTAAAAAATTTTAATTACAATTCCCTCCACTATGATATAAATACGCTGGGTATTTATATGCGCCCCGATTGGGGATATGATGAAATTTCAGTAAAAATAAAGGCTGGTGCCGGCGAAGAAGTGTTTACCGGCCTGAAGAAGATCTGGGATCAAAATGTATCTGACAGGCCATTTGAGTACTCTTACCTGGATGAACATTTTCTAGCTATTTATCGCGCCGATACCCAGGTAACGAAGGTTGTTGCATCTATCGCCACCCTCGCTATTCTAATTGCCATGTTAGGACTATTTGGTTTGTCAGCACTTAGTACTTTAAATCGAGTTAAAGAAGTGGGTATCCGGAAAGTACTGGGAGCTTCAGGAAACAGCTTGCTAATGCTGCTCACTAATAAGTTTACTTTATTGATTCTGAGTTCTTTTATTATTGCGGCCCCAGTTACTTATTTCTTTATGAAAGGGTGGCTTGAAAACTTTGCTTTTAGAATTGAAATAACATTTGCTCCTTTCCTGGTGGCAGCACTGATATCCTTCCTGGTGGCGTTCATCACCGTTGGTTATCATGCAATAAAAGCGCTAAGCGTAAACCCGACAGATATTCTAAGGTATGAGTAGAGCAATTAACAATTATTATCAATTGGCACATTGATAATCATCGGATCGGAATCCCCGTCTCCGAATCCCAGTCTTTCAGTTCAATGATAGGTCGCTGGATTGCAAGGTTATTTGGGTATGAAATAATATTCCTGTCTTTCGTTTGCAGCTTTATATAAAACAAGGTGATTTCCAGAATCCGTCCTGTTATCGAATTAGTGCCGTCAACAATTCTTATAATAGAACCTACCTTATACGTATAGTAAAAAAACAAAATTACTGATGAGGTTAGATTGCTGAGTATTGACCATGAAGCAAAAATCGCGACTCCAACTATGGTCAGGAATCCCAAAAGATAATCCCGCAGAATTCTAAGGTTTATATCCCAGGTTAGAACGATGAGGACAGTGATGATGAGCAGATTTATACTATGAAAAAGTTTTAGAAGGTACAGAGTTCTCTTTTCTTCAAACTGATTTTTTCTGGCTCTTCTCTTTATAATTCTCGTTGCAAAAAAACGACTTATTACATAAAGAACAACGAAGAAGACAGTTACAATAACTTTGTAATCTTTGAACCACTCCATAATTTTTCTATTTGGAGTTACAAAAATAGAGATCACTCCAATAGACTGAAAGGAACCTGGATCATTTATTTATTAACTTGAAGACTTTTTGCTTAGCACGCTTCAATCTCATTTTAACCGCACTTTCAGAAATGCCCAAACTTGAATGAATGTCTTTAATAGACTGCTTCTCCTGGTATTTAAGTATAAGGATGAGACGCTCCTCCGGGGTTATCTGGTTTAACAATTGGGTAAGAACCTGGGTTGTAATTTCCGGTGAAACCTGTTCTTCCAGGTCGGGAATATCCTCCGTGAGGTCGGCCAGATGCTTTATGATAATCGTATTCCGGTTGGCGCTCTTTCGCAAATGGTCTATGCAGGTATTGTGAATGATAGCATATAGCCAGGTTGAAAATTTCGCCTCCTTCCTGAACCTGGGCAACTGAAGATAAACCTTAATCAGGATCTCCTGGGTAAGGTCCGCCGCTGTTTCCTTTTCCTTAATATAAGAAGCGCACCTTTTAAAGATTTCCTTTTCGTATCTTGTTACAAGCAAAGGAAAGAACCGGGCGTTGCCTTCATGCTGTAATAGCTCAACCAGGGCTTCATCTGTTAGATCTTTCCTTACCATTTCGGGGTCAAATATACTCCATACTAAAGGTGACTTTTTGCTAAAAGTCCGTCTAAACACTAACAATAAGATGATTGCAAAAGAAACAAAGGCGGTATTAGAATTAGACATTCAGCCGCAACCTACTGAAGAGACTTGTGGTCCCACCTGCCTGCATGCGGTTTATAACTATTATGGTGAAAAAATATCCCTGTCTACCGTCATAAGCGAGGTCAAACAACTTGCATCAGGCGGAACGCTGGGAGTTTTGCTTGGCACCCATGCATTGGAGCACGGTTTTGATGTAACCATTTATACCTATAATCTTGATATATATGATCCCACCTGGTTTCATGCCAACGTATCGATCCCGGATAAACTGAGAGAACAGCTTAAGTATAAGAAAGGCAAGAAATTCAAGTTTGCCTCAGAAGCCTATTTAAAATTTCTGGAAATTGGCGGACAGATTAAGTTCAAAGAACTTACTCCAGCCCTTATTACTAACTTTATTGAAGAAGGAATTCCGGTGATCTCAGGATTAAGCGTTACCTATTTGTACCAAAGTGCCAGGGAGATTGGAGAGAAAAATCTTTATGATGATGTTAAAGGCGAGCCTGCCGGTCACTTTGTAATTGTAAATGGCTATGATAAGGAAACACGTTCTGTTTATATCGCGGATCCTTATAAACCCAACCCAATGATTGACGGCCATTTTTATAAAGTGAAAACCCACAGATTAACCAATGCGATTTTGCTGGGCATCGTAACCTATGATGCCAACCTGCTGGTTATTCGACCAAAAAAATAACAGTATGTCAAAGCTTGTAATAGCCGAAAACCCAAAAAAGTGGACTATTCACCAGGAAGATGTGGTAGTAATTACCCCCAACGAATACTTTAGCGACCCTTTGTATCAGACCTCCCGCTACAAAGTGATTAATTTATGCAGGTCTTACCAATATCAAACCCTGGGTTATTATGTTTCTTTATTGGGTGAGGCCCGGAAGCATAAAATTATTCCTAAAGTGTCCACCTTGCAGGAATTCAGATTTCCCAGCATAGTCAGAGACGAGACAGGCGGGTTTGAGGAACTAATTCAAAATGAATTTAAATCTGTCAAAGAAAAAGAAATTGAACTGAATGTTTATTTCGGATTCACCCATGACGCGGAGCATAACAAAATTGGAATACTGCTCTTTAACCTTTACCAGGCACCACTCCTGAAAGCAGTCTTTGAAAAGCAAAAGGTATGGGAGTTACAAAGCTTACGTCCGCTCCAGTTAAATGAAATTGATGATAATGAACGGCCTACTTTGAATCAAGCGCTTGAATTGTACCTCAAAGGAAGGCAGGTTGTAAGAAAAAGCCTTTCAAGGAAAAAATACGACCTCGCTATCATGGTAAATCCGGATGATGCTAACCCACCCTCTGATGCCAAAGCACTCCAGAAATTTATTAAAGCTGCTGGCAAAGAAGGACTGAATGCTGAAATCATAACAAAAAATGATTTTGCCAAGTTAGTTCAGTATGATGCCTTATTAATCAGGGAAACTACCGCCGTGAACAACCATACTTTCAGGTTTGCAAAGAAGGCCGTTTCTGAAGGCCTGGTAGTTATTGATGATCCTGATTCGATGCTTAGATGTACCAACAAAGTATTTCTGAGTGAATTACTTAAAACCCATAATATCCCTTCACCCAAAACCGTAATACTACAAGATTCAAAATTAACCGATGAGTTACGTGAACTCAAGTTTCCTTTTATTTTGAAAGAACCAGACAGTGCTTTTAGCAAAGGAGTAAAAAAAGTAAATAATGAAACGGAGCTAAAAGAAACTCTGAAAGATTTCTTCCAAAAATCAGACCTTGTTATCGCCCAGGAATTTATTCCTACCGACTACGACTGGCGGGTTGGAGTGCTGGATGACGAACCAATTTTTGTTTGTAAATATTTTATGGCCCGAAATCACTGGCAAATCATGGATTGGACAAAAAAAGTCAGAAAAGAAGGAAAGACAGAAACAATTGCTGTAGAGGATGCACCGCCAAAATTGATTGACATTGCACTCAGAGCAGCCAAAGCTGTGGGCAATGGTTTATATGGAGTCGATGTTAAAGAAATTAATAACAAATTTTACATCATTGAAGTGAATGACAATCCAAATATTGATTCGGGGATAGAAGACAAAGTGCTGAAGCTGGATTTGTATCGTAAAATAATGGCCACCATTGTTAAAAGAATAAAAGCGAGCTAGTAATTATATGCCGAACATTCAAAGATTACACCTCTTCCAGGGATATGGAGTTGAACTGGAATATATGATTGTGGATAAGGAAACCCTTAACGTCCGGCCTTTAGCCGCCGACTTGCTCACCAAAGCAATCGGAAGCCTGGAGGATGATTTCATTAATGGAGAAATTACCTGGTCTAATGAACTGGTAATGCATGTGATTGAGTTGAAATCAACCTTGCCCGTAACTGATATGGTCAAATTCTCCACTCACTTCAAAAATAATATTTTGATGGCCAATAATATTCTTGATGAATTTAACGCCATGTTGATGCCAACTGCCGCCCATCCCTGGATGAATCCGCAAACAGATACGGTATTGTGGCCTTATGGAAGCAAGGAAATTTATGAGACATATAACAAGATATTTAATTGTCAGGGTCACGGATGGTCAAATCTGCAAAGCTCACATTTGAACCTTCCCTTTTATGATGATGAGGAATTTGCACGCCTGCATGCGGCTGTGAGGCTTGTTTTACCAATACTTCCGGCACTTGCGGCAAGTTCTCCGGTGCTGGAAGGAAAGTTTTCGAAATTCTATGATAAGCGACTGAGTTATTACGAGAAGAACCAAATGAGAATTCCCTCCATCACCGGTAAAGTGATACCGGAGAAATTATTTTCTCGTCGTTCTTATCAGAAATTCATCTTTGATAAAATCAAAACTGATCTTCAAAAGCATGATACGCTGGGAATTATGGATCCGGTGTGGGTGAATTCAAGAGGTGCCACGGCAAGATTTGATCGTGGAACTATTGAAATCAGACTGCTGGATATTCAGGAATGCCCCGCCGCCGATTTGGCTATAATAGCACTGGTAGTACACACTCTGAAATGGCTTGTGGCTGAAGAAGGCATAAAACTTCATGAACAAATGGAGTTCGGGGTAGAACCGCTTTACAAAATTTTCAATGCCACAATCAGAGATGCAGAGGAAACCATAATCAATGACCCAAAATTTCTTTCCATCTTCAAAATAGAAAAATCTGAACTCAAAGCAGGCGAACTCTGGAAAGAAATCCACTCTATAGTCAAAGGAAAATATCCGGATGAAATGGTTCCGTGGGAAAATTACCTGAAGAATATTTTTGAACAGGGAACACTCGCCCGCAGAATTATGAACATAGCTGGCAATGAACCAACTCTGGAAACACTCAAATTGGTTTATAAAGAACTTAGTGATTGCCTGCAGGAAAATGAAATGTTTAACTCATGGATCGAAGACGTATTATAATTAGCTGTGAACACGCAGGTAACAAGGTTCCAACCCAGTTCCGGTTCTTATTCAAAGGGAAGGAATCAGTTTTACAAAGTCACCTGGGCTGGGATCCCGGAGCTTTTTCGGTCGCCAGAAGTCTGGCTGATGCATTAAAAGTCAGATTATTCCATCAGGATTACTCCCGTTTGCTCATCGAATGCAATCGATCTCTTGATAATCCTGAACTGTTCAGTAAATACAGTACCGGATTAAATGATATGGTGAAGGATTATTTAATACGGAAGTATTATTTATCATATAGAAAAAAAGTAGAACGCGCTATTGGTAAAATCCTGGATAAAGGGAAACCTGTTTTGCACTTAAGTATTCATTCGTTTACTCCAGCACTTAACGGAACTAAGCGTAAAGCAGACCTGGGGTTGTTGTATGATCCCGACCGAAGATCAGAAGAAGACTTTTCTGTTCACCTAAAAAATGAACTTGAAATTCTAAGCCCCAACCTGCTCGTAAAATTTAACTACCCATACCTGGGTACTGATGACGGATTCACTACCTATTTAAGGACGAAATTTCCTGATGACAGCTATGCCGGAATTGAAATTGAAGTAAATCAGAACATGACCGCCTGGCCTGCCAGGAAGAAAATTCAAAGGATTTTAACTGAATGTATCAGAAAAATGTATTTTGAGGTAACTCATGAATTAAACTAATGAATAATGGATGATCGAAAAGTTATTGGCAGAAGTGATAAAATTGATCTCCCCGAATTTGGCATTTTCAACCTGGAGGCGAAAATAGACACCGGAGCAGCCATTTGTGCAATTCATTGCCATGAAATACAATTAGTAAAAAAGGGAAATGAAGAATTGCTGCAGTTCCAATTGCTGGATCCATCTCATCCCGGTTACAATGAAAAAACATATTATTCACACCACTTTGAACTTGCACGAATAAAAAACTCTTTTGGCCAGACCGAAGAACGTTATGTAGTGACTACCCCGGTAATCATTTTCGGAAAAACAATTGAAACACGGTTTTCTCTTACCGACCGGAAAGATCTTAAATTTCCAATATTATTAGGCAGACAATTTTTGCGAAAACGATTTATCGTGGATGTAGCGAAAAAAAATATTTCATTTAAAAAGAAAAAATGAAAAAACTTAAGATAGCGGTTTTATCGAGGAATCCGAAATTATACAGTACTCAGCGGTTGGTTGAAGCAATAACCACCAGGGGGCATGAGTCTATGGTGATAGACCATCTCAAATGCGATTTGGTTATGGACGAAAAAGGTCCTGCCATTTATTATAAGGGAATGAAACTTGAAAAGATTGATGCCGTAATTCCACGAATCGGAGCTTCCGTTACTTTTTATGGATCAGCGGTGGTAAGACAATTTGAAATGATGCATGTTTTTAGCGCAATTGATTCACTCGCCATTACGCGTTCCCGTGATAAATTGAGAAGTCTCCAGATACTTTCACGCGCTGGTGTGGGGATGCCCAAAACGGCGTTTACTAATTACTCAAGTGAAAAAAATGAAATTCTTCATGAGATAGGATCACCTCCTGTGGTGATAAAATTGCTGGAAGGAACACAAGGCCTCGGAGTTGTGCTTGCAGAAACCAGGAAAGCAGCCAAGTCTGTAATTGAGGCCTTCGAAGGCTTAAAAGCGCGGATAATACTTCAGGAATTTATTGAAGAAGCCGGAGGGGCTGACGTCAGAGTTTTCATTGTTAATGGCGTAGTGGTAGGAGCGATGAAACGCCAGGGAAAAGAAGGAGAATTCCGATCAAATTTACATAGAGGAGGAAAAGCTTCTCTTATTAAGTTAAGAAAGAAGGAAACTCTTGTTGCTTTGAAAGCTGCAAAATCAATGGGTTTAAAAGTGGCAGGAGTAGACATGCTGCAATCAAAGCGAGGGCCGTTGGTACTTGAAGTAAATTCATCACCCGGGCTGGAAGGCATTGAAAATGCGACTAAAGTGGATATTGCCGGGAAAATTATTGAATATATTGAAAAGGAAGTAACAAAGAAAAAAAGAACCAAAGACAAAGTGAAAGCTTGAAAACAAATGAAGGAATTTATAAAAATTAATGGAGAGAAAATAGGAGTGGGGGAAGAAAAACAGATTAATGTGCCGATTGCACGATTACCTACCCACACCCAAATCCACATTCCAATTTATGTGAGCAGATCCACGGAAGACGGACCTACGCTGCTGGTAATGGCAGGCATGCATGGCGATGAAATTAATGGCGTAGAAACCCTCCGCAGGATTTTGGTCCGTGGATTAAACAGGCCCAAAAGGGGATCTGTAATCAGCATTCCTGTTCTTAATATTTTCGGCTTTATTAACTTTTCTCGTGAAGTAACTGATGGCAAAGATGTGAATCGCTCCTTTCCCGGAACCACCGCCGGTTCCCTGGCATCACAAGTTGCGCATTATGTTACCCATGAAATCCTTCCGCAAATTAACTATGGCCTTGACTTTCATACCGGCGGCGCCAGGCGAAACAATTATCCGCAAGTCAGAGCGGCTTTATCCGATTTAAACAATGAGGAATTAGCGCGCGCATATAACCCTCCCTTCATAATCAATGCGCCATACAGAGATAAATCCTTAAGGAAGCAGGCTGCAAAAGAAGGAATTCCGGTTCTGGTTTTTGAAGGAGGCGAATCCCTGCGCCTTCGGAAAAATGCTATCGATGAAGGTTTAAATGGGTTCCTCAGATTAATGAAGCACCTGAATATGATTGATGACGCCCCCGAGGCCGCTAAAACTCCTGTAAGAATTGACAAAACTACCTGGTTGCGGGCAAAAGTATCCGGGCTTCAACACACCTATTGTCGTAACGGCTGCCCAGTTGCCAAAGATGAGGTAATTGGATTAATAACTGATCCCTTCGGAGAGTTTGAGGCCAAAATAACTTCTCCGGTTGATGGGTTTATTATCGGGATTAATAACAATCCGGTAATAAACCGGGGAGATCCATTAATTCATATTGGCCTCAAATAAAATAAATTTTCAATTCTTCAAATTGGGTTTAAAAAACTTCTAATTTTGGCGACAAATTCAGGTAAAAGGTGGAAGTATTTCTAGGCACTTTATCGGCATTATTTTCGGTAGTAAATCCTATCGGGGCAACGCCTGTTTTTATCAGCCTCACCCAGGAAAATTCAAAAAAGGAGATCAAAGATATTGCCCTGAGGACAGCCATTTACATGGTGCTGATTTTGGTGATTTTTTTTCTGGCTGGAAAATTCATCCTGGATTTTTTCGGTATCCTGGTGGAACATATCAGAATTGCCGGTGGAATCATGATCGTGATCTCAGGAATGAGGTTATTGCGACAAGACTCAGAGAAAGGTAAAATCATCTCTAAAGAAGTGAGGCTGGAAGGAATGGAAAAAGACGACATCTCATTTACCCCAATGGCTATGCCTTTATTGTCAGGGCCCGGTTCCATTGCCCTGCTTATAGGAATGTTCGATTCATTGAAAGGTCCGGCCTATTGGGAATCCGGATTTATTATTTTAGCCATTATCCTGGTTTCAGCTTTAACATTTATCATATTATTGTTTTCCCGAACTCTTAACAAATTCCTTGGAAAAGGTGGAATGGCTGCGCTCAGCAGGTTGATGGGATTCATAGTTTTATCAATTGGTATCGGCATGATTATGAATGGTTTGATACCGCTTCTTAAGCAGATAAATGTAAATTAAGCTTGAATTCTTAAATTTTATAATTCCCTTAAAATCATGAAAAACTTCGATCGATTCCAAAATGTAATGTCCTATTACCTCAGATCCATTAACGCGAGTATTGACTTGCTTAAGCTAAAAAGCAATGAGGTGTCGGGTAAAAAACATAAGGAGATGGATAAGCAAATAAAAGACCTGGAGACGCATCTGGATAAAGTAATGGAAAAGCTGGATGAATTTTTCAATGCGGATCCGGATTTGCTGGTTGAAGTTGAAAAAGAGTTGGAAGAAATCTATGTGGACGCCAAGAGTAGCACGCGGCAGGCCATGAGCGGCTAAATGAACAGATGATAAATTAATTGTATTATTCCTAATATCGTATAACCGCAAGTAGGGGTATTTCAAGGCCAGATTGTCTTATAGACAAACCTCTCTGAAAACGGTAATGTTAACCGGTGACTGAAGCAAAAGGATTAACCACAGAAGCTTTAAAGGGAGGCCAGATAAAAGCATTTGAAATGTTTTTCAGGCAGCACTATAATCACCTATGTAATTACGCCAACTCATTCGTAAAAGACCGGGATGAAGCGGAAGAAATTGTTCAAAATTCATTTTCATCTCTCTGGGAAAAACGTGAGTCCTTAAACATTACCGGTTCCGTAAGGTCTTACATATTTTCCATGGTGCACAACCAGTGTCTGAATTTCCTAAAACATAAAAAGGTTAAGCGGAAACATGCATCTGAAATGATGAATGTAACGCTGGAAGCCAATGAAGATCCGGACTTGCAAGCCAACGAACTTGAACTAAGAATTTTCAAAGCATTGCAATCCCTTCCTGAAAAATGCGGGATGGTTTTCAAATTGAGCCGGTTTGAAGAACTGAAATATGCTGAGATAGCGGAAAAGATGAATATCTCGGTAAAGACTGTTGAGAACCAAATGGGAAAAGCATTAAAACTGATGCGTGAACAATTGAGGGATTACCTGCCTTTCATTTTGATAGTATTAAGTGCATGGAACGGATGATGGAAGAGGAAAACTATATGGATATCTTAATAGCCGGTTTCCTGGCGGGTGAAACTACGCCTGAGCAAAATCAGGAATTAAATAAATGGCTTGAAACAAGTGAACAAAACAGGAAATATTTTGAAAATCATAAACTGATTTTTTCAACTTCATCCCGGTTAAAAAACTGGCGGGAATTTGATGCGAATAAGGCATGGCGGAAACTGCACATTGACTCCAAAGCAGATGGTCGGGCAATCCCTTTGCGAAGAAATTCCACAACCTGGCTTGCAGTGGCTGCATCAATAGCTGCAATTGCTACATTCGGATACCTGCTTTTGGACCAACAGAATGTTACACTCGAACCTGTATTATGGTCAACCAATACCTTAACCGAAGTAAAGCGGGATACCTTGCCCGATGGAACGCTTGCCTTTCTTAACAAGGAAACGGAAATAGCGTTTGCCTACAACGAAACTGAGAAATTAAAGACAGTGGCATTGCTGGGGGAAGCTTATTTTGAAATAGAAAAGGAAAAAGAAGAACGATTTCAGATTGAAATCGATGAATTAATTATTGAAGATATCGGAACCTCCTTCAATGTAAATGCGTATCCTAAAAGCGAATTGATTACAGTTATTGTTGAAAAAGGCGAAGTTGCCTTATATACCCTAAACGATCCAGGTATCCGGGTTTTGGCAGGAGAGACCGGGATTTTCAACAAAACAACGAAATCATTTGCAAAAATCAGTGAAGCCGATCCAAATGCCCTGGCCTATAAAACCAGGTATTTCAGTTTCAATAATACTCTGCTGTCAAATATAGTAGCTTCCATGGAAGAAGTTTATGATGTGAAGATTCTCCTGGAAAATGAAATGTTAAGAAACTGCAGAATTACGGTTACTTTCCGGGATGAGGAAATTGATACGATAATGGATATCATAGCAGCAACGCTGGAACTTGAGGTTAGAAAGATTAATACTACTGAATTTGAATTGCATGGTAATGGCTGTGTCGAGTAAACAATTTTTGCTTGCTATAATTACGCTCTGTTTCTTCATGGCAGCATCCCAGGCGCAGAATAGTCAAAAATCTCCGCTTGAACGCGAAGTTACCCTCAGTTTTAACTTTGATAAAGCAGACGGAGCTTTGCGGAAAATTGAGCAACAAGCACAAATTAATTTCTCCTACAACCCCTCCATTTTTGATCTTAAGAAAGATATAACCGCCCAGTTTGAAAATAAATCAGTTAGGGAAATTCTAAATTCCCTGTTCCCGGGCCAATTGGAATTCAAAGAAAAAGGAAACTATGTGATTCTTACAAAGTCACAGTTAGCAAAAAATGAGAGCAAACAACCACCCCTTATTATTACGGGTTACGTTATTGATTCTGACTCCGGATTGAAAATTGGGGCGGTAAGTATTTATGATAAAAGGACGTTGTCTGCCGCTATCACCAATCGGTATGGCTATTTCAAAATAGAAATCAATAAGCCCGAAGACTTTAGCGAACTTACTATTAGCAAGAAAGGATATGCTGATAAGACAATAACGGTAAGTAAAAATTCCGAAGAATTTTTAACAATTTCAATTGATAGTGAAATCACTGGAATAGATCCGGTAACACAACTGCCACCGGATGAGCCTGAAACAAGCTCCGCTTTACGCGATGTAGTGAAACCTGTAGCTATGACGGAGCGCGAAATCAACATGACCAATATTAAAGACACTTTATATAGAAAATTTCAGGTTTCTGTTTTCCCTTTTGTTGGTACGAATGGAGCTCTGAGCGGTAATGTAGTAAATGAATACTCATTAAATATTTTTGGCGGTTACTCCATGGGAACATCAAAATTTGAAGTGGGTGGATACTTCAACATCAACCGTGCTTACATGCATGGTACTCAGCTTGCAGGATTCTTGAATTATGTCGGCGGAGATGCATCCGGTTTTCAGGCAGCGGGTTTCACAAATATTGTAAGAGGTGAATCACATGCATGGCAAATGGCAGGCTCCACAAATGTAAACTTTGATTCTGCATCAAAGCCGCAATTCGCGGGACTATTAAATACTAATCTAAATAACTCAAAAAGTTTGCACATGGCAGGGTTGGCTAATTTTCACTCCGGCTATTATGACGGCGTAGCAATATCAGGTCTCCTCAATGCGAATTTCAAGAAGTCAAAAGGAACTCTGGC
This sequence comes from Cyclobacteriaceae bacterium, assembly GCA_036397995.1. GTDB lineage: Bacteria > Bacteroidota > Bacteroidia > Cytophagales > Cyclobacteriaceae > DASWHX01. The sequence continues at coordinate 15,548 of DASWHX010000179.1, forward strand.
TGCCGGAATGGCCAATTTTCAAATAGGAGATTATCATGGTTTTCAGGTTTCCGGTTTAACGAACCTCAACTTTGGTCGAATGGAAGGAGTACAATTAACCTCCTTGCTAAACATTTCCGGAAACTTGCGTGGCTCCCAAATCGGACTTGTAAATATCGCGGACAGCGTCTCTGGTGTTCAGATTGGCTTTATAAGTTTTTCGAGAGCAGGATATCATAAGATAGAAATTTCAGCTGATGAAATATTCTATGCAAATTTGGCACTCAGAACCGGAAGCTCAAATGCTTTCTATAACATCTTTACCGCGGGAATTAAACCACAGTCAGGCGAACCTTACTGGACTTATGGTTATGGCGTTGGTTCATCCCCCAGACTTGCCAAATGGCTATACTTAAATACCGATTTAACTGCTCACCAGGTAAGCAAAGGAAATCCGGTGGATGAATTTCATCTCCTGAGTAAATTTTACCTGGGGTTGGAGTTTCAGGTAGCGCGAAAATTCTCAATTACCGGAGCAGCTACACTTAACAGCTACCTGACCAAGAATACCTACACAGACTATCCATATCTCTTCACCGATTACACTCCAAAAATTATTTTGGAAGAAAATTATTCCAGTGCGGACCTTAACCACCAAATGTGGATGGGATGGAAATTCGGTCTTAGATTCTTGTAAAAACTTTTCAAATAAAATAGGGGTCTGAAAGTCCAGAGTTGTCTTAAAGCTGTAAAAGCAAAAGACTATTAGAATCATGCCTAAAAATTTGTTCATCCCCGTTTTATTTATCGCGCTCAATTTTGAAAGTTCCCTTTCCCAGGAGTTAACTCAAACCATTCGGGGAAAGGTTGTGGACAAGGTCACCAACCAGGAATTAATTGGCGCTACGGTTGTTATCATGGGAACCGATCCCATACAGGGTGCCATTACAGACATTACCGGACGTTTCAGAATCACCAAAGTTCAAATAGGTTCTCACAATGTTAAGATTTCCTACATCGGCTATCAGGAATTTATACTTTACAATCTTGTGGTGAATTCAGGTAAAGAATTGGTCTTGAATATTCCTCTGGAAGAAGAAATCATAAAAATGGAAGAGATTGTCATCCGGCCGGAGGTGGATAAGGAAAAGCCGCTCAACGAATTGGCAGCGGTAAGTGCAAGAACCTTTTCGGTGGAGGAAACACAGAAATTCGCAGGGTCGTTTAATGATCCCGGCAGAATGGTAGCATCTTTTGCCGGTGTCACCCAAACTGATGACGGCAATAACATGATTTCCATCCGCGGTAATTCACCCTATGGCCTTCAATGGAAAATGGAGGGAGTAGAGATACCTAATCCTAATCATTTTGGAAGAGTGGGCAGCTCCGGAGGTGGTGTTTCTGTCCTTAGCTCTCAATTGCTTTCTAATAGTGATTTTCTCACCGGCGCATTTCCAGCTGAATACGGTAATGCTTTGGCGGGAGTTTTTGACCTCAATTTAAGAAAAGGAAATAATGAACAGCGGGAATATACGCTACAGGCAGGTTTTCTTGGAATCGACCTCGCTGCGGAAGGTCCGTTTTCCAAAAGGTATAAGGGTTCTTACCTGGTTAATTACCGGTATTCAACTTTGTCGCTGCTAAGCCAATTGGGTGTTCCCATTGGCGATGCAATAATAAATTTCCAGGATATTTCATATAACGTATTTATACCATCTGGTAAATCGGGATCATTTTCTTTCTTCGGGTTTGGTGGACTAAGCGACCAAAACTTTGATGCTCCCAGAGATTCTGCTAAATGGAATGAATCCTACGACCGTTATGATTTTAACTACCATACCAATACCGGAATGGCCGGACTAAAACATGCCATAACAATAAAGGACAAAACTTTCTTACAAACATCATTAGTTTATTCAGGTTTTGGTAAAGGATATGTAGAGGACAGAATAAGTGATACCTATATGGCGGAGAGAAAATATAAGGATAATAGCGTAGAAGAAAAGATCAACGCAAATTTGGTTATGAATAATAAAATGAATGCGCAGCACAGTTTGCGGTCCGGGATTTATGTAACCAACATTAGCTACAGCCTGGTACAAAAAGAAGATCTTAACCTCACAGGACAAATGTTAGATGTAATTAATTCTAATGGAAACACCCAAATTCTCCAGGCGTTCTCCCAATGGAACTACCGAATCAACCAAAACCTTACCTTTAATCTTGGATTTCATTACCTGAATTTATTTTTGAATAACACTTATTCTATTGAACCACGATCCTCCCTGCAGTATCAATTGAATGAAAAGCAATCTGTTAGCCTGGGTTACGGACTTCATTCCCAGGTACAGCCCATAGGCGTATATTTTGGTCAATTACAAACAGCCGAAGGTATAATCCTACCTAATAAGGATCTGAAATTATCAAAGTCTCATCATATCGTGCTGAGTTATGATCGAACATTAAAAGAACACCTCAGATTGAAGACAGAAGCGTATTATCAGTACCTGTTTGATATTCCAATAAGTGCAGATCCAGCCGGCAATTTCTCTCTGATTAATTCAGAAGGAAACTACGCCACTGAACCTTTGGTGAACGATGGAGTAGGAAGAAACTATGGCCTTGAAGTTACCTTCGAACAATTTATGCACAGGAATCTTTACTATTTGTTTTCCGGATCATTATACGATGCAAAATATAAAGCGCATGGAGAGGATTGGATAAACACCCGTTTTAATGGTAACTTTACTTTGACATTCACCGGGGGAAAGGAATTTCAAATTCTTAGAAATAATAAATACAGAGTACTGGGAATAAACCTGAAAACAATTTACACCGGGGGTTTCCGAACTACACCCATTGATATTCAACAATCCATTGCAGAAGGCCAAACGATTTGGATGGAAGATAAAGCATTCACCGGGAGAGCCACAAATTATTTCAGAACAGATGTAAGAATAAGCTGGAAAAGAAACAGACTAAAATCAACCTCCATAGTGTCTTTAGATATCCAGAATGTAACAAACAATCAGAATATTTATGGTGAATATTTTGATGCGGAGAGTGGAACAATTGAGAAGTGGTATCAGGCGCCATTAATTCCGATTCTAAGTTACATACTGGAGTTTTGATTTGATGGTCAGGAACAGCCCCTCTTTTTTAATTGAAAACTCAATTAGAGATTTAACCGTTGCGATACAAAGAGCCCCATGGACGAAATATAAATTGAGAGTAAAACTCCGCATACCCATCCATTTTTAGGAAATATCTGTAAATTAGATATCCGCCTTTGGTGTTAGATAGCAAAACGTTTACCAAAGCTTGCAGGGGTTGGAAAATTTATATCTGCGGTTTAAGCCAAAAGGGCGTTTCGGGAGTTGGGAGTAAAACAATTACAAATAGCATAGTTAAAAAAAAGACAAACTGAAGTTTTTAAAACTTATTGTCCATTCGGAAACTCCACCTGGAAAAAATTCAAATGACAGATAATAAAAAAATATACAAGGTTGCTTTCGGGCTTGCCATATTTACAATAATTTACAACTTAGCTGAAGGTATGATTTCAACATATCTTGGATTTGAAGATGAAAGCTTGGCTCTTTTTGGCTTTGGTTCGGATAGTTTCATAGAGGTTATCTCGGGCCTTGGAATTGCTCAAATGATTTTAAGAATCCAAAATAATCCGAATAGTAAAAAAAGCAACTTTGAACGGACCGCACTTAAGATTACTGGAAGCGCTTTTTATATTTTGGTTTTTGCGCTCGTAATAACAAGCATTTATAACCTTTGGACAGGGCACAAACCATTGACAACTTTTTGGGGAGTTGTAATTTCAATGATTTCCATCCTGGTTATGTGGGTTTTGGTGGTTTGGAAAAGAAGCGTAGGAAATCAATTGAACTCTGCCCCGATTTTAGCGGATGCCAACTGCACTTTAGTATGTGTCTATATGTCAATAATTCTGCTTGTAAGTAGTGGAATTTATGAACTGTTTGGGATTTCATACATAGACAGCATCGGAACACTTGGACTTTCATACTTTTCTTTTAAAGAAGGAAAAGAATGCTTTGAAAAAGCAAATAGCGACAAAAATTGGTGTTGCGACTGAATATAAAAGGCTGCACACAACATATAAAGATTAAACCAAGTTAGCTGCATAGTAAGGGACTGCAACAATGCCATTAACTTTTATTAGTGGTGCTCGTTGTAAGCTTGTGCCGAACTGACTTAGACAGTTCAGCATAGCTTATTTTGGATATTAATTGAGCAGATCATTTTATTGAGTGTGCGTAGGTAAAATGACACGACAATTATGCTCGAGAGAAGCTGTATTGTCAAAATTTCAGAAGAAATTATTTTATGGTTTCGTAGTAAGCTAAAATTTTTCTGAGGCCCGATTCTGTTTCTATATCGATCTTGTTTTCTTTCACATATATTTCCAGCTGGTTGGAATGTTCAAGCTCATTCAGGATTTTTTTCTTTTTTAATTTGATAGAAATCAACTCACCCTCAACCAGCAAAAAATATTCTTCCAAATTCACAAATCTTTTATTTTGAAGAGTCTTACCGACATCCTGAATCTCATTAGACGATATTTGAACAGTGTAATCTCTTATAAGTTTGATAGTTGTTCCCTCGTAAACCATTTGACCAAATTTCTTTAGCCATTTCATGTTAAAACCGCGCTGAAAAATTATCGGAAAATCAAGTTCCAGTTCCGGGTTACCTTCCGGAAGTATTTCAACCCTCATGTAAATGGATTTATCAAGCTGAACGGTCTTTCCCTCATTAATAATTTCAAACTCTGAAGATTCTGCATTATAGTTTAATATCATATCAGTGAAAGTCTCTGCACCGTTTGAAATAATATTTCCCTTTACAAATTTATTAAAGAAGTAAGGTGAGCCCCTCACACCTTCATAACGGTGAGGATCAATATCCTTGCTGTTGGTAAGTAATACCTGAAGGTTCTGTGATAAAGCTGCGTTTGAAGCAATTATAAGAATCAACAGAATGATTTTCAAATTCATGTTGTTAAGCAGATTTCTATAAAAATCAAAATTAGAATTTTGCATTTGAAAGAAAATAAAGCAATCCTGCTAATTCCCAAGGTACTGGAATTCTGGCAAGATTGTTAATAATAGTTAAAAAAGAGCCATTTTGGCGCAATCAATCCTGTTTCCTAAGTCATTCTGACATCAGATGCCACACACTCAACTCCCTATTATTGTCGGTATAATTTTGGCATTCATGTTGCAATACAAATTACCAAACTCAAATTGTAGAAAAATGAAAGCGCGTATGAAAAAATTTGGTTCGTTACTGTCAGCTGCCATCTTGGGGAGTCTGATAACAGTAGGTAGTTTTCAATACCTTGAAATAGGAAATCAGGGAAAACTAACCATTGAACATATTGATGGCACACCCAGCAGGGGAACCCGTTACCCTGCGGGCAATGGTGGAGAATTGGCAAACCTGAACTTTACTTCCGCGGCAAAAAAGGTAACACCGGCGGTGGTTAATATCAGGTCTACAATGAGCCAGCCCAGGGGAAACACTTCTTATAGAAATCTTCCTGATCCCTTCAGGGATTTCTTTGGTGATGAATTTAATAGAAGATTTTTTAACCCTAATCAGGATGGTCAGAATTTCCAGCCTCAAATAGGAACCGGTTCAGGAGTTATTATTAATTCCCAGGGTTACATAGTTACAAACAACCACGTTATTGATAAGGCTGATGATCTGGAAGTAACATTAAATGATAACCGATCATACAAAGCCAAAGTTATTGGTACCGATCCTACCACAGACCTTGCTCTAATCAAAATAGATGAAACCGGATTGCCAACATTACCATTTGTAAATTCTGATGAAGTGCAAATTGGAGAATGGGTAATGGCGGTTGGAAACCCGTTTAATCTTACCAGTACGGTCACCGCCGGAATAGTTAGTGCCAAAGGCAGAAGCATCAATATTTTGCAGGACAGATATGCCATTGAATCCTTCATTCAAACCGATGCAGCCATCAATCCTGGTAACAGTGGTGGTGCACTCGTGGATTTGAACGGCGGCTTAGTGGGTATTAATACTGCAATAGCTTCTACTACGGGTTCATATTCTGGATATGGTTTTGCCGTTCCTTCAAATATGGTTAGCAAAGTAGTTGAAGACTTGCTAAAGTACGGAACGGTGCAGAGAGGTCTGCTTGGGATTACCATCCGAAGTGTTACTTCAAGTCTTGCAAAAGAAAAAGATTTGAACCTGGCAACCGGTGTTTACGTGGATAGCGTTTCAGAAAATAGTGGCGCCCGAATTGCAGGGATACTGCCCGGCGACGTGATAATTGAAGTTGACGGCAATACAGTTCAGACATCGCCTGAGTTAATGGAACTTGTTGCCAGAAAGCGTCCTGGTGATGTAGTGAATTTGAAGATAAATAGAAACGGAAAAGAACGGAAAATGGATGTATTGCTAAAGAATAGAGAAGGAACTACCGCCGTTGTTTCAAAAGAAAATCTCAATATCCTTACAACCCTTGGAGCTGAATTTGTCACTATAGATAAGAAAATCGCTACTCAATTGAACATAAAGGGCGGCGTTCAGGTTAAGGAGATTTTTGCCGGAAAACTAGCTCAGAATACTGAAGTAAGGAAAGGATTCATCATTACAAAAATTAATGAAACGGAGGTAACAAATGTGGAGCAGTTTAAAGATCTCCTGGAATCCGGAAAAGGTGGAATTCTGATTGAAGGTATTTACCCGGACAGCAACGGTAAATACTACTATGCATTAGGGTTGTAGCCAATAAAGTTGAAGCAAAAAAGAACCCCGCTTCAGGTGGTTTTTTTGTTGAACCTTCTAAAGAATAAGATTACCGTTTATGATAATTAACGGTTCTAATGTTTCCGTTTTATGTAAAGTTAACCTGCATTTTTTCTAATTTTAAGATTCATTTGCCTGCAAAAAAAAAGTAATAAATGTTGTCCGGCAGGATTTGAAATTTTGTCTTTAAGTTAAAAGGGAGTAAATGAACAAATTCGCAAAAGGCACTTTAATTGTGGTAATTGTTTTGGTGGTGGCTTTCCTGATGGCGCGGCCTAAAATAATGGAATTTATAGATGGTGAAATAAGTTCAAAAGAATCGGTTGAATCACCTGCAAATTCACAAGCTCAGATATTAAATGTAGAAGCTGTAATTGCCAGGCCAAGAAGGGTTGATAACAAAATTTCCGTAACCGGGTCGGTTCTTGCCAATGAATCTGTCGAAATAACGTCAGAGATATCCGGAAAAATCATCGGCATACATTTTCAGGAAGGACAGGAAGTAAAGAAAGGTGAGCTTCTGGTGAGCCTTAATGATGATGAGCTGAAAGCTCAGCTGGAAAAATTGCAGTACACTCAAAAGCTTTACCGGGACACCGAGTTCAGACAAAGAAAACTTTTGGAAAGAGAAGCTATTTCTCAGGAAGAATATGAACAAGCGATTACAGTAGTAAAGACAAATACAGCCGACATAAAAATTATTGAAGCGCAATTAGCGAAAACAAAAATTACAGCACCATTCGACGGTGTAATCGGTTTAAGAATGGTTAGCCTGGGAGCATATGTAACTTCAAGCCAAATAATTTCGTCGCTGTACAGCATTAATCCGGCAAAAGTAGAATTTTCAATTCCCAGTAAATACAGTTCAATGGTTTCAGGCGGAATGCCAATAAGTTTTACCACCGATGGAAGCGCCGAAATATTCAAAGGAAATGTTTATGCGCTTGAGCCGCAAATTGAAGTTCGCACCAGAACTTTAAAACTCAAGGCAATAAGTCCAAATCCGCAAAGCCACCTCCTTCCAGGACAATTTGCCCGCATTGAGCTGATTCTCCAAACACTGGAGAATGCAATTATGTTACCCACTGAATCTGTTATACCTGAACTCGATGGACACAAAGTTTTTCTAAAGAAGGATGGAAAAGTTAACCCCGTCTCGGTCGAAGTTGGAATCCGAACAGACAGGGAAATTCAGATTTTATCTGGTGTTAAGGAAGCAGACACTGTGCTAACTTCCGGAAGTTTGCAAGTTAGACCAGGTCAGCCGATTACCGTTACCATTAACAACAACATAGCATGGCAGGATTAGCATCGATTTCAATCATGAGGCCGGTTTTGGCAATCGTGATGTCCATAACAATTGTCATCTTCGGAATTATTGGATTCAATTTTCTGGGAGTAAGAGAATACCCTGCAGTAGATCCACCGGTAATCACAGTTTCAACCGGATATATTGGAGCTAATGCAGATATAATTGAAACTCAAATCACCGAGCCTCTTGAGAGTTCTATAAATGGAATTTCCGGAATCAAAAGCTTAACCTCAGTGAGCAGGGATGGATCTTCAAGAATTACTGTTGAGTTTGGATTGGAAATAGATATGGAAGCTGCAGCCAATGATGTCCGTGACAGAGTTTCACGCGCAGTCAGCAGCCTTCCACCGGATATTGACGCGCCCGTAGTTACAAAAGCAGACGCAAATTCTTTTCCAATTATTTTTCTAAATGTAACCAGTCAGAAACGCTCCCTGTTGGAACTGTCCGCATTTGCAGAAAACTTTCTCAAAGAAAGATTCCAGACTATTCCTGGCGTAAGTGAAGCTCGCGTTTGGGGTTCAAAAAGATACTCCATGCGGCTCAATATGGATCCGGATAAGCTGGCAGCTTATGGACTAACACCTTCCGATGTGTTGAATGCGGTAAATAGTGAAAATGTCGAACTTCCTTCCGGTCTTGTGGAAGGTCTGTTTACTGAATTAACTGTCAGAACTCAGGGAAGACTAAATCATCCACAGGAA